>CP127080.1:207500-507500 GCA_030252795.1 Porticoccaceae bacterium LTM1
CGAGCGAACGGGGATTAGCCGAGCGATATGAGTTAGTGGAACGGTCTGGAAAGTCCGGCGATAGAGGGTGATAGCCCCGTACACGAAAGCGATTATCGACGTATTAAGTAGGACGGCACACGTGATATGTTGTCTGAAGATGGGGGGACCATCCTCCAAGGCTAAATACTCCTGACTGACCGATAGTGAACCAGTACCGTGAGGGAAAGGCGAAAAGAACCCCTGTGAGGGGAGTGAAATAGAACCTGAAACCGTATGCGTACAAGCAGTAGGAGCAGACTAGTTCTGTGACTGCGTACCTTTTGTATAATGGGTCAGCGACTTACTTTCAGTAGCTAGGTTAACCGTCTAGGGGAGCCGTAGAGAAATCGAGTCTTAATAGGGCGTTGAGTTGCTGGGAGTAGACCCGAAACCCGGTGATCTATCCATGGCCAGGATGAAGGTTGGGTAACACTAACTGGAGGTCCGAACCCAAGTATGTTGCAAAATGCTGGGATGAGCTGTGGATCGGAGTGAAAGGCTAATCAAACCGGGAGATAGCTGGTTCTCCTCGAAAGCTATTTAGGTAGCGCCTCACGTCTTACCCTCGGGGGTAGAGCACTGTTTCGGCTAGGGGGTCATCCCGACTTACCAACCCGATGCAAACTCCGAATACCGAGGAGTACAATCGTGGGAGACACACGGCGGGTGCTAACGTCCGTCGTGGAAAGGGAAACAACCCAGACCGTCAGCTAAGGTCCCAAATTACAGTTAAGTGGGAAACGATGTGGGAAGGCTTAGACAGCTAGGAGGTTGGCTTAGAAGCAGCCACCCTTTAAAGAAAGCGTAATAGCTCACTAGTCGAGTCGGCCTGCGCGGAAGATGTATCGGGGCTCAAACTGTAAACCGAAGCTACGGATGCGTGCTTGCACGCATGGTAGAGGAGCGTTCTGTAAGCCGTTGAAGGTGTGTTGTAAGGCATGCTGGAGGTATCAGAAGTGCGAATGCTGACATGAGTAACGTTAAAGGGAGTGAAAAGCTCCCTCGCCGGAAGACCAAGGTTTCCTGTCCAACGTTAATCGAGACAGGGTTAGTCGGCCCCTAAGGCGAGGCAGAAATGCGTAGTCGATGGGAAACGGGCTAATATTCCCGTACTTCTTGTGGATGCGATGGAGGGACGGAGTAGGCTAGGTGATCAGGGCGTTGGTTGTCCCTGTATAAGCGAGTAGGCTGGGAGTTTAGGCAAATCCGGACTCCTAAGGCTGAGACGCGATGTCGAGTCCTCTTTTGGACGAAGTCATTGATGCCATGCTTCCAAGAAAATCTTCTAAGCTTCAGTTCACAAGAAACCGTACCCCAAACCAACACTGGTGGTCAGGTAGAGAATACCAAGGCGCTTGAGAGAACTCGGGTGAAGGAACTAGGCAAAATGGTACCGTAACTTCGGGAGAAGGTACGCCGGTTTTGGTGATGGGACTTGCTCCCTAAGCTGAGGCTGGCCGAAGTGACCAGGTGGCTGCAACTGTTTATCAAAAACACAGCACTGTGCAAACACGTAAGTGGACGTATACGGTGTGACGCCTGCCCGGTGCCGGAAGGTTAATTGATGGGGTTAGCGTAAGCGAAGCTCTTGATCGAAGCCCCGGTAAACGGCGGCCGTAACTATAACGGTCCTAAGGTAGCGAAATTCCTTGTCGGGTAAGTTCCGACCTGCACGAATGGCGTAATGATGGCCACGCTGTCTCCACCCGAGACTCAGTGAAATTGAAATCGCGGTTAAGATGCCGTGTTCCCGCGGCTAGACGGAAAGACCCCGTGAACCTTTACTACAGCTTTGCACTGAACTTTGAGCCTATTTGTGTAGGATAGGTGGGAGACTTTGAAGCGATGTCGCTAGATATCGTGGAGTCGTCCTTGAAATACCACCCTGGTATGTTTGAGGTTCTAACTCAGGTCCGTTATCCGGATCGAGGACAGTGTATGGTGGGTAGTTTGACTGGGGCGGTCTCCTCCCAAAGAGTAACGGAGGAGCACGAAGGTACACTCGGCATGGTCGGAAATCATGCTATGAGCGCAAAGGTAGAAGTGTGCTTGACTGCGAGACAAACTCGTCGAGCAGGTACGAAAGTAGGTCTTAGTGATCCGGTGGTTCTGTATGGAAGGGCCATCGCTCAACGGATAAAAGGTACTCCGGGGATAACAGGCTGATACCGCCCAAGAGTTCACATCGACGGCGGTGTTTGGCACCTCGATGTCGGCTCATCACATCCTGGGGCTGAAGCCGGTCCCAAGGGTATGGCTGTTCGCCATTTAAAGTGGTACGCGAGCTGGGTTCAGAACGTCGTGAGACAGTTCGGTCCCTATCTGCCGTGGGCGTTGGAGAATTGAGAAGAGCTGCTCCTAGTACGAGAGGACCGGAGTGGACGAACCTCTGGTGTTCGGGTTGTGTCGCCAGACGCATTGCCCGGTAGCTATGTTCGGACAGGATAACCGCTGAAAGCATCTAAGCGGGAAGCCCCCTTCAAGATAAGTTCTCCCTGGGATTTTAAATCCCCTAAAGGGCCGTTAAAGACTATGACGTTGATAGGCTGGGTGTGGAAGCGTTGTAAGGCGTTGAGCTAACCAGTACTAATTGCCCGTGAGGCTTGACCATATAACTGAAGTTACTGATCAGTGACGTAGGACAAGTAAGTAAGACACGCTTGAACAGAAGCAGAGCAACAGAAAAAGACTTAAGAATTTACCACCCTATTTGGAACCGGAAACTGCACTCATCACGAGGTAAGACTAAAACCGATCCAAGCCAGTTTGCCTGGCGACCATAGAGCATTGGAACCACCTGATCCCATCCCGAACTCAGAAGTGAAACGATGCATCGCCGATGGTAGTGTGGGGTCTCCCCATGTGAGAGTAGGTCATCGCCAGGCTTTAAATCAAAACGCCCTGATTCGAAAGAGTCAGGGCGTTTTACTTTGTGCCGGGAAAATGTTGGGTGGCTGGCGCTGACCGACGGCAATGGCTCGCGACGTCCTGTCGCTCGGGCCGCGCCCGTCTCGCGGTGCTCGACGCCCAAACCGGCTTCCTGCCGGTTTGTCGCCAGGCTTTAAATACAAAACCCCAGTCGCTATGCGGCTGGGGTTTTTTATTTATGGCTTTTTGACTTAGTGTTACGGAAGTCGGGCTCCATGTGACAAATTTGTCGGGAACAAATTTGGGCGCCGCAGCAACGCGCAGGCGGTCCGCAGGACCGAGGGCCAGGAGGGCCCGAGTCACTGTAGGTCGTGGAAACTTGATGAAGCCCGTTAAGTGGTCAGGGCGTTTTACTTTGTGCCGGGAAAACGTTGGGTGGCTGGCGCTGACCGACGGCAATGGCTCGGGCCCTCCTGGCCCTCGGGCCGCGCCCGTCTCGCGGTGCTCGACGCCCAAACCGGCTTCCTGCCGGTTTGTCGCCAGGCTTTAAATACAAAACCCCAGTCGCTATGCGGCTCGGGTTTTTTATTTATGGCGTTTTACTTTGTGTCACAACCTTATCGCTGTCACTCTTCGCGTCGCGAAGCGTCTCTAGCCTTGTCATCGCGAACAGCGTGAAGCGATTCAGAGTCTCCATTTCCATCCACATTCAGAGGTTTTAGAAAGCCAACAACTACAGTGTTTCTAAGTAGGATTTAAAAACCTGTGTCTCGCTACAGTCAAAAAACATAGAATGCTCAAAAGCCAGGGGGATATATGAATAAAGTTTATAGAAAAATGCTGCTGCTAATCGGTGTTGTATCAGGGTTGGCTGGTTGTGGTGAACAACCAGATAAAAAAACAGTTTTTGATCCGGCACACTGGAAAACTAATGTCGAACAACACTGGGCAACGGATACAGAGCAGCAAAGGCTCACGCTTGCATATGAAAAAATGCAGGGAATCGCTGACCGATGGCATGAGGATGTTCAGGCATTTGAAAGGAAATGGTTAGTACTTAAAAGCTTTAAAGAGGCAGAAAAACTAATATCGCAGGTTAGTAATGACCTTTGGTTGCATGCCAAAGCTTCTATGGAAGCCAAAAAAGATTTTGATGATCGTCCTCTTTATTGGGCGCGACTCGGTTATATCTGGGTGATAAAAAATGCACAACCACAATTTGAGCTGACAGAAAAAGAAATATATCAGCTGGAAGAGATATTTGAGTCTGCAAGTCGTGGGCGTGCAGATCTTGAATACACGTCTGATGCCCCGCTGAAAATATTGATTACAGGCTTTGACCCGTTTTTACTTGATCGAAATATCCTTCAGGGTAACCCATCTGGAATTGCTGCTCTTGCTCTCGATGGCAAGGTGATAGAGTTTAATGGTCAGAAAGCAGAAATAAATGCGGTCACGTTTCCAGTAAGGTACGAAGACTTTGATCTGGGAGAGGTCGAAAGCCTGTTAGGGCCATATTACGAAAATGACTCGGTAGACATGGTAGTAACGATCAGTCAGGGGCGTACTGATTTTGATCTGGAGCGTTTTCCTGGTCGTCGTAGAAGCGCAACTGCCCCTGATAACCTGAATATATACGCCGCTGCAAGTAGTAAAAACCCAATACCAGGTCTTTTGGGTGGGAAAGAAATTGCTGGGCCGGAATTTGTTGAATTCAGCTTGCCAGTTGAACTCATGCAACAAGCAACTGGCTCATATGCTATCAACGATAACCGTAAGGTTACGTATTTGGAGCAAGGCAGTTCTGAGGATGGTGCCAAAGAGCCCGTGACTACAGAGGCTGGCCATTTAACGGAACTCGCTGACAAAATAGCCGTTAGTGGTAGTGGTGGAGGCTATTTATCCAATGAAATATCCTATCGCAGCATTCGACTTCGCAATGAATTGGATTCTTCGATCCCTACAGGCCATATTCATACTCCGAAACCGGAAGCGTTTACACCAGAGATTATTGAACCCATGGTTGAACAAATCGAAGCGATGCTGAAAAACGCATTGCCGGCGCTCTGATGGAAGTCTATTTACTTTATTTGGCTCTAGGGCTACTGGCCGGGTTTGTTGGGGGCCTGTTCGGTTTGGGTGGCGGAGTAATCATCGTTCCGCTGCTCATTATCGCATTTAGTGCCCAGCAGTTTGATCCTGCGGTATTGACCCATCTGGCGATAGGCACTTCGCTGGCGACCATTGTGGTGACATCTATTAACGCCACTTGGGTTCATCATCGACGCCAGGCTGTAGAGTGGGGTGTTTTTAAAAAACTTGCTCCGGGCATTGCTGTAGGGGCGCTTGCAGGTGGTTTGGTGGCTTCCTATTTATCAGGAGTAATATTGCAGCTGGTGTTTGGTGTGCTCATGGTTGCAGTTGCAATGCAGGCAGGCTTTGGTGTTAAGCCACATGCCCATCGAGAAGTGCCTGGTTGGCTTGGTAATTCCTTTGCTGGCACATCTTTTGGCATGTTGTCGGCGATCTTTGGGATTGGTGGTGGGTCTCTTACAACACCATATTTGTTGTGGTGCAATGTGCCGATACATAGAGCGATTGCAACCAGTGCCGCATGCGGTTTGCCTATTGGCTTGTTTGCTGCAATGAGCTTTATGGTGGCGGGCTGGGAAGAAGAGCTGCCAGTCGGATCGTTGGGCTTTATCTATCTCCCAGCTCTGCTTGGCATATCATTGGCCGCTATGATCAGTGTGCGTTGGGGTGCGGCCCTTGCTCACCGTTTACCTGGGGCTACTCTTAAGCGTTGGTTTGCGCTGGTTATTTTTGCTTTAGGTGTACGATTTATCTGGATCAATTTAGTTGAGCTTTGGGGTGGGTAATGTCAGATCTGACGAATAACCTGATTTCGATTTTGGCAGATGGTGAGTTCCACTCCGGTGAGGAGCTGGGAGAGCGGCTGAGTGTAACCAGGACGGCAATCTGGAAGCAGATCCAAAAGTTGTCGGAGTGGTCTTTGGTTATCGAAAGTATCAAGGGGCGTGGCTATCGTATAGCTGGCGGGCTTGAACTTTTGGATAAGGCGAAAATTGAAAACAGCATTTCTGAAAAAAATCACTCTCTTATTTCGAAGCTTGAAATTTTGCAGGCGGTGGATTCAACCAATACGCTTGCCAAACAACACGCAGAACGAGGTAATGCTTCGGGTTTGGTGGTCTTGGCTGAAAGACAGACAGCGGGACGTGGTCGGCGCGGTCGCACGTGGGTGAGTCCCTTTGCACGTAACATTTATTTGTCGGTTGTCTGGGGTTTTGATGGTGGTGCAGCTTCACTGGAAGGTTTAAGTCTTGCGGTTGGTGTGGCGGTAAAGCGAGCTGTAGAAACCTGTGGTTTAAAAGGTGTTTCATTGAAGTGGCCTAATGATGTACTTGTTGGGCAAAGTAAGTTGGGCGGGATTCTGTTGGAAATGACTGGTGATCCTGCGGGCTTTTGCCAGGTTGTTGTGGGTGTGGGTCTTAATGTGGCTATGCCCATGGAGGGTGCCGAAGAAATTACCCAGCGGTGGACAGACCTTCAGAAGGCGGGCGGAAATACGCTTTCGAGAAATGAAGTGGCTTCAGTTTTATTAAACGAACTGCTGGCATTGTTGGATGATTATCAGTCTGTTGGCTTTGAGAAATATCGTGAAGAGTGGCAGGCCAGTGATGCGTTTAAAGACCAGTCCGTGAAATTGGTAACGCCAAATCAGGAAGTTACTGGTATCGCAAGAGGAGTAGCTGAAAATGGTGCTTTGCGGTTGGAGGTGGGTGGTGAAGTTAGAAGCTTCAACGGCGGTGAGATCAGTCTGAGGGGGGCTGGTTGATGGCCATATTGGATATCGATATTGGCAATACTCGAATTAAATGGCGCTGCGCAAAACGTTATGGCGCTTTGGCGCATAAGGACTCATTGCAATTGATTAACCAGCATTTGGCGGGGCCGCCTGAAAGGGTTCGCGTTGCTAACGTTGCTGGAGAAGAGATTGCCGAAAAAATATCAGCCTGGGTTTTTGCGAGCTGGGCAATTGAGGCGGAATTTGCTCGTGTGGAATCCATTGCGGCGGGCGTAAGTTGTGGTTACGAGGATCCAACGCAACTTGGTGTAGATCGCTGGTTGGCAATTTTGGCGGCATATCAAAAGTGGCCCGGCAACTTAGTGGTGGTCAGTGCGGGAAGTGCGCTCACAGCTGATCTGTTGACTGCAAGCGGCCAGCATTTGGGTGGTTACATTGTTCCGGGTTTGGAATTGCAGCGCAGCGCACTGTTTGAGGGGACTGATCAGGTTAAAGTGCCATCCGAATGGGATCAGTCTGACCTCGGGGCTGCCTCAAATACACTTCAGGCTGTTAATCGCGGTTGCATTCATTCTCTGTTGGGTGTGATTGAGGCGGCCTCCAATCAACTTGCTGAGCCTCTCGTGGTTTTGGGGGGTGGAGACGCAGGGGTTCTGGAGCCGCATATAAAAGATAGGTCAGTGATAGTTGCTCCGGGGTTGGTGCTGGAAGGGTTGGATATTTTACTGCCATAAGGTGATTGGATGCGTTGGTTGTTGCTGACACTGTTGATGTGTAACGGCGTGATGGCCTATTGGTTGTCGGGGCAGCAAGAGCAGCGTCAAGAGCGGTTCAAGGCAGCGCCTGTAAGTTCTGAAAAACAGCTGATGCTGGTTTCTGAGCGGCCTGCTCATCCTGAGCCGTTGGATGATATGGTGCGGCACCGTGCAGACGTCGTTGCTCAAAAGTGCCTGCTTATCGGTCCAATCCTGAGTCAGGACTCGGCCAATGATCTCTATGTTGGCATGAGGGCCGCCGGTCTAGCGGTAGAATTTTGGCAGAAAGAGCGTGAGATGGAGGCCGGGTATTGGGTCTACTTGCCTCCATATGAAAGCCGTGAATTGGCACAGCGCAGGCTAAATCGATTATTAAGTGATGGTATAGATAGCTTCATATTTGGTGAGGGTGAGCTGGTTAATGGCATTTCACTGGGTATTTACAGTAGTAGTGATAATGCCAGTTCCAGAAAGCAGGCGCTGGAGCGGCGCGGTATACGCCCGCAAGTCAGGCTGGCAACCAAGACGGTGGTAGAGTACTGGTTGCAATTTCCGGCAATAGACCGGGCTTTACTGGCTTCAAAGTTCTGGTCAGATCTGGCTGAAGTGGCACCAAATGCAGAAATTTCAGAAAAAAGCTGCGAGCCTGTTGCGTCTGGTCCCGACTTCCCCTAGAATCCCGCCTCCGCTGTATTGAGATGTCTTCAACACAGTCCGAGCTGGTGTAGCTCAGTTGGCAGAGCAGCTGACTTGTAATCAGCAGGTCGTAGGTTCGACTCCTATCACCAGCTCCATTTTTTTGCCTCTTGTTGGCCTTTTGAAGTTGACAAGGGTGGGTCTGCAAAGTAAATTGCACGGCCTTTTCGCAGGGGTTCCCGAGTGGCCAAAGGGATCAGACTGTAAATCTGACGCGAAAGCTTCGGTGGTTCGAATCCACCCCCCTGCACCATTATTTAGGCATTGCAGCAATGAGCTTGCTGTAGGGCCAGAGGCGGAGCCTCCAAGCTTGACCTCGTTGCACGCGGAAGCGCGGCGAAAAAGAGAGTTCAAGCGGGTATAGTTCAGTGGTAGAACGTCAGCCTTCCAAGCTGAATATGCGGGTTCGATTCCCGCTACCCGCTCCAGTTTTACCCGGTGTGGGACTGGTAATGGTTTACGCTCTTGTAGCTCAGTTGGTAGAGCACACCCTTGGTAAGGGTGAGGTCGGCAGTTCAAATCTGCTCAAGAGCTCCAGATTATTCCCCGGAGCATAGCGCTCCGAGGGAGTTTTTTGGCAGTTAAAAAATGATCGCGAGGGAGTGTAAGTGCTTACTTTCAGTGATCTCCCTCAGGAAAAGCGTTTGGTAATTTAAGATAGCCGCAGACTATCACCAAATGCAGGCTGGAAAGCCACGATTTCTGCAGGCCAGTAGTTCAATTGGTAGAGCACCGGTCTCCAAAACCGGCTGTTGGGGGTTCGAGTCCCTCCTGGCCTGCCATCTATTAACCCGATATCAGAGTGGCAACTGTATACATGAGTGCTGTAACCGAAGAGAGTCGTTATCGCCTGGATGGATTGAAGTGGCTGTTGGTCGCGCTGCTGGTAGCTGGTGCGGTTTATGGTAACCATCACTTTGGTGCTGAGCCGTTTCTGTATCGTCTGCTGGGTGTGCTGGCTGCTATTGGTGTGGCGCTGGTAATTGCTTTGAGGACTGCCAAGGGTGCGGATTTCTGGGCTCTTGTGAAGGGTGCCCAGGTAGAGGCTCGCAAGGTTGTATGGCCGACTCGCCAAGAGCGTAATCAAATCACTTTGATGGTTGTTGTTGTGGTCATCGTGATGGCTCTGATCCTGTGGGGTCTGGACGCGCTGTTCGGCTGGATTGCTGCACTCATTATCGGATAAGGGTTGACCAATGGCTAAGCGCTGGTACGTAGTACACGCCTATTCAGGCTTTGAAAAGAAAGTCGCCAGTTCGCTGAAAGAGCGTATTGAGCTGCACGGCATGCAGGATCTGTTCGGTGAGGTTCTGGTGCCTTCCGAAGAAGTTATTGAAATGCGTGGTGGTCAGAAGCGTAAGAGTGAGCGTAAATTTTTCCCGGGCTACGTTTTGGTCCAGATGGAGCTCACTGACGAAACCTGGCACCTGGTGAAAGAAACTCCGCGAGTAATGGGCTTTATTGGTGGTAAGGCTGATAAGCCAGCGCCGATTACCGAGCGTGAAGCGGAAATCATTCTGCAGCGTATGCATGACTCGGAAGACAAACCGAAACCTAAGACCATGTTTGAGCCAGGTGAAGTGGTTCGCGTAATTGATGGTCCGTTTAATGATTTCAACGGCGTGGTTGAGGAAGTCAACTACGAGAAAAGCCGACTGCATGTGGCGGTGTCGATCTTTGGTCGCACTACACCGGTTGAGCTGGAATTTACTCAGGTAGAAAAAACCTGATCACATGGCCTTTGGTGTAGTGCCGAAGGCGTTTGTGTACTAGATTTTTAACGGCTCCGTCAAATGGTTGGCGGGGCGGGGAGCCTGTGACGGCTCTATTTTGCGTTGTGGTCTGCAAATTTGCAGCCTTGTGAGATAGGCCCGAGGCGTTAACCACCCATCTGGAGTGTAACGATGGCTAAGAAAATCGAAGCTTATATTAAGCTGCAAGTAGCTGCCGGCAAGGCAAACCCAAGCCCCCCTGTGGGTCCGGCCCTGGGTCAGCACGGCGTAAACATCATGGAGTTCTGTAAAGCGTTCAACGCACAGACTCAAGGTATGGAGCCAGGCCTGCCTGTGCCAGTTGTAATCTCTGTTTACAGTGATCGCAGCTTCACCTTCATTATGAAATCTCCGCCCGCAGCAGTGCTGCTGCGCAAGGCCGCCGGTATCAAAAGTGGCAGCAGCCGCCCGAACACTGACAAAGTGGGTAAGGTGACTCGCGAGCAACTGGAAGAAATCGTTAAGACCAAGGAAGCTGACCTGACTGCAGCTGACATGGATGCTGCTGTTCGCACCATCGCTGGTAGCGCTCGCAGTGCAGGTATCGAAGTGGAGGGTCTGTAATGGCTAAGTTGTCCAAGCGCCAGCGCGCTATCCGTGAAAAAGTACAGGCTGGCAAGCAGTACAGCATCTCCGAAGCGGTTGCTCTGCTGAAAGAACTGTCCACTGTTAAGTTTGCTGAAACCGTAGATGTTGCTGTTAACCTCGGCATCGATCCACGTAAATCGGACCAGGCTGTTCGTGGTGCAACCACTCTGCCTAACGGTACCGGTAAAGATGTTCGCGTTGCTGTGTTCACCCAGGGTGAAGCTGCGGAAGCTGCCAAGGCGGCTGGTGCCGACATCGTTGGTATGGAAGATCTGGCCGAGCAAGTTAAAGCCGGCAACATGGACTTCGACGTAGTGATCGCCGATCCGGCAGCTATGCGTGTTGTTGGTCAGTTGGGTCAAATCCTGGGTCCTCGCGGCCTGATGCCAAACCCGAAAACCGGCACCGTAACTCCAGATGTTGCGACTGCAGTTAAGAACGCTAAAGCTGGTCAGGTTCGTTACCGCGCTGACAAAGCTGGTATCGTTCACGGCGGCATCGGCAGCCTGGGTTTTGAAGAGTCTGCTCTGAAGCAGAACTTGGAAGCCCTGATCTCTGACCTGAAGAAAGCCAAGCCAGCTTCTGCGAAAGGCGTTTATTTGAAGAAAGTGACCCTGTCCACCACCATGGGCCCGGGCCTCGCTATCGATCAGTCGTCTCTGGAAATCTAAGTTTCCGAAGGCGAAAAAGAACTTTGGGGTCCGTGGCATTGCTTAATGCCTTGCCATGGACCGTCAAAGACCGCAGGCCTTTTGGTTGCAATGCCAGAAGTTAATGAAGCAAAAGCTTCGCCCGCGCAGACGGTGAAACCCAATTCAGCATTTTTCTAAATATAGAGTTCAGTAGTGAGCTTTATTAAGAAAACTGGATTAATCACCGAAACGACTGACCGGTCAGTATGTAATAGGCCAGTCAGGTAGATGTAACGATTGACCGCTCCCTCTTCCTGTGAAGGGTGGATGTCAGTTAAATCCAGGAGAAATCTTGTGGCATTAGGACTTAAAGACAAAAAAGCGATTGTCGCTGAAGTCCAGGAAGCTGCTAAGAGCGCTCTGTCCGCTGTTGTCGCCGATGCACGTGGCGTAACAGTTGGCGACATGACAGCGCTGCGCAAGCTGGCCCGTGAAAACGGTGTTTGGATGAAAATCGTCCGTAACACTCTGGCCCGCCGCGCAGTTGAAGGTACCGACTACGAGTGTCTGAATGACAGCTTCGTAGGCCCGACCCTGATTGCTTTCTCTAACGAACATCCTGGCGCCGGTGCGCGCATCTTTAAGGATTTCGCTAAAGGAAACGACAAGTTCGAGCTGAAAGTCGCTGCCTTTGAAGGTTCGATCTTCGACATCAACAAGTTGGCTTCACTGCCGACCAAAGATGAGGCGATCGCCAAGCTGATGAGCGTGATGAAAGAAGCAGCTGCTGGCAAGCTGGTACGCACTATTGCGGCCATTCGCGACCAGAAAGAGCAACAGGCTGCCTAAGTTTCGGTTTGTTCCGAACTGAGCAGTTTATTAAAGTTTTAATGAGCCCGGCCCACACTCATTTAAATGTGGCTGTAAGTGCTCCCCAATGTTAGGAAATGACTCATGTCACTGACTAAAGAAGATATCATCAATGCCGTTGCAGAAATGTCTGTATCTGACGTTGTTGAACTGATCGAAGCTATGGAAGAGAAGTTTGGTGTTACCGCTGCTGCTGCCGCTGTTGCAGTTGCTGGTGGCGACGCTGGTGCCGCTGCTGAAGAGAAGACCGATTTCGATATCGTTCTGTCTTCTGCTGGCGACAAGAAAGTTAACGTTATTAAAGCTGTTCGCGCAATCACCGGTCTGGGCCTGAAAGAAGCCAAGGCTATGGTTGACGGCGCTCCGGCCACCGTTAAAGAAGGTGTTGCCAAGGACGAAGCTGAAGAAGCCAAGAAGCAGCTGGAAGAAGCTGGCGCTGTCGTCGAGCTCAAGTAAGCACGGTGCATATAGCGCATGCTGTCTGAATAACATCAGACGCGGGGCTGGCGGGCAAACTCTCGGGTTTGGCTCGCCGGCCTTTTCCTGCTTGAAGAGACTGTATTTTTCAGTTTCCTCAAACGGGGTTGAAAAAGCGTTGTAACACGGCGTTACAGCGAATGGGTTCCACAGTGGGGCCCGACTTAAGTTAAGTACTGGGGAATGCAGATGCCTTACTCATACACTGAGAAAAAACGTATTCGCAAGGACTTCGGCAAGCTGCCACAGGTGATGGAGCTTCCGTACCTGCTTGCAATACAGCTCGATTCTTTTCGCAATTTTACGCAACTGGGTATTTCCGCCGAACAGCGGCAGGAAACCGGGTTGCACGCTGCATTTAAATCAGTGTTCCCGATTGTCAGCTATTCAGGCAACGCTGCGCTTGAATACGTTGATTACCAGTTAGGTAAGCCCGTTTTCGACGTTGAGGAGTGTAAGTTACGCGGTGTAACTTATGCCGCTCCGCTGCGGGTAAAAGTTCGACTGGTTATTTACGACAAAGAGTCCTCGAACAAAGCGATCAAGGACATCAAAGAGCAAGAAGTTTACATGGGCGAAGTGCCCCTGATGACCGAGAACGGTACTTTTGTTGTAAACGGTACCGAGCGTGTAATCGTGTCTCAGCTGCATCGCTCTCCGGGTGTGTTCTTCGACCACGATAAGGGTAAGACTCACTCTTCCGGTAAGCTCCTGTATTCCGCGCGTATCATTCCTTACCGCGGTTCGTGGCTCGACTTCGAGTTCGACCCGAAAGATCTGGTTTACGTACGTATTGACCGTCGCCGCAAGCTGCCGGCCACCATTCTGCTGCGTGCGCTGGGCTACAGCTCCCAGGAGATGTTGGAGCTGTTCTACGATAATACCAACTTCCATGTTGACCACGACAAGCAAGTGTTCAAGATGGAGCTGGAGCCGTCGCGCCTGCGTGGTGAAATCGCTGGCTTTGATATCAAGGCCGGCAAAAAAGTACTGGTTGAACAGGGCCGTCGCATTACCGCTCGCCACATTCGCGATCTGGAAAAAGCCGGTGTTACCGAGCTGGAAGTTCCAGCCGAGTACCTGATGGGCCGTGCGCTGGCAAAAGACATTATCGACACCGATACCGGTGAAGTGATGTTTGAGTGTAATACCGAGATTACTGCGGACGTAATGGCCGAACTCGGTAAAGCCGGCATTAACACCATCGAGACTCTGTACACCAACGACCTCGATTGTGGTCCGTTCATGTCTGACACTCTGCGTGCCGATCCGACCCGCAGCCAGCTGGAAGCACTGGTAGAGATCTACCGTATGATGCGTCCGGGTGAGCCGCCTACCAAGGAATCTGCAGAAGGTTTGTTCCAGAACCTGTTCTTCAGCGATGAGCGTTACGATCTTTCTGCGGTTGGTCGCATGAAGTTCAACCGTCGTCTGGGCCGTGAAGATGAAACCGGCAGCGGTGTACTGGATCGCGAAGACATTGTAGAAGCGCTGAAAACCCTGATTGATATCCGCAACGGTAAAGGTACCGTAGACGATATCGACCACCTGGGTAACCGTCGTATTCGTTCCGTTGGCGAAATGGCCGAAAACCAGTTCCGTATCGGTCTGGTTCGCGTTGAGCGCGCGGTGAAAGAGCGCCTGTCCATGGCTGAATCCGAAGGCTTGATGCCTCAGGACATGGTGAACGCCAAGCCAGTTGCTGCCGCGATGAAAGAGTTCTTCGGCTCCAGCCAGCTGTCCCAGTTTATGGACCAGAACAACCCGCTGTCCGAGGTAACTCACAAGCGTCGTATCTCCGCGTTAGGCCCTGGTGGTCTGACCCGTGAGCGCGCTGGCTTTGAGGTTCGTGACGTACACCCGACCCACTACGGTCGCGTATGTCCGATTGAGACGCCGGAAGGTCCAAACATTGGTCTGATTAACTCCCTGGCTACTTATGCCTGCACCAACAGCTACGGCTTCCTTGAGAGCCCGTATCGCAAGGTTGTAGACGGCAAGGTAACCAGCGACATCGAATACTTGTCTGCCATCAACGAAGGCGAGACCGTTATCGCCCAGGCTTCAGCCGAGGTTGATAAAAACGGCAAGCTGGTAGAAGAGTTGGTTTCTGTTCGTCACCAGGGTGAATTTACCGTTAAACCGCCGATGGATGTTCAGTATCAGGACGTGTCACCGCAGCAGGTTGTGTCTGTAGCTGCCGCCCTGATTCCATTCCTTGAGCACGATGATGCTAACCGCGCCTTGATGGGCTCGAACATGCAACGTCAGGCTGTACCTACCCTCCGTGCCGAGAAGCCGGTGGTTGGTACTGGTATGGAGCGTTTTGTTGCCCGTGACTCCGGTGTGTGTAAAGTTGCCAAGCGCGGCGGTGTGATTGAGAGCGTTGACGCAGGCCGTATCGTGGTTCGCGTAAACGACAAAGAGGTTGAGGCCGGTGACGCCGGTGTGGATATCTACAATCTCACCAAGTACACCCGCTCCAACCAGAACACCTGTATCAACCAGCGCCCGATTGTGCGCACTGGTGACAAGGTGGAGCGCGGCGACATTCTCGCTGACGGTCCGTCTGTGGACCTGGGTGAGCTGGCGCTGGGCCAGAACATGCGTATCGCGTTCATGCCTTGGAACGGTTACAACTTCGAGGACTCCATTCTGGTATCCGAGCGCGTGGTGAAAGAAGATCGCTTCACCACCATCCACATTCAGGAACTGACCTGTGTGGCTCGTGACACCAAGCTGGGTTCTGAGGAAATCACCGCCGATATCCCCAATGTGGGCGAATCTGCGCTGTCCCGTCTTGACGAGTCCGGTATCGTTTATATCGGTGCTGAAGTTGCTGCTGGCGACATTCTGGTGGGTAAGGTTACTCCGAAAGGTGAAACCCAGCTTACTCCGGAAGAGAAGCTGTTGCGTGCAATTTTCGGTGAAAAAGCCTCTGATGTGAAAGACACGTCACTGCGCGTTCCATCCAGTACCAAAGGTACTGTGATCGACGTACAGGTATTTACCCGTGACGGTATCGAACGCGATGCCCGCTCACTGGCCATTCAGAAAGCTGAGCTGAACCAGTTCCGCAAAGACCTGAATGACGAATACCGCATCATGGAAAACGCCACCTTTGAACGACTGCGTTCAGCCCTGGTTGGCAGCAAAGTGGTTAAGGCGCCGGGCCTCAAAAAAGGCGACGAGTTGACCGATGATGTAGCGGCTGGCTTTGATAAAGACTCCTGGTTCAAAGTACGCATGGAAGATGAGGCTCACAACGAGCAGATCACCCGTGCAGAAGAGGGCCTGAAAGAGCGCCGTGTAATTCTCGACGAGCGCTTTGAGGACAAGAAAGGCAAACTGCAAACCGGTGATGACCTGGCACCAGGCGTGCTGAAGATCGTTAAGGTTTACCTTGCGGTTAAGCGTCGCATTCAGCCGGGTGACAAGATGGCTGGTCGTCACGGTAACAAAGGTGTGATCTCTGTAATCATGCCGGAAGAGGATATGCCGCACGACGCCAACGGCGAGCCGGTAGACATTGTTCTCAACCCGCTGGGTGTACCATCCCGTATGAACGTGGGTCAGGTACTTGAAACTCACATGGGTCTGGCTGCTAAAGGTCTGGGTCGCAAGATCGACGACATGATCCGCGAGCAGAAGAAAGCTGCCGAGCTGCGTGAATTCCTGCAGGAGGTTTACTCCGCTGGTAAGAGCGCTGATCCAGCCGATCTTAAGAAACTGACCAATACCGAAATCCTCGAGCTGGCCGAAAACCTGCGCGGTGGTGTGCCAATGGCTACCCCGGCGTTTGACGGCGCTAAAGAGGAAGAGGTTAAAGAGCTGCTGCGTCTTGCTGATTTGCCGGAATCCGGACAGATGAATCTGTTCGACGGCCGCACCGGTGACAAGTTCGAGCGTCCGGTAACCGTTGGTTACATGTACATGCTCAAGCTGAACCACTTGGTCGACGACAAGATGCACGCCCGTTCCACCGGTTCTTACAGCCTGGTTACCCAGCAACCGCTGGGTGGTAAGGCACAGTTTGGTGGTCAGCGCTTCGGTGAGATGGAGGTGTGGGCACTGGAAGCTTACGGTGCCGCCTACACGCTGCAAGAGATGCTGACGGTGAAATCCGATGACGTGAATGGTCGTACCAAGATGTACAAAAACATCGTGGACGGAGACCACCGCATGGAGCCGGGTATGCCAGAGTCCTTTAACGTACTGGTTAAAGAGATTCGCTCACTTGGTATCAACATCGAACTGGAAAGCGAGTAAGGGTTACCTGATCGCTGAAAGAGCTTTATTAGCTTAAGAGAGTGCGGGGCCTTGCGCAGGCCCCCGCCAATCGACTACCCACTGGAGGAAAGACCTTGAAAGACCTACTGAATCTTTTGAAGTCTCAGGACCAAACTGGCGAATTTGATGCAATCCGCATCGGTCTGGCATCACCGGACATGATCCGCTCTTGGTCATTTGGCGAGGTCAAAAAGCCGGAAACCATCAATTACCGTACCTTCAAGCCCGAGCGTGAAGGTCTGTTCTGTGCCAAGATCTTTGGCCCGGTAAAAGATTACGAATGCTTGTGCGGCAAGTACAAGCGCATGAAGCACCGCGGCATTGTTTGTGAGAAGTGTGGCGTTGAAGTCACCCTGGCCAAAGTACGTCGCGACCGTATGGGTCACATCGAACTGGCTTGTCCGGTAGCGCACATCTGGTTCCTGAAGTCCCTGCCGTCCCGTATCGGCTTGCTGCTGGATATGACGCTGCGCGAAATTGAGCGTGTGCTGTACTTCGAATCCTACGTTGTGGTCGAGCCGGGTATGACTACCCTGGAGCGCGGCCAGCTGTTGAATGATGAGCAGTACTTCGAAGCTCTGGAAGAGTTCGGCGATGAGTTTGAAGCCCTGATGGGTGCCGAAGCGATCCAGCGTTTGATGAAAGACATCAACCTGGAAGAAGATATCAACGAGCTGCGTGAAGCCATTCCGGCCACCAACTCCGAGACCAAGATCAAGAAATACTCCAAGCGCCTGAAGCTGCTGGAAGCTTTCTACAACTCTGGCAACAAGCCGGAGTGGATGGTGCTTGAAGCGCTGCCAGTTCTGCCGCCGGATCTGCGTCCGCTGGTACCGCTGGACGGCGGTCGCTTTGCGACTTCCGACCTGAACGATCTGTATCGTCGTGTTATTAACCGTAACAACCGTCTCAAGCGCCTGTTGGAGCTGAATGCTCCGGACATCATCGTGCGCAACGAGAAGCGTATGCTGCAGGAGTCTGTAGACGCGCTGCTGGATAACGGTCGTCGCGGCCGCGCCATTACCGGCTCCAACAAGCGTCCACTCAAGTCGCTGGCCGACATGATCAAAGGTAAGCAAGGTCGTTTCCGTCAGAACCTGCTCGGTAAGCGTGTAGACTACTCCGGTCGTTCCGTGATCGTGGTAGGTCCGACCCTGCGTCTGCACCAGTGCGGCCTGCCTAAGCGTATGGCGCTGGAACTGTTCAAGCCGTTTATTTTCTCCAAGCTGGAGTCCCGCGGCCTGGCAACCACCATCAAAGCCTCCAAGAAAATGGTGGAGCGTGAAGAGCCGGTGGTATGGGATATTCTCGACGAAGTGATTCGCGAGCACCCGGTGCTGCTGAACCGTGCACCGACCCTGCACCGTCTGGGTATCCAGGCGTTTGAGCCGGTGCTGATTGAAGGTAAAGCGATTCAGCTGCACCCGCTGGTGTGTGCGGCCTATAACGCCGACTTCGACGGTGACCAGATGGCGGTACACGTACCGTTGACCCTGGAAGCCCAGCTGGAAGCGCGCGCGCTGATGATGTCTACCAACAACATCCTGTCGCCCGCTAACGGAGAGCCGATTATCGTACCTTCCCAGGACGTGGTTCTGGGTCTGTACTGGATGACTCGCGAGCGCATCAACGCCAAAGGCGAAGGCACTCTGTTTGCCGACGTGAAAGAAGTGTCCCGAGCGTTCTACAGCAAAAAAGTTGACCTGCAGGCGAAAGTTAAGGTTCGTATCAGCGAAGTGATCTTCGATGAGAATGGCGAGCGCCATGATCGCACTTTCGTTGCAGACACCACAGTGGGCCGCGCCCTGTTGTGGGACGTTGTGCCGCAAGGTCTGCCATTTGAAACCGTTAACCGCCCGATGGTTAAGAAAGCGATCTCCAGCGCTCTGAACGAGTGCTACCGTCGCGTTGGCCTGAAGTCCACCGTGATCTTCGCCGACAAACTGATGTACACCGGTTTCGACTTCTCTACCAAGTCCGGTTCATCTATCGGTGTAAACGACTTCTTGATTCCTGCAGCCAAAGCCGAGATTATCGCCCGTGCCGATCAGGAAGTTCAGGAGATCGAAGCCCAGTTCGCTTCCGGTCTGGTAACTGCCGGCGAGAAGTACAACAAGGTGGTGGACATCTGGTCTCGTGCCAACGACCTCGTTGCCAAGGCGATGATGGAAGGCATCTCGAAAGAGACTGTGGTTAACCGTGATGGCGAAGAGGAAGAGCAAGCATCTTTCAACTCCGTATACATGATGGCCGACTCAGGTGCTCGTGGTTCACCCGCACAGATTCGTCAGTTGGCTGGTATGCGTGGCCTGATGGCTCGTCCGGACGGCTCTATTATTGAAACGCCGATTATCGCCAACTTCCGTGAAGGTCTGAACGTACTTCAGTACTTCATCTCTACGCACGGTGCTCGTAAAGGTCTGGCGGATACCGCCTTGAAGACAGCGAACTCCGGTTACCTGACCCGCCGTCTGGTGGACGTGGCTCAGGACATGGTTGTAGTTGAAGAAGACTGTGGTGCTACCGAAGGTCTGTTGATGACTCCGGTGATCGAGGGTGGTGACATCATCGAATCCCTGGGTGATCGTATCCTCGGCCGTGTAGTAGCCCGGGACGTGAACAAGCCTGGCAGCGACGAAATCGCCCTGCCGGCTGGCACCATGATCGATGAGAAATGGGTTGAGCGCATCGAGGCGATGGGTATCGACGAGGTTCTGGTGCGTTCTCCTATTACCTGTGACACCCGCTACGGTATTTGTTCCGAGTGTTACGGTCGCGACCTGGCTCGCGGTCACAAGGTCAACTCCGGTGAAGCGGTTGGTGTTATCGCTGCCCAGTCCATCGGTGAGCCGGGTACCCAGCTGACGATGCGTACCTTCCACATCGGTGGTGCGGCTTCTCGTGCCTCTGCCGTGGATAACATTCAGGTTAAGCAGGGCGGTAAGGTTCGCTTGGTTAACGCCAAGGCTGTAGAGCGCGAAAACGGTGAGCTGATCTCCGTATCCCGTTCTGCCGAACTGGCCCTGGCCGACGAAAACGGTCGCGAACGCGAGCGTTACAAGCTGCCTTACGGTGCGATCATCAAGGTGAAAGAAGGCGCTACAGTTGCCGCTGGCGACGTGGTTGCGAACTGGGATCCACACACCCACCCGATCGTGTCGGAAGTGTCTGGTACCGTTAAGTTCTCCGGTATGGAGGATGGCCTGTCCATCCGTCGTACCACAGACGACATGACCGGTCTGACCAGCATTGAGGTGCTGAGCCAGAACGAGCGTCCGTCGGCTGGTAAAGACCTCAAGCCGATGATCACTCTGGTGGATGAGAACGGCAAAGAGTTGTGCTTCACGAACTCTACTGTTCCGGCGCACTACGCGCTGCCGGGCAAAGCCATCGTGATGTCAACTGACGGCGCCCAGATTGGTGTTGGTGAAGTTATCGCCCGTATCCCGCAAGAGAGTGGTGGTACCAAGGATATTACCGGTGGTCTGCCACGCGTTGCCGACCTGTTCGAGGCCCGCAAGCCGAAAGATCCGGCTATCCTGGCCGAGATCTCTGGTACCGTCAGCTTCGGTAAAGAGACCAAAGGCAAGAACCGTCTGGTTATCATCCCGACAGATGGTAAGGTTTTGGACGATGGCAGCACTCAGTACGAGTCCCTGATTCCTAAATGGCGTCAGCTGGGCGTGTTCGAAGGTGAGCATGTTGAAAAGGGTGAGGTGATCTCTGACGGCCCGTCCAACCCGCATGACATTCTGCGCCTGCTGGGTGTGGATGCGCTGGCCAAGTACATCGTCAACGAAGTGCAAGACGTTTACCGCCTGCAGGGTGTAGGTATTAACGACAAGCACATCGAAGTGATTGTTCGCCAGATGCTGCGCAAGGTTGAGATTACCGATATGGGTGACTCACCGTTCGTGAAAGGCGAGCAAGTTGAATACAACCGCGTGATGGAAGTAAACGAACAGCTGGAGCTGGAAGGTAAGTTCCCAGCCAAGTTCGAGCGCCTGCTGCTGGGTATTACCAAAGCATCTCTGGCGACTGAGTCCTTCATCTCTGCGGCCTCCTTCCAGGAGACCACACGCGTACTGACCGAAGCGGCCGTTACCGGCAAGCAGGATGGTCTGCGTGGTCTGAAGGAGAACGTTGTTGTGGGTCGACTGATTCCGGCAGGTACCGGTCTGGCCTACCACAAACAGCGTCGTGCCGAGCGTGAAGCCGGTGACGTGGACGCTCTGGCAGTAACCGCAAGTGATGTGGAAGCTGCGCTGAGTGAAGCCCTGAGTTCCAGCGACGACAAGTAATCGCTTTGTCGTCACCCTTCACGCAGCGAAGGATCTCTTTCTCTAACGGGTTGCGAGATTCTTGGCTGCAGAAAGGGTGGCAATATGGCCAGTTGCTTGACGTGGGGGGGTGGTGTCTTTAGAATGCCGCTCCCCGCATTTGGCCTGCGGCTATTTTGCTGTGCGCCAATGAAGTTGGGAATATGAAAATCGTTCCTGTTTTTAGGAACACTATTTTAGGTTTTGGAGTTAATTTAATGGCAACGATCAACCAGTTGGTTCGTAAGCCGAGAAAACGCAAAGTAGCCAAGAGCGACGTACCGGCCCTGCAGGCCTGCCCTCAGCGCCGCGGTGTGTGCACTCGCGTCTACACCACTACCCCGAAAAAACCAAACTCTGCATTGCGTAAAGTATGTCGTGTACGTTTGACCAACGGTTACGAAGTAACTTCGTACATCGGTGGTGAAGGTCACAACCTGCAAGAGCACAGCGTGGTTCTGATTCGCGGTGGTCGTGTAAAAGACTTGCCGGGTGTTCGCTATCACACCGTTCGTGGCGCCCTGGACACCTCCGGTGTTGAAGGTCGTCGTCGCGGTCGTTCCAAGTACGGTGCCAAGCGTCCTAAGTCCTAAGACTTGGATGGCACCTGAACGATAGCTATTGATGCGTGTTCTCGTTTTCAGGTTCAACGAATCTGGAAATTAAGCGCGAACCGAGTAAGGCCGGGCTTGCTATAAATTTTGGTCCCGGACAACCCTGAAGAGAAGGGCCCTGAAAAGGGTAATTGAGTATGCCAAGAAGACGAGTAGTCGCTAAACGTGAAGTGCTGCCGGATCCCAAGTTCGGTAACGTAACGTTGGCCAAGTTCATGAACCACGTAATGGTCAGCGGTAAGAAGTCCCTGGCTGAGCGCATTGTTTACGGTGCGCTGGATACCGTGGAAACCCGTCTCAAGAAAGACCCGATCGAGGTTTTCGAAGAGGCGTTGGAAAATATCGCACCAATGGTTGAGGTTAAGTCTCGCCGTGTTGGTGGTGCGACCTACCAAGTGCCTGTTGAAGTGCGTCCGGCTCGCCGTACTGCACTGGCGATGCGCTGGTTGGTGGATTACGCGCGCAACCGTGGTGAGAAATCCATGGCGCAGCGCCTTGCGGGTGAGATTGTAGACGCCTCGCAAAACAAAGGTGCCGCAGTGAAGAAGCGCGAAGACGTTCACCGTATGGCAGAAGCCAACAAGGCTTTCTCCCACTTCCGGTTCTAAAGCGTCGCTTGTTGACGGTGCCATTGCGATTGTTAATGGCACCAGTCACAGGGATTTCACAGAAAGGTGGCTATATAGCTGCCTTTTTGTGGATGACCAAATCAGACTTTTTGAAAAACAAGGCAAAAAATCGTGGCACGTAAGACACCTATCAGTCGTTATCGCAACATTGGCATCTGCGCACACGTGGATGCGGGTAAGACTACGACTACAGAACGTGTACTGTTCTACACTGGCTTGTCCCACAAGATCGGTGAAGTGCATGATGGTGCGGCCACTATGGACTGGATGGAGCAGGAGCAAGAGCGGGGTATTACCATTACCTCTGCGGCAACTACCTGTTTCTGGTCCGGCATGCAGCAGCAGTTTGATCAGCACCGTATCAACATTATCGATACTCCCGGACACGTTGACTTCACCATTGAGGTGGAGCGCTCCCTTCGAGTGCTGGATGGTGCAGTGGTTGTGCTGTGTGGTTCTTCCGGCGTTCAGCCCCAGACTGAAACTGTCTGGAGGCAAGCTAATAAATACGAAGTTCCGCGCCTGGTGTTCGTCAACAAGATGGACCGCGCCGGTGCTGACTTTATGAAAGTGGTTGGCCAGTTGAAAACCCGTTTGGGTGCAACGCCGGTGCCGCTTCAGATGACCATTGGTGCCGAAGACGAGTTCGAGGGCGTGGTCGATCTGGTCAAAATGAAAGCCATTCACTGGAATCCCAATGACATGGGGATGACTTTCGAATACGGCGAGATTCCGGCGGATTTGCTGGATGAATGCGAGGAGATGCGCGAGCACCTGATTGAGGCTGCAGCAGAGGCGTCCGATGAGTTGATGGACAAGTACCTCGAAGGCGGCGAGCTGAGCGAAGAAGAGATCAAGGTTGGTATTCGCCAGCGCACCCTGGCGAATGAGATCGTACCGGTGCTGGGTGGCTCTGCATTTAAGAACAAGGGCGTTCAGGCCGTTCTGGACGCTGTAGTTGAGTACCTGCCGTCTCCTCGAGAGGTGAAGGCGATCGAAGGGGTGCTCGACGACAAAGATGAGACTGTTGATACCCGTGTGGCGGATGATGATGCTCCGTTTGCGGCGCTGGCGTTCAAAATCGCCACCGATCCGTACGTGGGTACGCTGACCTTCTTCCGGGTTTACTCCGGTAAATTGCAGACCGGTGATACCGTTTTCAACCCGGTAAAAGGCAAGAAAGAGCGGATTGGGCGTATGGTGCAGATGCACTCCAATAACCGCGAAGAGATTAAAGAAGTATTGGCTGGTGATATCGCTGCTGCGATTGGCCTGAAAGATGTCACCACCGGTGAGACTCTGTGTGATCCGAATTCGGTGATTACCCTGGAGCGTATGGAATTCCCGGAGCCGGTTATTTCGGTGGCTGTAGAGCCGAGAACCAAGTCCGACCAGGAAAAGATGGGCGTTGCACTTGGCAAATTGGCGCAGGAGGATCCATCCTTCCGTGTGGCCACTGATGAGGAAACCGGACAGACTATTATCTCCGGTATGGGTGAGTTGCACCTGGATATCATCGTTGACCGCATGCGTCGCGAGTTCAGTGTTGAAGCCAATATTGGTAAGCCACAGGTGGCTTATCGCGAAATGATTAAAAATACTTGCCAGATTGAAGGTAAGTTTATTCGTCAGTCCGGTGGTCGCGGTCAATACGGTCACGTGTGGATCAAGTTTGAACCGCGTCAGGATGGCGAAGAAGGTTTGGAATTCGTCAATGAGATTGTCGGTGGTGTGGTTCCTCGTGAATACATTCCGGCGATCGAGAAGGGTGTCGGTGAACAGATGGCCAATGGTGTTCTGGCCGGTTACCCGTTGTTGGGTCTGAAGGCGACCATCTACGATGGCTCCTTCCATGATGTTGACTCCAACGAAATGGCGTTTAAGATCGCTGCATCAATGGCAACCAAGAAGCTGGCCGAGCATGGCGGAGCTGTGCTTATGGAGCCAATGATGAAAGTGGAAGTCGTTACTCCGGAAGAGAACATGGGCGATGTTGTGGGTGACCTCAACCGTCGTCGTGGTCTGATCCTGGGTATGGACGAGGGTACATTAGGCAAAGTGGTAACTGCTGATGTACCTCTGGCGGAGATGTTCGGTTACGCAACCGATCTGCGCTCTGCAACTCAGGGTCGTGCGACCTTTACCATGGAGTTTGAGAAGTACGCTGAAGCTCCAGCCAATATTGCTGAAGAAGTGATTGCCAGAAATAGAGGCTAAGCTTCCATCGGTTGATGTTTTGTTAACAACTTTTAGCTAAGAGGATAGAAAAGTGGCTAAAGAGAAGTTTGAACGGAATAAGCCCCACGTAAACGTGGGCACAATCGGTCACGTTGACCACGGTAAAACTACCCTGACTGCAGCTCTGACTCGCGTTTGTGCTGAAGTGTGGGGCGGTGAAGTTAAAGACTTCAGCCAGATCGACAATGCGCCGGAAGAGCGTGAGCGCGGTATTACTATCGCTACCTCTCACGTTGAGTACGACTCAGACGTACGTCACTACGCGCACGTTGACTGCCCGGGCCACGCCGACTACGTGAAAAACATGATCACCGGTGCTGCCCAGATGGACGGCGCTATCCTGGTATGTGGCGCGACCGATGGTCCTATGCCGCAAACTCGCGAGCACATCCTGCTGTCTCGTCAGGTAGGTGTACCTTACATCGTTGTGTTCCTGAACAAAGCTGACCTGCTGGCTGAAGACTGTGGCGGTGTTGATTCTGAAGAATACGCTGAGATGCTGGAACTGGTTGAAATGGAACTGCGCGAGCTGCTGGACACTTACGAGTTCCCGGGCGACGACACTCCGATCATCGCTGGTTCTGCTCTGATGGCTCTGGAAGGTCGTGACGACAACGAGCTGGGCACCACTGCTGTTAAGAAACTGGTTGAAGCTCTGGATTCTTACATCCCTGAGCCGGAGCGTGCTATTGACCAGCCGTTCCTGATGCCAGTAGAAGACGTATTCTCTATCTCTGGTCGTGGTACTGTAGTTACCGGTCGTGTTGAGCGCGGTGTAATTAAAGTGGGCGAAGAGATCGAGATCGTTGGTATCAAAGAGACCACTAAGACCACCTGTACTGGTGTTGAAATGTTCCGCAAGCTGCTGGACGAAGGTCGCGCTGGTGAGAACGTTGGTGTTCTGCTGCGTGGTACCAAGCGTGACGAAGTTGAGCGTGGTCAGGTTCTGATCAAGCCGGGCTCAGTAACTCCGCACACCAAGTTCGAAGCTGAGGTTTACGTTCTGTCTAAAGACGAAGGCGGCCGTCACACTCCGTTCTTCAAAGGCTACCGTCCTCAGTTCTACTTCCGTACCACTGACGTAACCGGTAACGTTGAGCTGCCGGCTGGCGTTGAGATGGTTATGCCTGGTGACAACGTTCAGATGACTGTTACTCTGATCGCTCCGATCGCCATGGAAGACGGTCTGCGCTTCGCTATCCGCGAAGGTGGCCGTACCGTTGGTGCCGGTGTTGTTGCCAAGATCATCGAGTGATCGACTTTCCTGAAAACGGAAGGCCTCGTAAGAGGTAGATGATTCGAGCCAAGGGGTCCTCCGGGGCCCCTTTCCCCCTTTCGGGAAAGGCTTTGAATCTAGCTGTCGACTGCAAAATTGCCTCGACGGCGCTAAAGCCAAAATTTCAGGCTTTGGTGGACCAACTGCGGATCTCGCGGGCTTAATTGATTATTTTGTCGCCAAATTGTGATTTGGCTTGACAGTGCCTGTGCGTATCAGTAGTATTCCGCCTCCTTTTCGGAAGCCTTAGGGGCTTCTTGGGCTCTTTAATACATGTTGGAGTTTTGATTCATGCAGAATCAACGCATTCGAATTCGCCTCAAGGCGTTTGATCACAAGCTGATCGATGCCTCGACGCAAGAGATCGTAGAGACCGCCAAGCGTACCGGTGCACAAATCCGTGGCCCGATCCCGCTGCCGACTCGCAAAGAGCGTTTTACCGTTCTGATCTCTCCGCACGTCAACAAAGACGCGCGTGACCAATACGAAATCCGCACGCACAAGCGCATGCTGGATATCGTTGAGCCAACTGATAAAACAGTTGATGCTCTGATGAAATTGGACCTGGCCGCTGGTGTAGAAGTACAAATCAGCCTCGGCTGATAGCTGGAAAGGTCTGATGGGTCGAATCAAGACTCACTGACGCACCCAAGGGTGCAAACGTTTAGTGGTTAAACCGAAACGCCCGATTAGGGCAGTGTAACGCTCTGAAATGGGCGGCCGTAGCGGGTAATAGCCCCGTACACAAGAGGTTATAAAATGACTATTGGTATTGTCGGCCGCAAGTGCGGCATGACTCGTGTGTTCACCGAAGATGGTATCTCCATCCCGGTGACTGTGGTTGAGGTTGAGCCTAACCGCATCACTCAAGTCAAAACAGCAGAAGTAGATGGCTACTCAGCGGTTCAAGTAACTGTTGGTGAGCGTCGTGCTTCTCGCGTCACTAAAGCGGAAGCTGGTCACCTGGCCAAGGCGGGCGTTGAAGCCGGTCGCGGTCTGTGGGAGCTCCGTTTCGACGAAGCAACTGAGCTGAATGTTGGTGAATCCCTTTCTGTTGAAAGCTTTGAAGCTGGCCAGAAAGTAGATGTTACCGGCACTTCCAAAGGTAAAGGTTTCCAGGGTGGTGTTAAGCGCTGGAACTTCAGTATGCAAGACGCTACTCACGGTAACTCACTCTCTCACCGTGCTCCCGGTTCAATCGGTCAGTGTCAGACTCCAGGTCGTGTGTTCAAAGGCAAGAAAATGGCCGGACACATGGGTGCGGAGCGTGTGACTGTTCAGAGCCTGGAAGTAGTACGTGTTGACGCCGAGCGCAACTTGCTGCTCATCAAGGGTGCCGTTCCTGGCGCTCCAGGCGGCGACGTTATTGTTCGTCCTGCAGTGAAGGCTTGAGGGGAACGTCCATGCAATTGAATATCGCATCCGCTGAAGGCAAGGCTGCAGGTACTGTTGAAGTATCTGAAGTTGCTTTCGGTCGAGAGTACAACCAAGACTTGGTGCACCAGGCCGTTACTGCGTACCTGGCCGGCGCCCGTCAAGGCACTCGCGCCCAGAAGAACCGTGCTGCGGTTTCCGGTGGTGGCAAGAAGCCATGGCGTCAAAAAGGCACTGGCCGCGCCCGTGCCGGCACCATCCGCAGCCCGCTGTGGCGCACTGGTGGCGTAACTTTCGCCGCTCAGCCGCAAGATCACAGCCAAAAGCTGAACCGTAAAATGTATCGCGCTGCATTGCGCTCCATCCTGTCCGAGCTGGCTCGCCAAGAGCGCCTGGTTGTTGTTGAGGCTTTCGATGTTGAAGCCCCAAAAACCAAGGCTCTGGTTCAAAAGCTGGGCGGTCTGGGTCTGCAAGAAGCTCTGATCGTATCTGCTGAGGTTAACGAAAACCTCTACCTGGCGTCTCGCAACCTGCACAAGGTTGACGTTCGTGACGTTCAGGGCATCGATCCGGTTAGCCTGATCCGTTTCGACAAAGTTGTCGTGACTGTTGACGCGCTGAAAAAGATTGAGGAGATGTTGGGATGAATCAGGAACGCATCTTCAAAGTTTTGCTTGGTCCGCAAATCTCCGAGAAAGCATCCGTAGTTGCTGAAAACAGCAACCAGGTTGTTTTCAAGGTTGCCAAAGAGGCTACCAAGCGCGAAGTGAAAGCAGCTGTTGAGCAGCTTTTCGAAGTTAAGGTACTGGATGTACGCACTGTTACCACCAAGGGCAAGACCAAGCGCACTCGCTATGGTATCGGTAAGCGCTCTGACTGGAAAAAAGCGTACATTCGTCTCGCCGAAGGTCAAGAAATTGACTTCGCGGTAGCCGAATAAGGGGATTGTTGCGATGCCAGTAATCAAGAGAAAACCGACATCTCCGGGTCGCCGCCACGTCGTTAGCGTGGTAAACCCCGATCTTCACAAAGGCGCGCCTTACGCTCCTCTGTTGGAGAAGAAGTCCAAGTCCGGTGGCCGTAACAACACCGGTCGTATCACCACCCGTCACGTTGGTGGTGGTCACAAGCAGCACTACCGTGTTGTCGACTTTAAGCGTAACAAGGACGGTATCCCGGCTCGCGTTGAGCGTCTGGAATACGATCCAAACCGTACCGCTTACATCGCACTGGTTTGCTACAACGACGGTGAGCGTCGCTACATCATTGCACCAAAAGGCCTGAAGGCTGGTGACACTATCGTGTCTGGTGTAGAAGCGGACATCGCCGTGGGCAACACGCTGCCATTGCGCAATATGCCGGTTGGTAGCACTGTTCACTGTGTTGAACTGAAGCCGGGCAAGGGCGCTCAAATCGCTCGTTCTGCCGGTGCATCAGCTCAGCTGGTTGCTCGTGAAGGTAAACACGCCACCCTGCGTCTGCGCAGTGGCGAAATGCGCAAGGTGTTGATCGACTGCCGTGCGACCCTCGGTGAGGTGTCAAACAGCGAACACAACCTGCGCTCACTGGGTAAAGCGGGTGCATCGCGTTGGCGCGGTGTTCGTCCTACCGTTCGCGGTGTGGCGATGAACCCGGTTGACCACCCGCATGGTGGTGGTGAAGGCCGCACTTCTGGTGGTCGTCATCCAGTGTCCCCGTGGGGTACGCCTGCTAAGGGTTACAAGACCCGTAAGAACAAGCGTACCGATAAGATGATTGTCCGCCGTCGCGCTCGTAAGTGACGCTGACTAACGATTTTACGAAGAGGAAATAACAGTGCCACGTTCTTTGAGAAAAGGCCCGTTTATCGACCTTCACCTGCTGACCAAAGTAGAGAAGGCAGTGGAAAGCAACGATCGTCGTCCGATCAAGACCTGGTCGCGTCGTTCTATGATCCTGCCGGACATGGTTGGTCTGACCATCGCAGTTCACAATGGCCGTCAACACGTGCCGGTTCTGGTGAACGAAGAGATGGTTGGTCACAAGCTGGGTGAATTTGCTCCGACGCGTACCTATCGTGGTCACGTGGCGGATAAGAAAGCCAAGAAGCGCTAAGCGAGGTAACTAACTGTGGAAACAGCAGCAAAACTGCGCGGCGCAAGGCTCTCTGCTCAAAAAGCACGTCTTGTCGCTGACCAGATTCGCGGTAAGTCCGTTGAGGAAGCTCTGGACATTCTGAAGTTCAGCCCGAAAAAAGGTGCTGAAATCATCAAGAAAGTTCTGGAGTCAGCAATTGCTAATGCCGAACACAATGACGGTGCCGATATCGACGAGCTGAAGGTGTCTACCATCTTCGTCGACGAGGGCATGACCATGAAGCGCATTATGCCGCGCGCCAAAGGCCGCGCTGATCGCATCCTGAAGCGCACTTGTCACATCACCGTTAAAGTAGCGGTTTAGGAGACGAATAATGGGTCAGAAAGTACATCCCGTCGGTATTCGTTTGGGCGTTGTGAAAAAGCATAACTCTGTTTGGTATGCCAATTCACACGACTACGCCGACAAACTTTACAGCGATCTGAAAGTTCGCGAATTTATCGAGAAAAAACTCGATAACGCATCTGTCAGTCGCGTTGAAATTGAGCGTCCGGCGCAAACCGCACGCATTACTATCCACACTGCTCGTCCCGGTGTTGTCATCGGTAAGAAAGGTGAGGATGTAGAACAACTGCGCAACGAAGTTTCCAAGATGATGGACGTGCCTGTGCACATCAACATCGAAGAAATTCGCAAGCCAGATCTGGAAGCCAAACTGGTTGCCCAGAGCGTGGCTCAGCAGTTGGAGCGTCGTGTAATGTTCCGTCGCGCTATGAAGCGCGCGGTACAAAACGCAATGCGTCAAGGTGCTCAAGGTATCAAAATCCAGGTGAGCGGCCGTGTAGGCGGTGCTGAAATTGCTCGTACTGAATGGTACCGCGAAGGTCGAGTGCCGCTGCACACCCTGCGTGCGGATATCGACTACGCAACCTACGAAGCGTCCACTACTTACGGCATCATCGGTGTCAAAGTGTGGATTTTCAAAGGCGAAATTCTCGGAGGCGAGGAGCAGGTGGAAGCACCGGCCGCGCCGAAGAAGAAGCGTTCTAAATAAGGAGTACGCACGATGTTGCAACCGAAGCGTACCAAGTTCCGGAAAATGATGAAGGGCCGCAACCGCGGTCTGGCACTGCGCGGCAGCAAAGTGAGCTTTGGCGAATTCGGCCTGAAAGCTACTGGCCGTGGTCGTATCACTGCTCGCCAGATCGAAGCAGCCCGTCGTGCCATGACTCGTCACGTTAAGCGTGGCGGTAAAATCTGGATCCGTGTGTTCCCGGACAAGCCGATTACCAACAAGCCCCTGGAAGTACGTATGGGTAAAGGTAAGGGTAACGTTGAGTACTGGGTAGCCCAGATCCAACCGGGCAAGGTTCTGTATGAAATGGAAGGTGTATCGGAAGAGATCGCACGTGAAGCATTTGCTCTCGCTGCGGCCAAGCTGCCGGTGCAAACCACCTTTGTGAAACGGTCGGTGATGTGATGAAAGCTAACGAACTTCGCGAAAAGTCTGTAGACGAGTTGAAAGCTGAGCTGAATGCCCAGCTGGAAGCCCAGTTTAAGCTGCGTATGCAGCACAGCACTGGTCAGCTGCAGCAAAGCCACCAGATGAAACAGGTGCGTCGTGATATCGCTCGCATCAAGACTCTTCTGACTGAGAAAGCAGGTAACTGACATGGCCCAGACAGACAAAGCACGTACTCTGGCAGGTAAAGTTGTCAGTGACAAAATGGACAAAACCATCACTGTTTTGATCGAGCGTCGCGTTAAGCACGAGATGTACGGCAAGATTGTGAGCAAGTCCAGCAAGATCAAGGCACACGACGAAAACAACGAGTGCAAAATCGGCGATATCGTAGAGATTGCCGAGACTCGTCCGTTGGCCAAGTCCAAGTCTTGGAAACTGGTTGAAATTGTGGAGCGCGCTACTGAGGTGTAAGCCTCACGCCGCTTTCTGTTCGGAGTGAAACCATGATTCAAACTCAAAGTTACCTGGATGTTGCAGACAACTCTGGTGCACGTCGCGTTATGTGTATCAAGGTGTTGGGCGGTTCTCACCGTCGTTACGCCGGTGTAGGCGACATCATTAAGGTGAGCGTTAAGGAAGCGATTCCTCGCGGTAAGGTGAAGAAAGGCCAGGTGCTTGACGCCGTGGTTGTACGCACCAAGAAAGGCGTTCGTCGCCCAGACGGATCTCTGATCAAGTTTGACGACAACGCTGCTGTAATGCTGAACGCATCTCACAGCCCAATCGGTACCCGTATCTTTGGGCCGGTAACCCGTGAGCTGCGCAGCGAGAAATTTATGAAAATTGTCTCTCTGGCTCCAGAAGTACTCTAATTCAGACGAAACCGGAAAGTAGAGAGCAAAGAGGAATAGGCTATGCGTAAGATCAAGCGTGATGACGAAGTAATCGTGATCGCCGGGCGCGACAAAGGCAAGCGCGGCAAAGTGCTGCGTGTGCTGGACGACGAGCGCCTGATCGTTGGCGGAGTGCAGATGGTGAAAAAACACCAGAAGCCAAATCCGCAATCTGGTATTGCCGGTGGTATCGTGGAGAAGGAAGCACCGATTCAGGTGTCCAACGTCGCGATTTTCAATGGCGCAACTAACAAAGCAGACCGCGTTGGCTTCAAGGTGCTGGAAGACGGTAAGAAAATCCGCATCTTCAAGTCTACCGGCGAAGCGGTTGACGCCTAATTGAATAAGGTGCTGACATGGCAAGGTTGAAAGAAGTTTATTTAAAAGAGATCGCCCCCAAGCTGAAAGAAGAGCTGGGTCTGGCGAACGTAATGGAAGTACCCCGCATCAGCAAAATCACCCTGAACATGGGTGTTGGTGAAGCTCTGGGTGATAAGAAAATCCTGGAGAACGCCGTAGCTGATCTGGAGAAGATCTCCGGTCAAAAGGTCGTGGTAACCCGTGCACGCAAATCCATCGCTGGCTTTAAAGTCCGCGAAGGATGGCCGATCGGCTGTAAGGTAACTCTGCGCTCAGAGCGCATGTACGAGTTCCTGGAGCGTCTGATCAGCATTGCGATTCCCCGTATTCGCGATTTCCGTGGCATCAGCCCGAAATCATTCGATGGTCGTGGGAACTTTGCCATGGGTGTTACCGAGCAGATCATTTTCCCGGAAATCGATTACGACAAGGTTGACACGCTGCGTGGTCTGGATATCACCATCACCACCACAGCTCGTAACAACGACGAAGGCCGCGCACTGCTTCGTGCGTTCAACTTCCCGCTGAAGAACTGAGGGTTGGACTGATGGCAAAAGTATCGATGATCCAGCGCGAAAACAAACGCGCTAAAGCAGTTGCCAAATTCGCTGAAAAGCGTGCGCAACTGAAAGCAATTATCAAGAACCCAAGCTCTACCGATGAGCAGGTTTGGGAAGCCCAGCAGCAGCTGCAGAAGTTGCCGCGTGATGCGAGCCCGGTTCGCCAGCAGCGTCGCTGCCGTGTAACTGGTCGTCCCCACGCGGTTTACCGCAAGTTCGGTCTGTGCCGCAACAAGCTGCGTGAAGCAGCTATGCGCGGTGACGTACCGGGCCTGGTTAAAGCTAGCTGGTAAGCAGGAGCGATATCAATGAGTATGCAAGATCCGTTGTCCGACATGCTGAACCGCATCCGCAACGCTCACCAGCGTAGCAAGATTGCTGTCACCATGCCGAGCTCCAAGCTGAAGGTTTCTGTAGCCGAGGTTCTGGAGTCAGAAGGTTACATTTCCGGTTACAAAGTAAGTGAAGGCACCAAGCCTGAGCTGACTGTTGACCTGAAATATTATGAAGGCAAGCCGGTGATCGAAGAGATCGCTCGTGCCAGCCGCCCTGGTCTGCGTTACTACGCCGGTTCTACGGAACTGCCAACAGTACGCGGTGGTTTGGGTATCGCCATTATCTCCACCTCACAAGGTGTGATGACTGACCGTGCAGCTCGCGCTGCCGGTATCGGTGGCGAAGTGCTGTGCACCGTATTCTAAGGAGTTGCCGATATGTCTCGAGTTGCTAAGGCCCCGGTAGAAATCCCGGGCGGCGTTACAGTTACCCTGACCGATGGCGAAATCGCTGTTAAAGGTGGTCAGGGTCAACTGAGCCACAGCATTCACTCCTCCGTGGAAGTGAAGCAGGAAGAAAACGTGCTGACCTTTGCCCCGAAAAATGGCGGCAAAGAAGCTAACGCACTAGCTGGCACCACTCGCGCTCTGGTGAGCAACATGGTGCAAGGCGTGAGTGCCGGTTTCCAGAGAAAAATGCAGTTGGTCGGTGTTGGTTACCGTGCTGCGGTTCAGGGCAATAAACTGAACCTCACTCTGGGCTTTTCACACCCGGTTGAATATGCTCTGCCGGAAGGTGTTAAAGCTGAGTGCACCAGCCAAACCGAAATCGTTCTGACCTCTGCTGACAAGCAAAAACTGGGTCAGGTGGCCGCAGAGATTCGCGCTTACCGTCCGCCGGAGCCCTACAAGGGTAAAGGTGTTCGCTACGCTGACGAACACGTGCGTCGTAAAGAAGCGAAGAAGAAGTAGGTCTGATTATGAGCGACAAAAAAGTATCCCGTTTGCGTCGTGCGCGCCGTTCGCGGATGAAAATCCGCGAGCTGGGCGAAAACCGGTTGTGCATCCACCGCACACCGCGTCACATCTACGCACAAGTAATTGCGCCGGAAGGCGATCGTGTGGTGGCCAGCGCTTCTACGCTGGACAAAGAGCTGCGCAGCGGCACAACTGGCAACGTCGATGCGGCTACCACCGTAGGCAAGCTGGTTGCCGAGCGTGCAAAAGCAGCTGGAGTTACCAAGGTAGCTTTCGATCGCGCTGGTTTTAAATACCACGGTCGTGTGAAGGCGTTGGCTGATGCCGCGCGTGAAGCCGGACTGGAATTCTAAGGGTAATTAACATGGCGAATAGAGAGCAAAAAGCTGGTATCGAAAGCGATGGCCTGCAGGAAAAACTGGTTCAGGTAAACCGTGTTGCCAAAACCGTTAAAGGTGGTCGTATCTTTGCCTTCACCGCACTGACAGTAGTTGGTGACGGCAATGGCAAAGTGGGCTTCGGTCGCGGTAAAGCGCGCGAAGTGCCGCAAGCTATCCAGAAAGCAATGGAAGCGGCCCGTCGTAACATGATTCAGGTTAACCTGAACGGCGACACCATCCAGTACCCGACCAAAGCCAACCATGGCGCCTCCAAGGTGTACATGCAGCCGGCTTCTGAAGGTACCGGTGTGATCGCTGGTGGTGCAATGCGTTCTGTGCTGGAGATTGCCGGCGTTCAGAACGTACTGGCCAAGTGTTACGGCTCTACTAATCCGGTAAACGTTGTACGTGCAACTTTCAAAGCACTGCAAAACATGCGTTCTCCGGAAGAAGTAGCTGCCAAGCGCGGTAAAACTGCCGAAGAGATTATCTAAGGTTCTCCTAATGTCGTCATTCCCGCCTGCGGGAATCCAGGTTTAACCGGGCTCCTGCGAAAGCGGGAGCGACGAGAGGAAAGGTGAGAAAGAATCATGGCTAAAGCTAAGAAAATGATGAAAGTGACCCAGACCAAATCCGTTCACGGACGTCTGGCTGCTCACAAAGCTTGCGTTGCCGGCCTGGGCCTGCGTCGCATTGGCCACACCGTAGAGGTAGAGGACACTCCTTCTACTCGCGGCATGGTCAACAAAGTTAACTACATGGTTAAGGTCGAGGGAGAGTAACAATGCGTCTGAATACTCTGAGCCCGGCCCCAGGCCGAGTTAAAGAAGCCAAGCGCGTCGGTCGTGGTATCGGTAGCGGTTTGGGTAAAACCGGTGGTCGCGGCCACAAAGGTCAGAAGTCTCGCTCTGGCGGCTCTGTTAAGCCGGGTTTTGAAGGCGGTCAAATGCCTTTGCAGAAGCGTCTGCCTAAGTACGGTTTCACTTCACGCATTTCCCGCGTGAGCGAAGAGATCCGTCTGGCTGAGCTGAACAAGGTTGAAGCTGACGTAATCACTGTTGAAGAACTGCGCAAAGCCGGCCTGATCAATGCCAGCATCAAGCGCGCCAAAGTGTTCCTGTCCGGTGAAATCACCAAGGCAGTTACCCTGAAAGGCATCGCAGTGACCAAGGGCGCCAAAGCAGCTATTGAAGCCGCTGGCGGCAAGATTGAAGAGTAATACGCTCTAACAGGTAAAGGTTAAGGATAGTCATGGCCAGACCCGGTAATATGCCGATGGGAAGCCAAAAAGGCATGGGCGAGCTACTTGCTCGCCTTCGCTTTTTGTTCCTGGCAATCGTAGTTTACCGTATCGGTATCCACATTCCGGTACCTGGAATCGACCCCGACCGCTTGGCTGAGTTGTTCAACCAGAATCAGGGCACCATCCTCGACATGTTCAACATGTTCTCCGGTGGCGCTCTGGCGAATATGAGTATTCTGGCTCTGGGCGTTATGCCTTATATTTCGGCCTCTATCATCATGCAGCTGATGAGTGCGGTAACCCCGTCACTTGAGCAGCTCAAGAAAGAGGGCGATGCCGGACGACGCAAGATCAACCAGTACACCCGCTACGGCACAGTGTTGCTGGCGACCGTACAAGGTATTGGTCTGGCGATTGGTCTCGGCTCACAAGGCATGGCTTACACCGCTGACTTCATGTTCTATTTCACCGCAGTTACCTCGCTGGTAACCGGTGCAGTGTTCATGATGTGGCTGGGTGAGCAGATTACCGAGCGCGGTATCGGCAACGGCATTTCCATGCTGATCTTCGCCGGTATTGTTGCCGGACTGCCGAGTGCTATTGGCCAATCTTTCGAGCAGGCACGTCAGGGTAATATTCACTATCTGGCGCTGCTGCTGATTGGTCTGCTTGCTATTGCTGTAGTGTACTTTGTGGTGTTTATGGAGCGCGGTCAGCGCCGTATCACTGTAAACTACGCCCAGCGCCAGCAAGGTCGCAAGATGTTCGCGGCGCAAACCAGCCACCTGCCATTGAAAGTCAATATGGCGGGTGTGATCCCGGCTATTTTCGCCAGCAGCCTGTTGCTGTTCCCGGCGTCAATCAGTCAGTGGTTCGGACAGAGTGTGAACGCCCCTGACTGGGTCGGTCAGATTGGTCTGTTCCTGGGACGCGGTCAGCCGCTGTATTACATCCTGTTTGCCGGGTTGATCATTTTCTTCTGCTTCTTCTATACGGCGTTGATGTACAACCCGAAAGAGATGGCAGACAACCTGAAGCGTGGTGGTGCTTACCTGCCGGGTATTCGTCCGGGTGAGCAAACTGCCAAGTATATTGACGGTGTAATGACCAAGCTCACCGTGATTGGTGGCCTGTACATCGCCGGCGTTTGTATGCTGCCGGATGTGCTGCAAGCCCAATTCTCGGTGCCGTTCTATCTCGGCGGAACGTCGCTGCTGATTGCGGTGGTGGTAACCATGGACTTTATGGCCCAGGTTCAATCCCACCTGATGTCTTCGCAGTACGAATCGCTGATGAAGAAGCAGAATTTGAAAGGCTAATTAGGATCAGGCTGGCACTTGGGTGCCGCTGGATAATTGAGGTGAACCATGAAAGTACGTGCATCAGTCAAAAAGATGTGCCGCAACTGCAAAACCGTAAAGCGCAACGGCGTTATTCGTGTAATTTGCAGCGCGGAACCGCGTCATAAGCAACGCCAGGGTTAATTCCCTTTGCCGGGTGCGCTAATTGCGCACCCGGACTTGCTTTTTAACGCATCGAAAGCTATCCTCTTGCGCCTTTTGCGTACCCTGTGCGCATTTCGGTGCCCCTTTGGGTTAAAGAGGGTGCATATTTTTAAACTGTGGAGAAATATCAATGGCCCGTATTTCCGGTGTCAATATCCCCGATAATAAGCACGCGGTGATTTCACTCACCTACGTGTTCGGGATCGGACGCACAACCGCTAAAGCAATCTGCGCTGAAGTCGGTATCGCGGAAGATGTAAAGATTGCTGATCTCTCCGACGCGCAGATGGACTCCGTTCGTGAAGCTGTTGCTAAGCGTACTGTGGAGGGTGACTTGCGTCGTGAAATCAGTATGAATATCAAACGTTTGATGGACCTCGGTTGTTACCGTGGTTTGCGTCACCGTCGCAGCCTGCCGCTGCGTGGTCAGCGCACCAAAACCAATGCCCGCACCCGTAAGGGTCCGCGCAAGCCAATCAAGCGCTAATTGATAGGAATTGTTGATTATGGCAAAGCCTGGACAAAAGACCGCCCGTAAAAAGGTCAAAAAGACGGTTGTTGACGGAATCGCGCACATCTACGCTTCTTTCAACAACACCATCGTTACCATCACCGACCGCCAGGGCAACGCCCTGAGCTGGGCTACCGCTGGTGGTTCCGGTTTCCGTGGTTCTCGTAAATCCACCCCGTTCGCTGCTCAGGTAGCTGCAGAACGCGCTGGTCTGGCCGCTCAAGAGTTCGGCCTGAAGAACCTCGAAGTAGAAGTTAAGGGCCCTGGCCCCGGCCGTGAATCTGCTGTTCGTGCACTGAACAACGCTGGATTCAAGATTACTAACATTACCGACGTGACGCCGATTCCGCATAACGGATGTCGTCCGCCGAAAAAACGTCGCGTATAAGGCAGGGCTCAGATCATGGCAAGATATATTGGACCAACTTGTAAGCTGTCTCGCCGCGAAGGAACTGACCTGTTCCTGAAAAGTGGCGTGCGTCCACTGGACTCCAAGTGTCGCGCAGAGAGCGCTCCTGGCCAGCACGGCCAGCGTCGCGGTCGTCTGTCTGACTACGGTGTTCAGCTGCGTGAAAAGCAAAAAGTTCGTCGTACCTACGGCGTTCTGGAAAAGCAATTCCGCAACTACTACAAAGAAGCTGCTCGTCTGAAAGGCGCAACCGGTACTAACCTGTTGACCCTGTTGGAGCAGCGTCTGGATAACGTTGTTTATCGCATGGGATTTGGCTCTACTCGCGCCGAAGCTCGTCAGCTGGTTTCTCACAACGCTATTCTGGTTAACGGCAAGAAAGTAAACGTTGCCTCTTACCAGGTAAAAGCCGGTGACGAAGTGAGCGTTCGCGAGAAGTCCAAGAACCAACTGCGTATTCAAGGCGCACTGGCTCTGGCTGCACAGCGTGGTGATGTTGAGTGGGTATCGGTTGATGCCAGCAAAATGGCTGGTACATTTACCCGCACTCCGGATCGTAGCGATCTGCCCGCCGACATCAACGAGAACCTGATTGTAGAGCTGTACTCCAAGTAAGCACTGAGCTGACTTGGAGCACGCTAGACATTTGGGTTAACTGAACACTGACAGGTACGGATATGCAAACATCTGCGACAGAACTTCTGACTCCGCGCACTATCGATGTAACCGAGCTGAGCTCTACCCACGCGAAAGTTGTACTGGAGCCGCTTGAGCGCGGTTTCGGACACACTCTGGGTAATGCCCTGCGCCGCATCCTGCTCTCTTCCATGCCTGGCTGTGCCATTGTGGAAGTGGAAATCGACGGTGTACTGCACGAGTACAGCAGCATCGAAGGTGTGCAGGAAGACGTAATTGAAATTCTGCTCAACCTGAAAGAGGTTGCCGTCGTAATGCACGGTAAAGACGAAGCTGAGCTGACCCTGAGCAAAAAAGGCAAAGGTGCAGTAACCGCCGGAGACATCCAGGTGGACAGCAACGTTGAGATCATGAACCCGGATCTGGTGATCGCCAACATTACTGGCGACACTGAACTGAACATGCGTTTGCGCATTCAGCGCGGCCGTGGCTACCAGCCAGCCGACGCTCGCAACAATGATCAGGAAGAGACCCGTGCGATTGGTCGCCTGCAACTGGACGCTTCTTACAGCCCGGTTCGCCGCGTCGCTTACGTAGTTGAGAGCGCACGTGTAGAACAGCGCACTGACCTGGACAAACTGGTTATCGATCTGGAAACCAACGGTACTCTGGATCCGGAAGAAGCCATTCGCCGTGCAGCAACCATCCTTCAGCAACAGCTGGCGGTGTTTGTGAATCTGGAGAGTGAGTCTCAAGCCGAGCCTGAGGAGAAAGAAGAGGAAATTGATCCGATTCTCCTGCGTCCGGTTGATGATCTCGAGCTGACTGTTCGTTCGGCCAACTGCCTGAAGGCAGAGAGCATCTACTACATTGGTGACCTGATTCAGCGCACCGAAGTAGAGCTGCTGAAAACCCCGAACCTCGGTAAGAAATCTCTCACTGAAATCAAAGACGTTCTCGCTTCTCGCGGCCTGTCACTGGGCATGCGTCTTGAGAACTGGCCGCCGGCCAGCCTCAAGAAAGAGAAAGCTTGAGATAGACTTGTTAGTAGCGCTTGCTGACTCTTTATCTAAAAAGAGTGCAACGAATTAAGGAATTGGAACTATGCGTCATCGTCAAAGTGGCCGCCAATTGAACCGCAACAGCTCGCACCGTCGAGCCATGTTCCGCAACATGACTGCATCATTGGTTGAGCATGAACTGATTAAAACTACTCTGCCAAAAGCCAAAGAGCTGCGTCGCGTTGCCGAGCCGCTGATCACTCTGGCCAAGCAGGACTCTGTAGCCAACCGTCGTCTGGCGTTCGACCGCCTGCGCGATAAAGCGGCTGTAGGTAAGCTTTTCAACGAACTGGGTCCACGTTACCAGGAGCGTCCGGGTGGTTACATCCGCATCCTGAAGTGTGGCTTCCGTGCTGGTGACAACGCGCCTATGGCGTACGTTGAACTGGTGGATCGCCCGCAAGTTGAAGCAGCTGAAGAAGTTGTAGAGAGCGGCGAAGAGTAAGTTCGTAGCCAATCTCATAAAAAAACCGGGCATTGCCCGGTTTTTTTATGCCTGGAAATACGTTTGGCGGGTAGGGTGCGCCGTGCGCACCATGGGTAGAGTGGTGCGCATGGCGCACCCTACAGACCTTGCCCCGAAATAACAGAAATCAACAAACAGCCTAGCCAAAGTAGCTCTTTCCGCAGCCTGACAGGTCGCGACGATTTGTGGGTATTATGAGGAGGGGCCTGTCAGGCTGTGGAAAGAGCGAGCTCGCTTTTCAGATTGTGTAAGACAAAAGAGATAGTCGCCCACGGCACCCAAAACGCTCTCAGCTTTGGTGCTCACGATGACAAATAAGCAGGTAAACAGGACGTTTCACTTAGCCTAACAGCTACAGTCGGTTTCAAAGGTCTCTTCATCACCGAGTCGAATCATCCGCAGTTTCCCACCCCAAACACAGCCGGTATCCAGCGGATAAAGATTATCTCCTACGGATTCACCCTCAAGAGATGCCCAGTGGCCAAAAAGGATTTTGACGTTCGCACTTAAGCGATTGGGCTGACTGAACCATGGTTCAAAACCTGCAGGCCCATTTGCAGGTGCCAGCTTATTGGTCAACTCAAGACGTCCATCGGTGTCGCAAAAACGCATTCGGGTAAGGTAATTGGTAATAACTCGCCAACGTTCAGGACCCTGAAGGTTTTCAGACCATAAATCCGGCTGGTTGCCATACATGGCGTCGAAATAGGCATCGACATTGTCACCTTGCAGCACCTGTTCCACTTCACGGGATAGGTTCAACGCAGTTTCTATATCCCACTGCGGAGGAATGCCGGCGTGGACGAGGCAGTAGCCTTGTTCGTAGATTGCCAGTGGCTGGCTTTGGAGCCAGTCGAGTAACAGGTCCCGGTCTGGGGCGTCGAGAATTTCCTGCAAAGTATCCTTGGGCTTCAGATTGTCACTGTGGTGGGCAACAGCCAACAGGTGAAGATCGTGATTGCCAAGCACCATTCGAAAGCTATTGCCCAGAGAATGCAGATACCTCATTGTGGCCAACGACTCAGGGCCACGATTAACAATATCCCCGGTTGACCAAAGTTGATCCTTGCCAGGATCAAACTGCACCTGATCCAACAATTGTTTGAGCGGTGTCAGGCAGCCCTGTAAATCACCTACAGCATAAATCGCCATCAGTGCAGTGCTCCGGGTACAGCAAGGACAAACGCCGGAATGGGTGCGTCGAAGGTATCACCGTCAGGCCCGACCATCTGGTAGCTGCCCTCCATGGTGCCAACCGGTGTTTCCAATATCACACCGCTGGAGTAACGGTAGCTGTCACCTGATGCAATAAAAGGCTGTTCGCCGACAACACCATCACCCTGCACCTCTTTGCGTTCGTTATTGCCATCAACAATGTGCCAATGGCGTGACAGCAACTGGGCTGGCTGTGAGCCGTTATTGGTGATGGTGATGTGGTAAGCAAATGCAAAACGGCGACTTCCTGGCTCAGATTGATTGGCCAGGTATTCGGGTTGAACAGTTACTTGAATAGGGCAATCAGTCATTTTTTGAATCGCGTGTCATCGCGTGAATTTGATTGCTGAGGCGAACAAAATCGGCAACGCTAAGAACTTCGGGGCGCAGTTGAAGATCAATATCGAGCTGATCCAACTGGTCGGCTCCAACAAAGTTCTTCAGGCTGTTGCGCAGGGTTTTACGGCGCTGCTGAAAGCAGGCGCTGACCAGTCGTTGCAGCAAGGAGACATCTTCCGCGGGGAAGGGTAAATCCTTATAGGGCAACAGCCGAACAATGGCTGAATCCACCTTGGGCGCCGGGTGAAAGGACCCGGGCGGCACCAGAAACAGTGGCTCTACCTGGCAATAATACTGCGCCATTACTGTAAGTCGGCCGTAGGCCTTTTCACCGGGGCTGGCAGCGAGACGATCCACCACCTCTTTTTGCAACATAAAGTGCATATCAATCACTTCACCCACATAGCTGAGCAGGTGAAAAATCAATGGGGTTGAGATGTTGTAGGGCAGATTGCCAACAATTCGCATCGGCTTTTCGCCAAATCGAAACTGCCTGAAATCCGTTTTCAGTGCATCGCCCTGATGCAATTTGAATTCGGGATAGTTGCGAAATTTATCGGTCAACAGTGCGGCCAGATCGCGATCCAGCTCAACCACTTGTAATAGCGGGCAACGATCAAGCAGTGGCCGGGTCATCGCTCCCTGACCGGGGCCGATCTCAATCAGGTTGTCATCTTCCCTGGGGTGAATGGCATCGACAATTTTGTTGATTACGTTGTCATCCACCAGAAAATTCTGGCCAAAGCGCTTGCGAGCGCGGTGATCGGTTAGGTCGGTGTGACGGGGCTTGGACAAAAGTGGCTCCGCAAAAATCTGAAATTGAAAGAGTGACATGGGCTGGCTGAATTAATCAACCAGCGCTTTGTGCCATAGTTGCGGCGTATTCTATCGCAGTCTGCAGGCTGCCGCAGTCGGCTTTGCCGGTTCCTGCCAGGTCGAGTGCCGTGCCGTGGTCAACCGAAGTGCGAATAATCGGCAGGCCAAGGGTGACATTCACTGCTCTGCCAAAACCCTGGTATTTGAGTACCGGCAAACCTTGATCGTGATACATCGCCAACACCGCATCGGCCTCGGAGAGGTACTTGGGGGTAAACAGTGTGTCGGCAGGCAGAGGCCCCTCAAGCTTCAACCCCTTCTTACGTAACTGATCCAGAACGGGCTCGATAATTTCGATCTCTTCGCGGCCCAGATGCCCACCTTCACCGGCATGGGGATTTAACCCTGCCACCAAAATGCGAGGATTCGATATCCCGAATTTCTTTTGCAGGTCGCTGTGCAAAATGGTGATAACACGTTCCAGCAGCGGTGCATTAATGGCATCGGCAACATCTCGAAGTGGCAGATGTGTGGTGGCCAATGCTACGCGCAGTGACTGGGTTGCCAACATCATTACCACTTGCGAAGTGGCGGTTTTGTCTGCGAGAAATTCAGTGTGGCCTGAAAAGGGTATACCTGCTTCATTGATCACCCCCTTGTGAACCGGGCCGGTAATCATTGCCTGGCAGTAACCCGATTGGCAGTGTTCAACAGCCTGCTTCAGGCAATCCAGCACATAACGGGCATTAGCCGTTGCCAGCTTTCCTGGTTCGCTATGGGTTTGCAAAGCGACCGGGTGAATGGCCAGCTCGCCGGGAGAGAGGGGTCTTGGTTCGGTACTTAATGGACGCAGTGTAAGAGCGAGACCCAGCTTTGCAGCCCGCTGCTGAAGCAGCTGTGGGTCCGCAAAGACGACTATTTCGTGGGGGGAGCCTTGCTGGGCCAGCATAACCGCCAGGTCGGGGCCGATCCCGGCGGGCTCACCCGGCGTTAATGCCAGCCTTAAGGTCATGGTTGAGTCTGCTTACAGTTTGATCTCAATGAAGGTGTTGTCGCGCTGCTGTTGCAGCCAGATGGACAACTCTTCTTCAAACTTGCGGTCAACAAGAATCTCGCGGGCCCTGTTGTTGAGCACATTGCCACTGAAATCCTGATCTCGTACTTCACTTACCTGAAGGATGTGCCAGCCGTGCTCAGTGTGGAACGGGAAGCTGATTTCACCCACTTCCACGGATTGCATCATCTGTCCGAATTCGGGAACAAATCGATCCGGAATATTCCAGCCGAGCTCTCCGCCACTGAGTTTTGAACCAGGGTCTTCAGACAGCTCTTTGGCGTAAGCTGCGAAATCCTTCTCGCTTTCCCCGGAGAGAAGGTCTTCTCGCACTTTCATCAGCTGGTTGTAGGCCGCTTCGTCGTCACGAATTTCGTTGGTTTTCACCAGGATATGGCGAACATCATATTCTTTGAGAATCAGTTGCTGCTGACCGCCCTTACGGTCATAAACCTTTAGAAGGTGAACGCCGGCGTCATTGCGAATGGGCTCTGAAATCTCACCGGGTTGAAGGTCTTTAACAGCATTGGCCATATCAAGAGGCAGCTCTACAGTGCTTCGCCAGCCGAGGTCGCCGCCTTGCAGGGCAGTTTGACCTGCGGATTGGGTCAATGCCATCTGCTTGAAGTCGCCACCTTCCATCAACTCAGAACGCATGGTATTTGCGCGGGCCATTACGCGTGCAACCTCATCCTTGGGAGCGCCAGCAGAAAGGTTCAATTGAATATGCCCCAATTGAAGCTGCGGTGACTTCCAGAATTGGCCTTCTTCTGACTCCAGGAAGTTAGTGATTTCCTGCAGCGATACCGGAATATTTTGTTTTACCGCGCCTTCCTGAACGTAATTGATTTTAATTTCGTTGCTGATCTGTCGGCGCAGGTCAGCCAGGTTTTCGCCATTGGCGTGTGCCTGCTCGACAAACTGTTCAAATGTCAGTCCCTGACGGGCTGCAATATCCTGCAAGGTCGCATTGATCTGGGCATCAGAGACCTGCATGTTGTTACGCTCTGCAAGACCCAGTTGCAGTCTCTCGTCAATCAGCCTTTCCAAAACCTGCTTGGCCAGTTCATCTCTTGGCGGCATAGGTTGGTTGGCGGCTTGAGCGCGCATATAAATCGATGCAAGGCGCTGATCCAGTTCGGTTTTCATCACCACGTCTTCACCGACAATGGCGACCACGCGATCCAGTTCGACCTCTTCGGCCATGGAAACTTCGGCGCTAATGGCCAGAAGAGAGGCGCCCAACAGGCAGGCTGTGCGGGAAAGGGTACGAACTACAGTCTGCTTCATATTATTTCTCATCGTTCTGATAACCATAAATTCCTTCGCTGAGGATGCTTTTCAGTTTACCGCTGGTGCCGGCCAGACCTTTTAATTCGATCTGGAAGAAGATGCCCTGATCGTCCTTCAGGTCATCGGAGGGGCTCAGGCGCAAGTCGTCGCGATCAATCCAGCGACGCCATACCGCACTGACTCGCCAGCAACAGCTATCGTATTCGACACCGGCAAAGCTCTCCAGATCCCTTTTGTTGGTAAAGTCGTAATTCCAGCGGCTGATCAGGCTCAGGTTGCCATACAGCGGCAGCACAGTGGAGATGTCTGCCTGTTCAATATCTTCCTGCAGGTTGATGCTGGTGCTGGTGTTGAACAGGTCAGTTACCCTTGAGCTCTGGCGGGTAAAGCGGTAGCCGAGGTTGACGATAGTGTCGTCGTTATTGTTGTATCGCAGGGCAAAACTGCCGCGATCCATGCGCTGGGACGAATCATCCCAGGTCGCGTCGGTGAGTAACTGCCAGTGCTTGCTGAGCTTAACCTTAAGGTCAGCGGCAATAGGCGAGCTGTCGCGGGTCAGGCGATCCAGCTCTGCGAATGTTCGACTGATATTACCGGTAGTCAGGTTGTCATCGGCGGCAGAAATCATGCCGTCATTATTGGTGTCCAGCAGCATCGGGTTCGCGATAACTTCCGGTGTCAGCAGCGGGTTGAGGCTTACGCGACGGTCTTCAAAATAGAAGATCTGGCCAACACCAAAGCGCAGCCATTCAGCGCCGGAAGTGTCGTCCAGAAGGCGAGTGGTAATACCAAAGCTTGCCTGTTGGGTGTCGCCAATACGGTCCGATCCACTGAACCGATCATCACGCCACAGAGAGTTGTAGCTGAAGGTCTGGTCGGTGGTGTCAAAGTTGGGCAGCTCGCGCTGGTCTTCAAAGTCGGCGTACAGCAGTTTGATGCGTGGCTCGAGAGTCTGGGTAAAGCCGCTCAGCAGAGTAGTGTTGCGCTCCAGAACCAATCCGGTATCCAGGTAGCCAACCGGTACGCTCACCTCAGGGGTCTCATCCGTTTGGCCCAATACAGCATCATCCAGCTGGTAGGTCAGGTGGCGAGCGATCAGGCCGGTATCCAAAAAGCCCCACTCCCAGCGCTGGTCCCAGTTTAGTGTCCAGTCCAGTCGTCCCCGACTACCAGTGATGTAAGTGTTGTTCACATCAGTACTGAATCCGTTGGGTGGGAGAATAGTGGGGTTGTCATCATCATCGTGATCAAACACCACTGCGTGCTGTTCCAGGCTGAGGTTCAGGCCGTTATCCCAGCGATAGTCGCCGTTGGCGTCAAAACGTGGCAACTGCTTGTAAGGCTTTTGCACCCGACGCTCCGGGTTTTCAAAGATAGTCTGGTACTGGGTGCTTTGCAGATTCAGTTGCCAGTTGCTGAGGCTGTAGCCCAGTTGTGCCTGTTGCTTCAAGTGAGTCTGGGCATTTACCTCCAGAGTGGTGTTGCCGAGGTCGCGAAAATAAAGATTGTCGCTGATCTTGGTGTAGTCCACCTGGGTGGTAAAGCCGTTGTATTTGCCATGATGTAACAGTTTGCGCAACCAGCGGTCTTTGCCGGTTGTGTCTTCCAGATTTGGATCAATATCCGTGCGATCACCGCCATCATCATCTTTCAGGCTGGTTGCTGTCAGCTCTGTATAGCTCCAGTCAGAGAGGTGGCGAAACTCCGTCGATAGCATATAGCCGCGTTCGGAAATATACCTGGGAGTCAGGGTGGCGTCGTAGTTTGGTGCCAGATTTAAATAGATTGGCAGCGCGAAATCCAGGCCATTGCGTTCGCCCAGTTCGATATTGGGGTAAAGCACCCCGGTTTTACGAACCCCGCCCACTGGAAATTGCAGCCAGGGAATGTAGATGATCGGTATGTCTTTAACGTTTACCCGTACATGTTTTGCGGTGGCTACATTCTCGTCGGCGTCGATATCAATCTCGGACGTTTTCAGGATCCACGCATTGCTGTCCGGCGGGCAGCTGGTATAGGTGGCATCTTCAGCTTTGTAGTGGTTGTCCGGAGAGCGCTCCAGTTCAGCAGCGGTGCCGCGCACATTGGTGTTCTGGAATACAAAGGTGGCGTTTTCAATCTGGGCGGCCTTGCCATCTCCTTGCAGCTGCACCCGATCGCCTTTCATCAGCAGGCCGGGCTCGCGCAATTCAACTCCACCACTCAGGTCGGCAACGTTGTTTTTCTTGTCCAGGGTTGCGGTGCCGGCCGTCAGGCGACGGTAGCCTTGCGAAACCACAACATTGCCGCTGTAAGTGTAAACGTCATCGCTGCCGTCAACATTGTCCGCTTCGCCAAACAGCTGCGCCAATTCGGGCTCAACATTGGCCTCTTCCCCTTCCGCTTCAGGTGGGACATACATGCCACAGCAGCCATCACCCATCTGCTTTTTCTGTTCTTCGGTCAGCGACTCTTCCGATACCCAGTCCAGCATATTAGGATCTAATAAAACCGGCTTGCTGGTATCGCTCTCTGCCAGTGTCGTCGGGCGCTGATGCCTGGGGCGCGCATACTGGCGGCCTTTTACTTCTTTCTCGATATAGATCCACTTGCCATCCGGGCCAATTTTGGTTTCCCAGACTTTGCGGGATGGTTCATCTGCGGCAGCTGGCAGAGCCAATGCACCAGCGGCAAGCAAGGTGAGATGGGTTTTCAGGGCCCGGTAGAGTGGAGTGTGAAATATCCGATTCGACATGTTTTTGTGTTGTCCAGTGTTGCCGGGGGCTGTCCCGTGCGGCTATCGAATGACTGGGTCGAGGTTCTGTGCCCGACATTTAAACGGCCATTGTAGCGCAAGTCGCACCAGTTTCGAGCACTGGGTCGCGTAATCTTCTGAGCTGCTGGCAAGCCGTGTTTTATATAGCAAAATTGTGGGATACGCATATTTGCTCAGATTCAGTTAGAATCATCTGCCTTTTACAGAATAATGATGAGGCCAACATGCCGGATACCGCAGCGCTACAGGACTGGTTGCAGGATTATTTGCCGGTAAGTGTGGCACTGCCCGAGCCGCTTGGCCTGTCTCCGTTGGATGGCGATGCCGGTTTTCGTCGCTACTTTCGCCTCAACACCCAGCCGTCCATGATGGCGGTACTGGCGCCCCCCACCCAGGAAAATAACCCCGCCTTTGTCAGCAAGGCACTGGCCCTGCGTGCTGGTGGTGTGCATACCCCCAGGGTATATGCGGTGGACTACCAGAACGGTTTTATGCTGCTGGAGGACTTTGGTGACGACCTCTACTCCCACCATATCGCTTCCAGCACCGCAGGCAAACTTTACGACGCCGCAGAGCAGAGCCTGCTATCAATTCAGCAGATGACCCCGCCAAAGGATGTCTTTGCCAATTACAACCGCACCCTGTTGCAACAGGAGATGGGGCTGTTTCCTGAGTGGTTTATTAACCAGCTGCTCGGGCTGGAACTGATGCCGGAAGAGCGCAAGCTGCTTGACGACACCTTTGAGCTACTCACTGTTAACGCCACCGAACAGCCGCAACGGGTCGTACATCGTGATTACCATTGTCGCAATTTGATGGTACTGTCAGATGGCGATGTGGGGGTGATCGATTTTCAGGATGGTGTGATCGGACCCATCACCTACGACCTGGTGTCGCTGCTCAAGGACTGTTATGTCCGCTGGCCCCGGGACTGGGTGCGCAAACGGGCGTTGAACTACGCCGACAACCTTGCCACAGCCGGCCTTTTGGCTGAGGTCGATGAAAAGCAGTTTATCCGCTGGTTTGACCTGATGGGATTGCAGCGCCATATCAAGGTGCTGGGAATCTTTGCCCGTCTCTGGTTGCGTGACGGCAAGCCTCGCTATTTGAATGACCTGCCGCTGGTATTGCGTTACACGCTGGAAGTAACCGCCGAATACCCGGAACTTGAGGCGTTTAACCAGTGGCTACACAAAAGAATTCTGCCGGTACTACCGCAACAGGGTTGGTACAGCGACTGGCAAACAGCAGGGGAATGACCTGCTAATAATAAAATGGCCTTTAGTCCCAAATATTCAATTAGGGATTACAGGCCCTTGGAGGGAGTAGAGTAATGAAAGCAATGATTCTGGCCGCCGGTTTCGGCGAGCGCCTCAGACCACTGACTGAAACAACCCCCAAGCCACTTCTCAAAGTCGGCGACAAGCCATTGATCCAATACCATATCGAACGACTGGCCAAAGCTGGTGTGCGCGAACTGGTGATCAATACCTCCTGGCTCGGCGATCAGGTTGAATCTTTCGTTGGAGACGGCTCCCGCTTTGGAGTAAATGTGCAGTTTTCACGTGAAGACGAACCACTGGAAACCGGTGGTGGTATTCGCAACGCACTGCCGCTGCTCGGTGGAGACCCATTTCTGGTGGTAAACGGTGATGTCTGGACCGACTACCCGCTGGAAACCCTGGTCAACCGCAACTGGTCCGACGATATCGAGGTGCACCTTGTGCTGGTGCCTAATCCGGAGCACCACCCCAAAGGCGACTTTCAGCTTAGCGAACAGGGCATTATCAGCTACCCCGATGGTGGCGATGCCCACACCTTTAGTGGTATCAGTGTAATGCGCCCGGAGATCTTTGCTCTGTATCCATCCGCCAGTAAAAAGTTCGCCATTCGCGATGTACTGGTTAAAAGTATTGAAGGTGGCTACGCCAGTGGCGAACTGTTTACCGGCAAATGGTGGGATATCGGTACTGTAGAACGTTTGTGCGCGCTGGACACATTGTTAACTGGGCGCGAGGTAAACCCCGACATGCTGGGAAAGATTAGAGCTGGCGGCGCTATTGCCTGATGCTGACACGTCCCGCACTGTGGCGAATGCTGTTCTGGCTGTCGCTGATCGTTATTACTTATATGGCACTGCGGCCCACGTCGGGCGGCAGTATGCTGTTTCCCTTTCAGGACAAGGTTCTTCACGCCGCCGCCTACATTTATCTGTACCTTTGCGGCTGGGTGGCATTTGCCTTTATGCGCTCTTCATGGTTTTTAAGGCTGGCGATTGGCCTGCTGATTTACGGTATTGCCATTGAAGTGTTACAAGGGATTGGTGGTTATCGCGAAGCGGAGCTGCTGGATCTTGCCGCTAATATCAGTGGTATTGGTTTGGGGGTGCTGGCGGTGAGCTTTTATAAAAGAACCATAAAAATCGGATAGGGTTTCCAAACTCGGTGGATAGTTGAGTCCTGCTTGTAGGGTGTGCAGACCGTCTGCGGCATGGATGCCGCAGAAGAGCTTACACGGATGTATTTACAGCGTGTCTGCACACCCTACAAGCAGGGCGTAGGAGTAAGTTCGCGAGGGGCTGCTGTGATTGTTATTTACCAAGCCGAACATTTTGTTGACGCGCACCTGATCAAAGGATTGATGGAACAGCATGGAATAGAAGTAGAGGTGATAGGTGGCGATCTGACCGGCGGCGCTGGCGAGTTGCCTGCCTTTGGGTTGATTAAACTTGCAGTTGATCCATTGCAAGTGCCAAAAGCACTGCATCTTCTCGAACAATATAAAAATGGCGAGCTGGAACTGCCTGACCACTTAATTCCCGAATAAATAAAAATAAATTTTTTAAATCATGACTGAAAAACTGCGCGGACTGGCACTTTATGTAGGCCCGATACTGGCATTAATTATTGGCTTTACCATGGCCGAATACGGTTGGTCGCGAGAGGCTTACCTCACCGCTGCACTCACAGTACTTTGTGCCATTTGGTGGATCTTCGAGCCCATACCCATTCCTGCCACCTCGTTAATTCCTATCGGTGCTTTTCCGCTGCTGGGCATACTCGACGGCAAACAAGTCGCCGCTGCTTACGGTCACTATTTAATTCTGTTGCTGATGGGCGGCGCCATGCTTTCCAAAGCCATGGAAAAAAGTGGCGCCCACCGCCGTGTAGCACTGGGCATGGTCAATCTATTTGGGGGTGGCAGCCCGCGTATGCTGGTGCTCGGCTTTATGTCTGCCGCTGCGTTGTTAAGTATGTGGATCTCCAATACTGCCACCACGCTTATGTTGTTGCCGGTGGCGCTGGCGGTACTGGATAGCGCACCGGAAAAAGCCACCACCCAGAAACTCGCCGTGCCCTTGCTGCTGGGTATCGCTTATGCCTCAAGCATTGGTGGCTTGGGCACATTGATCGGCACCCCGCCAAATGTGATATTTCTGGAAAATTACCGCATGGCCAGCGGTATCGAACCGACTTTTGTCGGCTGGATGCAGTGGGCGATGCCGGTAGTGGTTATCTTTATTCCGCTGGCCGCAATCTGGCTGACCCGCAAACTCGGTCACGCTGCTGAACTTCATGTGCCGCAACAGGGTGCATGGCGAAAAGAAGAAATTCGTGTGCTGGTGGTATTTGGTATTACCGCACTGGCATGGGCCACCTTAAAAGAGCCCTTCGGCGGATGGACCACCTGGTTCAACCTGCCCACCGCCAACTACGCTTCGGTGGCATTACTTGCTGTGGTAGTACTCTGTGTATTGCCTGATGGCAAAGGTGGCAAGCTGCTTAACTGGGAATACGCCAGCCAGATACAGTGGGGCGTATTGCTGCTGTTTGCCGGAGGGCTGGTTATTGCCAAAGCCTTTGGAGAAACCGGCCTGTCCGAAGCCATCGGCAACCAGCTTGCCGGGCTTGCCACCCTGCCCACAGTGCTATTGGTACTCTGTGTTGCCCTGGGGGTGACCTTCCTCACTGAGATTACCAGCAACACCGCTACCACCACACTGCTGATGCCTATCCTCGCTGCAGCTGCGGTCAGTAACAATATCGAACCGGCACTGATCATGCTGCCCGCCGCCATGTCCGCCAGCTGCGCCTTTATGCTCCCCGTCGCCACCGCACCTAATGCCATTATTTATGGCTCCGGCAAAGTGAGGGTGGAAGATATGGTGCGGGAAGGGTTTGTGTTGAATTTGATTGGTGCGGTGATTATTACTGTGGTTTGTGTGGTGATGATCTGAGCTTCAAAGGATATTGTCTAACGGAATTGGGGACAGAGTGTAAGTATGGATTCAATAGATGAGGCGAGAAAAAAAGAGGCAAGAGAAGGCCTCATGATGCTTCCTGTGGCATTGTTATTTTTGATTGCCCTTGCTGGAGTATATCTTGTACTACTCTCTGAGGAAGTTGAATTTTTTGGGGTGATATATTGGGGTTTTGCAAAAGATTTGTGGTTTTTCAGTTTGATTTTGATTGGCGGTCTTGGAGTCTTTTTTCTTGTTCTGAGTGTGTCTTTTTTAATTTTTGTGGCTCTCGTTGCTAAGGAACTTTCTGCTAAGCAACATCCGTGGAAGCCTTTGATAATATCTTCGCTATTATTGATTATGGGTTTCTGGATATTGAAAGCGGCCGTCTATTTTAATTCGTATCTTTCGGGGAATGTGCGAAATATAAATATGTTTTTTGAAAGCTATTCAGGTGGTATGGAGGCTTTTATTGATATTGCAGGTATTATTCTCCTGCTTGTTTCGTTATTTTTAAGCTCATTTATATATAGCCTTATTCTTTTAGCTGTCAAGTTGCCGGGCTGTGCCAAAGGTTTTGCTAATAAGGCAAGAGCTAATAGGTAGTGCATGTAGGAAAAAGAGCTTGTAGAATTGACTGGCGATTTATTTTGTTCTTCAGTTTTTTGGCGCTGTGCTCTCTAAACTTTAATAGGGACAGAAGTATGGCCATATGCATTTCGTCGCTTTGGCATCATCTTGGCCATAGAAAAAACCTACCAACCCATTAGTCACAGCCGATTGTACAAATCGCCCTCCATGATCAATAGTTTGAAGTGAGCAATTCACAGGCTGTGCTGGCTGCATGGCCTTTCAAATTCAAACAGGAGGTTTTCAATGTCTTCAGGCAAATGCCCGGTTATGCACGGAGCGATCACAGAGAGTAGTCAGTCCGTGATGAAGTGGTGGCCCAAAACCCTCAATCTCGACATTCTCCATCAGCACGATGCCAAAACTAATCCGCTGGGTGCGGACTTCAATTATCGCGAAGAGGTTAAGAAACTCGACTTCGCCGCCCTCAAAAAAGACCTGATCGCCCTGATGACTGACAGTCAGGAATGGTGGCCGGCGGACTGGGGGCACTACGGCGGCTTGATGATTCGTATGACCTGGCACGCGGCGGGTTCCTACCGTACCGCCGATGGTCGCGGTGGTGCCGGTACCGGCAACCAGCGCTTTGCACCGCTCAATTCCTGGCCTGATAACGCCAACCTTGATAAAGCGCGTCGTCTGCTGTGGCCGATCAAGAAGAAATATGGCAACAAGCTCAGCTGGGCAGATCTGATCGCTTATGCAGGCACCATAGCCTATGAATCCATGGGGTTGAAAACCTTTGGCTTCGGTTTTGGTCGCCCGGATATCTGGCATCCCGAAAAAGACACCTACTGGGGATCCGAGAAAGAGTGGTTGACCTCTGCCCGCTACGACAGCGACGACAACCGCGAGAGTCTGGAAAATCCGCTGGCGGCGGTGGTGATGGGGCTGATTTACGTTAACCCTGAGGGTGTAAATGGCAAGCCGGATCCACTGAAAACGGCCCATGATGTACGGGTAACCTTTGCCCGTATGGCAATGAATGACGAGGAAACCGTAGCCCTTACCGCTGGTGGCCACACTGTGGGTAAGGCTCATGGAAATGGTGATGCCACCCTGCTGGGACCTGACCCCGAAGGGGCGGGCATTGAAGAGCAAGGCTTTGGCTGGATGAATCACGGCAAGCGCAGTGTAGGTCGCGATACTGTTACCAGTGGTCTGGAAGGTGCGTGGACGACTCATCCCACTAAATGGGACAACGGTTATTTCCATTTACTGCTTAACCATGAGTGGGAATCCCGTAAGAGCCCTGCCGGGGCATGGCAGTGGGAGCCGGTCGGTATTAAGGAAGAGGATAAAACCGTTGATGTTGAAGACCCATCGGAGCGCCACAACCCGATCATGACCGATGCTGATATGGCTATGAAGATGGACCCTGAGTATCGGAAAATCTCTGAACGCTTTTACAAGGACCCGGAATATTTCTCTGAAGTGTTTGCCCGCGCCTGGTTTAAGTTAACCCACCGCGATATGGGGCCAAAGGTGCGCTATATAGGCCCGGATGTGCCCAATGAAGATCTGATCTGGCAGGATGCGGTTCCAGCTGGCTGCAGTGACTACGATGTGAAAGCGGTGAAAGGCAGAATCGCTGCCAGTGGTTTGAGTATCAGCGAGATGGTCGCGACTGCCTGGGATAGCGCTCGAACATTCCGCGGCTCCGATATGCGCGGCGGTGCCAATGGCGCACGTATTCGCCTTGATCCGCAAAAGGATTGGCCTGGAAATGAGCCTGAACGCCTGAGCAAAGTACTTTCGGTGTTGGAGCCAATTGCTGCTGAGAGCGGTGTCAGTGTCGCAGATGTGATTGTGCTGGCGGGTAATGTCGGAGTTGAGCAAGCCGCCAAAGCTGCGGGTGTGAATATAAACGTACCTTTTGCACCGGGCCGTGGAGACGCCACAGAAGAGATGACCGATGTTGAGTCGTTCGAGGTGATGGAACCATTACACGACGGTTATCGCAACTGGCTGAAAGCCGATTACGCTGTCAGCGCCGAAGAGATGCTGCTCGATCGTACCCAACTGATGGGTCTCACCGCCCCGGAAATGACTGCGCTGGTGGGCGGTATGCGAGTATTGGGCACCAACCACGGTGGAACCAAACACGGGGTATTTACCGACCGCGAAGGGGTGCTGAGTAATGATTTCTTTGTGAACCTCACCGATATGGCATACCAGTGGGTGCCAACTGACAACAACCTATACGAAATCCGCGAGCGCGCCACCGGCAACACCAAGTGGACCGCGACCCGAGTGGATCTGGTGTTCGGTTCCAATTCAATTCTCCGTGCCTACGCAGAAGTTTATGCGCAGGACGATAACAAGGAGAAGTTTGTGCACGACTTTGTTACTGCGTGGACAAAGGTGATGAATGCGGATCGGTTTGATTTGGCTTGATAATCTGGTTGCAGACCTCGTGTCGATCTTAAATCGGCGCGGGGTTTGTATTAAATAAAAGTTACAGGTTATATGAAAAAAGTCTTTGTCATCCTGAGCGCAGCGAAGGATCTAACAAGCACGGGAAAACAGAGATTGAACTTCACTGCGCTCGTGATGACACGAATGAGGGTTGTATTTGTAGCCTGTATGAAGTGATAACGTAATACAGGGTATGGGTTTCCCGCATTGCGCGTTGCTTCATGCGGGCTAAAATCGTCAATTCGAGTGGAACCGAAAAATTGAAAGGATTCAGGGTTAGAAGTTATGAGAGCACCAAATATAAATGAGGGAGACAAGGTCGTTTTGTTCGATGGCGTTTGCAAACTATGTTCCGGTTGGGCGAAGTTTCTGATCAGGTTTGATCGCCATCGTAAAATCAAATTGGCAACGGTTCAGTCTGGCGTAGGTAGGGAAATATTGACATTCTACGGGCTGCCTCAGGATACCTACGAAACAATGGTGTATCTGGAAGGTGGAAAACTCTACGTTCAGTCGGCGGCTTTCCTTAAAGTCATGTCACTATTGCCATTTCCCTGGCCGATGTTTTCGGTGTTTTGGATCATGCCTAAGTCGCTGCGAGACTGGCTCTACGATCGTATTGCTCTAAACCGATATGAGTTGTTTGGTAGAAATAAATATTGTTTGATGCCAGATGTGGACCATGAATCCAGATATTTAAGTAAATCAAAAACTAGAAGATTCATGTGATGCTTTGCTGGTTTTGTCATCACAGTGCTCAAGGCGACTTGCCGGGATTAAGTAATAAAAAAGGCGCTGGGCGATTGCCGCAGCGCCGAAATACCAAAATTATGGTATTCAAGGGTTAAACTTAAACCTTAACTCTTCACAGAAAAATCAGAATCTGCGTTTTGAAGTGCTGCGATTTTCAGATGCACTTTGTTGTTGCTTTGCCTGATCTTCAGTCTCAGCCAGCAATTCCTCAATTTTCTTCTCGAGATCTTCACCATGCAAGTTGAAGTAGCGGGCGTTTCCGCCTTTATCCAGAAGGATGATGTACGGTATGGCTCTCACAGAGTTGAGGGTTTGCGCTTCCTGCATGCCATTATCGTAAATTTGCGGCCATTCCATGCCTTTATCTTCGACGGTGCTGGCGACGTTTTCGATTTCGCCTTCATAGTCGCCGGATACGCCAAGGATTTCTAATCCTTGATCTCGATATTTGTCATACAGGCCAACCAGCTCCGGTACTTTCTTCATGCATGGGGCGCACCAGGTGGCCCAAAAATCTATCAGTAATACTTTGCCGCGAAAGTCTGTTACAGAAATAGTGTTTCCATTTAAATCTGGCCCACTGAACGGGACAAAGGACTTTCCTTGAACCCCAATGGCGGTGTTGTTGCTGTCGTTGGTATGGTTTTTAAGTGTATCTATCAGTCTGGGGGTGAAGTTTCCGTATTTTTCTGCAGCCGCAATTATCTGGCTTTTCAGGTCTTCAACATTCCAGTTTTCGCTTGATTCGGTTTTGGCAATTTCCTTTAAGAAATTGTGGTATAGATCAAATGGGATTTTTGGCTCGTTAAAGAAGTATTCCATATAGGTGTTGAATCTATTAAGTTCTTTCTTTTCGGAAAGATCTTTAAATGCATAGCCGACAAAATTAGTGGTAGTGCGTGTTAATTTTTTATCCGCACCACGTCTGTGAGCTCCCGGGAATTTTCCTTTGTAACTAACAAGATACTTTTCGAAGCTCTCGGTATACATTTTTGCGGGGTTTTCCAGCGTTTTTTTGCATACTGAAATGGCCCACCATTCAAGCCATTGATGCTGCTTAAGGTCAACTTTTCCAGCATAATCGGATACCCACTTTTTAATCTTTGGCTGCATTAATTTCCAGGTATCTTTATAGAGCTGGTCAGCTCCCTTCATTTTTGGGGCTTTAGAGTCGATATAAGCCCGATATTCCTTTATCTGGTTGTATGCTGTTAAGGATGTTGGGTCCATTTCTGCGGTGGCAGAGGTTTCATTGCCAAAAGTAACGGTGGCAAAAAATAAACTAAAAAAAGCTACAAGTATTTTGATCACTGCCTTTTCCTCTTTGTCTGGAAAGGGGGTGAGCCCCTTATCAAATCCAGTTGAATGTTAATGCTGTGTAAAATGGCGCTTTGTGATGGCTGCAGACTTCAATGTGAAGGCTGCAGCAATTGGTGCCATAGTGAATAGCTGCTAATCAAGATTCCCGAATGGGAGGGTTATCTGTCGGTCCTTGTTGAGCGTCTGTCTGTTCGTTCCTGCTTTTGCTCCGACTTTGCGTTATTAGCCTGTTCCTCCGTTTCTGCCAGTAACTCCTCAATCTTGCCAGCCAGCCTTTCACCATGCAGATCAAAGTAGCGTGCTTTACCTGTTTTATCTAGAAGGATGGTGTAGGGTATATAGCTCACGTCGTTAAGAGTCTGCGCTTCTTTGACTCCATTGTCATAGATGTTTGGCCATGACATGCCATTTTCTTCCACGGTGCTGATAACGTTATCGATTTCATCTTCATAGTCACCAGATACACCTAATATTTCAAATCCCTGGTCACGATATTTGTTATGGAGCGCAACAAGTTCTGGGACTTTTTTCATGCAAGGGCCACACCAGGTCGCCCAGAAGTCAACCAGTAACACTTTGCCTTTATAGTCAGAAACAGAAATAGTGTTTCCGTCCAGATCCGGTCCACTGAAAGGTACGAAAGATTTGCCCTGAACGCCTATGACAGGATTGCTTCCATCGGCATTGTAGCTTTTAAGGGTTTCAATCAGCTTGGGCGTGAAGTTTCCATATTTTTCTGCAGCCGCAATTATCTGACCTTTCAGTTCTTCAACATTCCAGTTTTCGCTGGATTCGGTGCTGGCCACTTTTTGTAAAAAGATGTAGTAAAAATCAAATGCGAACCCAGGCTCATTGAGGTAATAGTTTATGTACATGTTGAAACGATCAAGATCTTTGTTCTCGGAAAGGTCTTGAAAGGCATGGCCGAGTACGTAGTGTTTTACCGGGTTTGCTAATTTGCTGTCGTACTTGTTAGGTAGAGTGTTGGGGAACTTCCCTTTGTATGTTCTCAGGAAATTTTCAAAGCTCTTTTTCATTAGTTCGGCAGGATTTTCCAGAGTTTTTTTGCTTACAGTAATGGCCCACCACTCAAGCCATTGATGCTGTTTCAGGTCAACTTTACCTGCATACTCGGAGGTCCATTTGTCCACTTTGGGTTTCATTACTTTCCAGGTGTCTTTATAGGTCTGGTCGGCACCCTTCATTTTTTCTGCTTGGGTAAAGACATACTTCTGATATTCCAGAATCTGGTTGTATGCCGTTAAGGATATTGGGTCCATCTCTTCTGCGTTTGTGTTGTCACTGTTGCAGGCGACAGCGGCTAGTAATAAGCCAGCGCAGACTATTAATTTTTTGAACATGTCCTTTCCCTCTCAAACTATGAAAAACGGGGCTACATAAGTAGCCCCTAAAATTTACCAGTAAATCTTAAAAACGAGTGTTGATTTTTAATGAAAAGGCTCGGCCACGAACATCAAAGCTGTATCTGTTGATCTCCTGGCGTCTAAGCTCCTGATCATAGTCGGTGCGAATGTAGTATGTTTCTACTTCGCGGTCACTCTTCCAAATGCTGTCTACCGTGAAAGCAATTTGTGTGCTGTCCAGCCAGCTGGGTGAGTCGAACAGGCTGCCATTGGCAAAGTCGTAGCTAACTCTCATATTTACAGACTGTGCCGGCTTGGTGGTTTCCGCGTAAAGGTTAAGCGGTTCGCCTTCGTCCCAGTTGTTCAAGTTTCCGGATGCAGGCACGGGTCTTTGGATGATAGTTGTCTCTTCCCGATAGTTTCCTTGCAGGTTAACGTTCAACCCTTTGTAATCCCAGTTCAAACGAAGTGATCCGGAGTTTCTGGGCAGTGGCACTGTGTTTGGAAAATTCAAGCGACTAACAGTGTCGACAGTATCAATTGGCTTATTGAAATTTTCGTCAAAATTCTGGCCAAATGGGCTGTCGTAGTCACATTGGGCACCTTTGTCACAAATGTTGGATTGAACAATCTCATTTGTGTCCAGATACTGGTGGCGCCAGGTAATTAACCAATCACCAAAGTCGGTAGTAAAGTTATAGTTGACTCGCATATCAGCACCACGGTTAAAGGTGTTGCCGATATTAAATACACGCTTGTCAAAGATAAGGTCACCCGGCATTGCTTCATAGTAAACAGGAACGCCATCACGTCCAGGGGCTGTAAATACAAAAGCATCCTCTGGGTTGTTTTCGGGGTCTGCATAACGTATCAGTGGATTGTTTGCTACGTTTTCTGGAAGCAGGGCATCATAAGTCAGCTTGCGGTTGATGTTTGGTGAGCCAATCTGGTCATAAGTAGCAGACTCAGTCAGGTTTACTTGAATATTCAAGCCATCAACAAACGTCGGTCGAAAGATGAAGCCAAGTACAGAGCCGTAGTTTCTTTCCGATTCCAGGTGGTCAGAGCCACCCCGGATGCTCCAGATCTGATCTCTTACGACAGAGTCATAACGAGAGTCATAGATGGAGTTGTAAACCAGGTAACTTGGGCTGCGTTGTATGACTTGCTCACGTGCAGAGCGAACTGCCTCTGGAACCTTCAGGCTATAAGTTTTGTTATAGCGAACCGTCATCCAGTCGTTAATCTGCCAGTTAAGGCCGCTTGCCCAGTTTAAACCCTTGTCTTCAACATTGCCGTACTCTTCATAGCGTGCACTTGCGCTGAACAGAAGGTCTTTCACAAAGGGCACATTCATGTCTTCGCTCACCAGTGGTGCTGACAACTCACCCGCTACAGAATTCGCTTTAGAGCCATACTTTTCACTGTATTCTGTTTCTGTCATGGTGCTGTAGGCATCGCCCTGCAGCAAAGCCGTTTTGAAGAAAATATTGTTGTTTGTAATTTCGTTTTCCTGCATGCGATGCGCAATGCTGAAGTGGCTTCTCACATCACCGGCTGGCAGGCTAAACAGGGTGCCACGCAGGCTTAGATCAATGTCTCTTGATCGGCTGTCATTTGTGGTGGTAAATGCAGGTGTAATGTCTGCCAATAGGGCATCAAGGTTGTCATAACCCAGATTCGGGTCGTTAAAGTCCGTATCTAGATCGACGCGCTCAACAATATATGTCCGTGTTTCAGGGTCGAAAGAAATCAGATCAGCATAACCGTTAAACAGATCGGACAGATTAGGTATGTAAGTAGCTGCTGAAGGAGTAATGCGAGGACGATTCAGTGTAGTTGACGTGTTTTTACCTTCGCCGACACCAAAGCCAAGTACAGCGGTCCAATTGTCATTTATGCTCCAGTCTAACTGGCCACTTAATGACACTGCATTCTGATCAACGTACTGAATTTCTTGAGGGAAGTTATTACGAAATCCGTAACGAAAGTCCACGTTGAAAGGGTTTGATTCAGAATCGGCACGAATAGAACCAAACGTAGAGGGACTACTGGTCAAGCTGGTTTTGTTGGTTTTTGAATAGTCTGCGGAAAGCGATAATTTGAGGTCACTGCCCAATTCCTGATCCAAATCAAAACCAACGTTATAAGTTTTGTCTTCCGGGCTGAGAGAGCGACCCTCAAAGAAGATATGTTCGCTATTGCCGATCACACCTGGCTCCGGGATGTCATAAAGACTAACAGCTTGGCCGGCGTATTCTGGTAATTGCGCTTCTGTAATAGGTGTATAGCCAACAATGTCATTTGGGTCTGGCAATACAGTATTCGCATTTTGTCTAACACGTGGCCCAAAGCTTGCCAGCGGATCTTCCCGATCCACATAAATGGTCTGCTCTTCCCATCGTCTGGTGTAGATGCTGTAAACATCGGCCAATACCGGGTAGCCACCAGACAGACGTTCATTCGGGTCTAAGGTGTCGCCATCATTGTTCAGGTCCTGAACCCACATTATGGGTCCGCCTTCAGAAGCTCTAACGTTACCCGGTGTTGCAGGGGGCAGAGCCAGCTGCTCTTCTTCTGCAAAACCAATTACGCGCTGGTCACCGGTAATGGTTTCCTGGGATTGATGGCCTACATTTGCAGTCATTGATCCACTTTCCCACTGAAAAGTGTGACCAAGGTTAAAGTTCAAGCGCTGACCGCCACCTGCTGCCGTCTCGCTGTAGGTGACGCTGAGATCTGTGCCTTGATACTCTCGGCTGGTGATGATGTTGATAACACCGCCTACCGCATCAGCACCGTAAATAGCCGCGGCACCATCAAACAAAATTTCGATGCGCTCTACACGTTCAATGGGAATATTACTGATATCGGTAATGCCACCAAACTGACCACCTGAAGGGGGGCGACGACCGTTGATAAGAATCAATGTGTACTGTGAGCCAAGGCCGCGAAGATTGGCGCTGCTGCCAGCGAAAACGTTCAGGCCAAGTCCGAAGTCTTCAACGGTGTCTGCATCTGGAAACCCCGAGCCAATATTGGTTGGCGCATTGAGGTTTTGCGGAAGCTGACGAAGAAATTCATCCAGTCGGGTAGCACCGCTACTTTCAATTTCTTCGCGCTTGAAAGTCTCTACCTGACGGGTCATCTTTCCCGGGTCAGTAACCAATCTTGAGCCGGTTACTACCACTTCTTCAATATTTTTATCTTCTTCTTTGGTGCTACCTTCATCAGTTTTTTCACTAATGACAATAGATGTATCGGAAGTGAATTTATATTGCAGGCTGGTTCCATCAAGAATTTTGTTAAGTGCTTCTTTGAGCGTGAAGCTTCCGGATAAAGGCGGAAGAATCAGATTTCTTGATTCGCTCGATGGAAGAAGAATTTGAACGCCTGTGCTTTTCGCCAGTTCCATTAATGAACGATCTGCGCTCATCTGGTCAATTTCAATAGGAAATTTTTTATCGACAGCGTAAGAAGCGACTGAGGTCATCAGTAAGCTTGCTGCCGCAATTCCCAGGAATAGTTTTTTCTGTTTGTACATGAATTCACCTACCCTAATATTGATGATTACATACTCCGAAAAACCGGAGATATTAACTAGACGCGTCAGGGCGGTGCAGCCGTACCTTTTTGAAATTACTTATTTGAAAATTAATCGTCATAATATAAGACCCGAGTTAAACCTTCAGTCACGAAGGTGTATTGGAGGCTTTCCGAAAGTTAATTCAGTGGTCAAGATTAAGTTATTGGCAGATTGAGAATGTTATCGTGCCAGACTTATAGAAGTAACAATCTTGAATCCGGTACAGGGCTTTGGGCTAAGCCCTGCGCCGATAATTGCCAAAGGTATACTAGAGAATTATAGACTCAGTAGCAGAAAGTGGAGTGTGAGCCATGCAGACTGAGGATTATTCTTTGCCGACTATTACTACACGATCGAAATGGCTGGTGACCTCAATTGGCATTACATCCTCGAGGTCTGAAAGTGCTTGGCCAATTTGCTCAACCCGTATGATTGCTGAAACCTCCAGGCCGAGAATATTGGGGTCTTCGATAAGGATTTTCTTACCGCTGTAGCGATTCAATTCCTGAATGACCTTGTACAGGGGGAGCCGCGAAAACTCCAGATACCCATTCATCCAGGTGAGGGAAATATTGCTTCCTGACAGGGTGTAACCTTTTAATTTGTGCTCAGCGGTTGCAATATCCGCGACCCAGCCAGCTTCTATGCGGAATTGATCCACTTCATCAATGGCCTGACTTTCAGCGGTAAGGCTGCTGATTGCAAGGGCATCGGAAAAAACCTCATCCTCTTCTTTGTGGACGCAAACGGCACCATTGACCACGGCAACACGAATGAGATTGGGCTGCTTGTGAACACTGAAAGAAGTACCTAAAACAGTGACCTCACGTTGTCCTGCAAGGACATTGAATGGTCTGGACTGTTCTTTGGTGACATCAAAAAACGCTTCCCCGCGCTCGAGAGTGACTTTTCTCTCGGTATCGGTCATGGTAACCAGGACTTGTGCGCCGCTGTTAAGAGTGATGGTGCTGCCATCATCCAGCGAAACTGTTTTTATCTCTCCGACCCTCGATACGTATCGATTGATATCTTCAGAAGCATCTTCATTGACTTGAGGGAAAAACAGAGTGGCCAAAACGGCTATTGCTGCGATAGAAGCCACTTTCAGTGCTGATAGCCAATGCTGCTTGTTGTTGGAGGTTGTTTGATCCGCCCAATCAAGTACTTCGCCATCATTTCTCAGTGCTTCCATGTCTGCCAGCAGGTGCATGTTGGAGAGATATTCAGCCTTGTATTCTGGATCTGTTTGCTGCCAGCCGTTGATCTCCTTGGCTTCCTGAGGAGACAAAAGCCCAGAGAACAGGCGAGCCGTATTAAGGGCGGCTCTGGATTCGGCTATTCTGCTGAGATTCTTAGTCATGATCTATGTCCCTGTTAGGTACAGCTTTGCGTAACGCCTTGATTGCATTTGCGACGTATTTTTCGATTTGGCGAACAGATACGCCCATCTCCCTCGCAATATCCGTATAGTTCTCGTCTTTGAACCGGGACATAACGAAAGCTTTTCTCCATGTAGGCTTAAGGTTCTTCAAGGCCTCTTTAATGGTGGACAACTCTCTGGCGGCGGCTACGTGTACATCTGGAGATAACTCATAGACTGAGGTATCTCCATCGGGATGATATGTGCGAATGTAGTCTTTGCGGACTATCTTACGCCGCTCCATGTCCACAATCAGGTTGTTGGCTGCTGTGAACAAATACGCTCTGTTTTGTCTCTTGGACAATTGATGCCTGCTCTGGAGCTCTGTACTTCGGGCTAATCGCAGAAAAACTTCCTGAATAATATCGTCCAGTTCTGACTCATTGCGCACCCTTCCAAGCAGGAAACAGCGCATGGCTTCGCCATGATCACGATAGAGCTGTTCAAGCACACGTTGATGCTTCTCAGATCTTCGGCTGCTCAAGTAGATTGCCTGTTTTTTAAGTATTTGCACCATTTAGCCTGGATTGCCATCAAGTGTCCGATACTAACTAGACGCGCGAGGGGCAACAGGCCGTACCTTTTAGATAAGAAATAGTGCAAAAACTTAAAAAGGGCGAATCAGGGGTAAGCTGATTGTGGGCTGAAACGGCTCAACCCCGCGCCCGGTGTAGCTTTTTGTAGCTCTCGATCAACCGCAAATGCCTGTCCAGCCCCTCAAGTTTCATGCTGGTCTTGGTCAGGCCGTAGAATCGAACCTCGCCATTAATAGAGCCGACCACCGCCTTCATAACGTTTTCGCCAAACATTCGATAGAGGTTGTCGTAGTAGTCCTCAAACGCTAGTCCACCGTCCAGAACGATTTCCAGAACAGTATGCATGGCCTGATAGAACAAGCCGCGTTCCACGGTGTTGTCGTTGTATTGGAGGAAGGTTTCCACCAGCTCCATAGCGGCCTCCTGATCGCCCAATGCCAGGTAGATCAGGATTTTCAGCTCCAGTATGGTGAGCTGGCCCCATACCGTGTTTTCGTCAAACTCAATGCCAATCAGGGTTCTGATGTCGGTGTAGTTGTCCAGCTGACTCTCTTCCAGGCGTTCCGCCAGATCGGCAAGCTGGTCATCGTTGAGGGAGTGGATATTGAGAATATCCTCCCGGTAGTGCAGGGCTTTGTTGGTGTTGTCCCAGATCAGGTCTTCCACCGGGTATACCTCGGAGTAACCGGGAACCAGAATGCGGCAAGCGGTTCCGAGATTGGTATACTCGGCCACGTAAACTTCCTTGCCCATCTCTGCAAGGATGCTGAACAGGTAGTCGGATTCATCCTGGTTGGTGCCGGAGCCTTTTGTTGTGGTGAAGTCCCATTCGCAAAATTCGTAATCGTGCTTCGCGCTGAAGAAGCGCCAGCTGATCACACCGGTAGAGTCGATGAAGTGTTCGACAAAGTTTTCCGGTTCGCTCACCGCTTGGCTATTGAAGGTGGGCTTGGGGATATCATTCAGGCCTTCAAAGCTGCGACCCTGCAGCAGTTCGGTAAGACTGCGCTCCAGTGCCACTTCAAAGCTTGGGTGTGCGCCAAAGGAGGCGAACACGCCACCATTACGGGGATTCATCAGGGTGATGCACATCACCGGGAAGCGGCCGCCCAGTGAGGCATCTTTTACCACTACCGGAAAGCCCTGTGCTTCCAGTGCCTGGATACCTTCGACGATATCCGGGTATTTGGCCAGCACCTCTTCGGGGACGTCCGGCAGGGCTATCTCCTGCTCGATAATTTCTCTTTTCACCGCCCGCTCAAAAATTTCCGACAGGCACTGCACCTTGGCTTCATCCAGATTGTTGCCAGCACTCATGCCGTTGCTGAGGAACAGATTTTCGATCAGGTTGGACGGGAAGTACACGGTTGCGCCGTCGGACTGGCGTACATAGGGCAGCGAGCATATGCCGCGTTCTATGTTGCCAGAGTTTGTGTCGATCAGGTGCGAGCCGCACAGTTCGCCATCAGGGTTGTAAATGGCGCGGCAGTAGTCGTCGAGAATTTCATCTGGAAGCTCATCATTGGAGCCTGGCTTGAACCACTTTTCGTTGGGATAGTGCACAAACTCGGCATTGGCGATCTCCTCGCCAAAATACTGATCGTTATAAAAGAAGTTGCAGTTCAGGCGCTCGATAAACTCACCCAGCGCAGAGCACAGGGCGCTCTCCTTGGTGGCGCCCTTGCCATTGGTAAAGCACATCGGTGAAGCGGCATCGCGAATGTGCAGTGACCATACGTGCGGCACGATATTGCGCCATGAGGCGACTTCGATCTTCATGCCAAGCTTTTCCAGAATGCCGGTCATGTTGGCGATGGTCTGCTCCAGTGGCAGATCCTTGCCGAGAATAAAGGTGTTGTCGTGGTCCTCGGGCTGAGCTATCAGCATGGCTTGTGCGTCGGCATCGAGGTTGTCGGTGGCCTCAATCACAAACTCCGGTCCGGTTTGAACCACCTTTTTTACTGTGCAGCGGTCAATAGAGCGCAGTATGCCTTGACGATCTTTATCGGAGAGGTTCTCTGGCAGTTCCACCTGGATTTTGAAAATCTGGTTATAGCGGTTTTCCGGGTCAACGATGTTGTTCTGTGATAACCGAATGCCCTCGGTGGGGATATCCCGGGACTCGCAGTAGACCTTTACAAAGTAGGCCGCGCAGAGCGCCGAGGAGGCCAGGAAATAGTCAAACGGACTCGGCGCCGAACCGTCGCCCTTGTAGCGAATGGGCTGGTCGGTGATAACTGTAAAGTCGTCGAACTTGGCTTCGAGGCGAAGGTTATCGAGAAAGTTGACTTTGATTTCCATGGCGGGCATTCCGGAGTAGATTTCTTTCGCTGCAGACTCAACGCAATGTTGGGTGCGAAGGGTAGAAGTATTATTCGCTGGTAACTGCCAACTTGATAGTCGGTCCAGACAGAGCAGGACTGCCGGCCAGATTCACGGTCAGCTCAGTTAAATTGTCCCAGGCATTATCGCGGCCGAGGCCTTTAATTGCCTGGTCGGTGTTACGAGCCAGGCGCAACATTGCGCGCAGTTGAGGTGGGCTTACTCGGCGCAGGGTCTGTTGGTAGATTGGCTGGCGTTTGTCCCATACCCCGGCGCTTTTCATGGCCTGACTCATTGGCTCGCCGCGGGCACTGGCGTCGACAATCTTCAGCAGAATACGAATTTCCCGCGTGATGGCCCAGAGCACAACTGGTGGTTCGATGCCTTCTTCGCGCAGGCCTCGCAGTGTGCGTGCGGCGCTTTGGGCATCACCGGCGAGGATTTTATCCACCAGGGTAAATACGTTATAGCGCGCGCTGTCGGCTACCACGGTGGACATGGTATTAGCATCCACCTCGCCATTGGGGGTCAGCAGTTTCAGTTTTTCAATTTCCTGAACCGCTGCCAGCAGGTTGCCCTCGACACGATCTACCAGCACATCAATGGCGGCAGAGTTAGCACGAATACCAGCTTGCTGCAGGCGCTGCCCTATCCAGCGGCCAAGTTGATGGGCTTGCACAGGCCAGGTTTGAATCATTACACCGGTGCTCTCCAGCGCCTTTACCCACTTGCTGCGCTGGGCGCTGCCATCCAGTTTGGGGCATACAACCAGCAACAGATTGTCGCTGCTGGCTGCATTGCAATACTCCTCAATGGCTTTGCTGCCCTTGTCACCGGGCTTGCCATTGGGAATACGCAGTTCAAGAATTTTTTTGTCGGCAAACAGCGACAGACTGTTTGCTTCGTTGAGTAGTTGGTTCCAGTCAAAACCGGCTTCGGCGTGGAACAACTCGCGTTCGTTAAAGCCCTGTGAACGAGCGGCGATGCGAATAGCATCGCACGCCTCTTGTACCAAAAGGGGTTCTTCGCCAAATACCAGATAGACAGGGGCCAGTTGCCCCTGCAGATGTTGGTTGAGCTGTTCTGACTTAACCTTCATTGTCTGCCGCAGCGGCTGCCGGGTTGAGGTGTTGCAGGCGGCGGCTCAATTGGCGGACCAGATCATTGCGCAGCTCGGTTTGAATCAGTGCGGCTTCGTCGTTTTTGCCGATTACCTGGTTTTCATCGAAGTCCAGCGAGCGCTCTGCACGCAGGGTGGTGGCAGGCAACAGCTGTTGGCCAGCCGGGTCAAGGACCAGGAATTCAACGGTTTCAACCAGCAGGTATTCGGTGGCGCGTGCACTGGCGCCAACACTGGCTACGCGGCGTTCACTTTTCTGCTTGAGGACCACCACGCTGTAACGAGCTTCCGGTGCGTTGGCTTTCAGTTCCACACCCTGGCGCTTGAGATGGTATTTCAGCTCCTGGGCAAAAGCGGTGCCCGAATCGCCACTGCTGACATGAACACTATCCACGCCGCTGATGCTCTGTTGACCGCGCAGGTGCCATCCGCAGGCAGTGGTTGCCAAAACGGCGCTGAGGATAAGTACGTAACTGAGTATTTTTTTCATTGTCAGTCCAAATTGATATCTGTTCAGGTTGTCATCCTGAGGAGCAAGGCGACGAAGGATCCCGGTTTGGTTTGCAGCATTGAGATCCTTCGCTGCGCTCAGGATGACATCGCGTGGCGATGTTATTTAACCCCGAAAGTGACCAGTTTACCCTTAATCACTTTGCACATCTTGATCTCTTTGCCTTCGATAAATTTCAGCACGTTTTCGTCGGCTTTGGCCATGTCGATAATGGCGTCGTCGCTGGCGTCGGCGGCCACTTGCAACTTGGCGCGTACCTTGCCGTTCACCTGTACCACCATCTCGATGGAGCTGCGCACCAATGCGGCTTCATCGTGAGATGGCCACGGTGCGTCAATAACAGCACCTTCGTGGCCAAAGGCATTCCAGAGTACGTGGCTGATGTGCGGCGCGACCGGAGCCAGCAGCAGGGTGGCGGCTTCCAGGGCTTCGCGCTCAACGGCCAGACCCTGCTCGGAGCTGTCGTCAAATTTGCCTACTTCATTCATCAATTCCATCACCGCTGCGATGGCGGTGTTGAAGGTTTGACGGCGGCCGTAGTCGTCGCTGACTTTCTGAATAGTTTCGTGGGTTTTACGGCGCAGATCTTTTTGTGCTTCTGTCAGTGCGTCCACATTCAGCGCAGCAACCTCGCCCTTGGTCAGGTGCTCCTGGGCATTTTTCCACAGGCGGCGCAGGAAGCGGCTGGCTCCTTCCACGCCGGAGTCATGCCACTCCAGGGTTTGCTCGGGGGGCGCGGCAAACATGGTGAACAGGCGCACGGTGTCGGCACCGTACTGGTCCACAGCGGTTTGCGGGTCGATGCCGTTGTTTTTGGACTTGGACATCTTGATGGTACCGCCCACTTGCAGCTCTTCGCCGGTGGCGGTTTCCACTGCCTTGATAGTGGCGCCCTTATCGTCTTTTTCCAGAGTCACGTCGAGCGGATTGACCCAGGTCTTGCTGCCGTCAGCGTGCTCTTTGTAGAACGATTCAGCCAGCACCATGCCTTGGCAGAGCAGGCGCTTGAACGGTTCGTCACTGCTCACCAGGCCTTCGTCGCGCATCAGCTTGTGGAAGAAGCGTGCGTACAGCAGGTGCAGGATGGCGTGCTCGATACCGCCCACATATTGATCCACCGGCAGCCAGTAGTTGGCGGCTTCCGGGTTCAGCATTGCCTCTTCGTAGTTGGGGCAGGTGTAGCGGGCGTAGTACCAGCTCGACTCCATAAAGGTATCGAAGGTATCGGTTTCGTGTTCCACCGGTTGGCCGTTCAGTTCGGCCTTGCGCCACTCGACGTCTTGTTTGATCGGCGAGTGTACGCCGTCCATCTGCACATCTTCTGGCAGCAGCACCGGCAGTTTTTCCAGCGGTACTGGGATCTCCCCGCCTTCCGGTAAATTAAACATCGGGATTGGTGAGCCCCAATAGCGCTGGCGGGAAACACCCCAGTCACGCAGGCGGAAGTTGGTGGTGACACGGCCTTTGCCGAGGCTCTCCAGTTTGGCGGAGATAGCATCAAAGGCGGCGTCGAATTCGAGGCCGTCCCATTCTTTAAGAGAGTCGCCGGAATTAACCAGAATGCCTTTTTCGACGAAGGCTTCTTTGCCGAGATCTATGGCTTCGTCACCTGCAGGAGCGATTACTTGTTCAATTGGCAGGCCCATCTTGGTGGCGAACTCCCAGTCGCGCTGGTCGTGCGCCGGAACCGCCATCACCGCGCCGGTGCCGTAATCCATCAGCACATAGTTGGCCACCAGCACCGGCACTTCGCGTCCGGTGATCGGGTGAATGGCCTTTATACCCAGATCCATGCCTTTCTTTTCCATGGCGGCCATATCGGCTTCGGCCACGGATTGGGATTTGCACTCCTGAATAAACGCGGCCAGCTCAGCATTGTCCTTGGCCAGCTCCAGGCTGATTGGGTGCTCAGCAGCGATGGATACGTAAGTCACGCCCATCAAGGTGTCTGGACGAGTGGTGTACACGTCGAAACTGTTCAGACCGGCCACTTCGGTAGCCAGGTCAAAGGTCATCTCTACACCGCGGCTCTTGCCGATCCAGTTGCGCTGCATGGTTTTGACCTGCTCAGGCCAGCCTTCCAGCTGGTCGAGATCATTCAGCAGCTGATCGGCGTAGTCAGTGATTTTGATAAACCACTGCGGAATCTCTTTGCGCTCTACCAGCGCACCGGAGCGCCAGCCGCGACCGTCGATTACCTGTTCGTTGGCGAGCACGGTTTGGTCCACCGGGTCCCAGTTCACCGTGGCCATCTTTTTGTACACCAGACCTTTCTCGTACAGGCGGGTAAAGAACCACTGTTCCCACTTGTAGTAATCCGGTGCGCAGGTGGCCAATTCGCGGCTCCAGTCAAAACCAAAGCCCAATGCCTGCAGTTGGCCCTTCATATGGCCGATATTGCTGTAGGTCCACTTGGCCGGCGCGGTTTTGTTGGCGATGGCGGCATTTTCGGCCGGCAGGCCAAAGGCGTCCCACCCCATTGGGTGCAGCACATTCTTGCCCAGCATACGGTGGTAGCGTGAGATCACATCGGTGATGGTGTAGTTGCGCACGTGGCCCATGTGCAGGCGGCCACTGGGGTAGGGGAACATGGCGAGGCAGTAGTACTTTTCGCGATCCGGGTCTTCGGTTACTTCAAAGCACTGGTTCTCGGCCCAGTACTGTTGGACTTCCTGTTCAATGGATTCGGGGGTGTAGTGTTCTTGCATCGCTTGTGTTCAACCGCAGTGGAGGTTCATTAGGGAATTCGTAGGTCAAGCGGGCAATTATACGGCCTATGGCTAGGGATACCTAGTAGGCAGCCTTTACCCTTCTTAACAAAAATGATCTGACAGCGAATAGCGGTGGTGCGCCGATGAAGAGTCATTAATCAGGATAACCACAATCAAACTCAATTGAGGAGCGAGAATGAAGCAACTATTGGTGTCCTTATTACTGGTGTTTGCTACGCCTGGTGCAATAGCGGACGGTATTCATTTTTTCAATGGCAGCGTCGCTGATGCGCTGAAAGAGGCCGAACACCAGGGCAAATTGGTGTTTGTTGATGTCTACACGCCCTGGTGTGCCCCCTGCAAAGTGATGGTGAGGGAAATTTTCCCAAGGGATGAAGTGGGCGATTTCTTCAACAGCCGCTTTATCAATATAAAGCTGGATGCTGAGGATGAAGACTTCAATGGCCCGGAGCTGGCTGAGCGGTATGGTGTGGACAGCTATCCAACTTATCTGTTTTTGACGGCCGACGGTGAGGTTCAACACCGGCGAGGCGGGGCCATGACTGCAGCTGAATTAATTGATCTGGGCAAACAGGCTCTTGGCGAAGACGCTGTGGATTTTGAACGCCTGCAGGTTCGTTACCAGCAAGGTGATCGAGAACCGGACTTTGTTCGTACATTTCTCACTTACAAATCAATAGGAGCGGAGAAAATTGCAAAAGACGATGTTAAAGCACTGCTGGATTACCTTCAGTTTATGGATGGTGCGGCCAGTGAATATTTTGCAACGCAGTCTTCTGATCAATTGCTCACTAAAGCCAACTTTGAATTGATCGTCCAATATCGCGGGAGTCAGCCCAAGATTGATGATCCACTGCTTCAGTTTGTGTTCGACAATTATCCCGCGTATGTGTCGCAAGCGGGCGAAGTTCCGGTGGCAAATTTGATCGTTAAAGTGAATAACACCGCAATTGAGCAGGCTGCAGCTGCTGGAGACCGTGAAAAAGCTAACCAATATCTGGCAGCGATTAAGGGGGAGCTTATGAACCCTTATCAGGTGTATCAGCGTCACCAGCCGGTGGCCGATCAATATTGGCAAATGTCACACCTGCTGCAGGCAAGGCTTGCCCAGTCGGAAGGCGATTGGGCATCCTATATGAAAAAAATGGGTAATTACCTCGAGGGTGAAGGAGAGAGCGCTGGTGCCTGGAAGTGGTTTTCGGTGGGCCGTGATGTTTTGAGTTCGACAGAGGATATAAGAATACTGAAGCGTGCGGAGCGATTTATCAAGATTGGCTATGAGCAGGGTAAAAGTGCCCACACTGTGATGACGTATGCCGAGTTGGCCAAGCGACTCGGGGATAAAGTGAAAGCGAAAATTTTGTATATAGAGGCAATTGTGCTCTGTAAGAAAGAGTATGGAGAGGATGCTCCGATTCTAGGTTCACTGAATGAATCGCTGAGTTCCTTGTAGTAGATAGTCGTTAAAAATAATTTCTATAAATATGAGTGGGCGAAATTTTCCGGGCCATTAATATTTTTTCTCTAACAGTCGTCAGAAAACTTCTTCCCTGATTATTTTCACTATCAATAAAAAAGGGCGCCATTGGCGCCCTGAAAAGGGATGGATAACAATCAGAAATTAAATGTTTTCTTGGCTTCAAAATAGACGATGCGACCGCGAACATCTGTTCGGGAGCTGTCGTATTGGCGACCCATGTTGTTCAGAATCGGAAAGTGCTGGTTAAGCACATTGCGTGCACCGAACAGGAATCGCCAGCCACTCTCATCAAGTGTGTAATGTCCTGTCAGGTCGATGGTGCTGTAGTGCTCCACTTTTTCCTGGAAGGCGCTGATTGATGAGGGGAACAGAGCATTTGTTCGATTGTTCAGGTAACTGCTGCTGTAATTAACCTGTACAGTGGCCCCGTAATTGTTCCTGACAAAACCAAGGCGGGCAGTTCCTACCCAATTATCAATACCATTGATCAGGCCGACCTGATTAATGCTCGGGGAAATGGGCAATGGTTTGCGTTCAGAGGTTTTGGTGTAAGTGCCGTACAGCGCTGCATCCCATGAGGCCCATTCGGTATCAAACAGATATTGAATGTTGAAGTCGACCGACTCACTGGTAAAACCACCAGTATTTACCGGGACATTATTAACCATGGTAATTGCGTGGTCTGCCGGGCCCACTCGCACATAGGTACCATTTGGATTAAAAAGGTTGCCAGGCTCGTCTGACACAAAACGATAGATGGAATATCCCGCCATACTTTCACGGGTATAAACATCACCATTCAGAAGAGTGGCAGCTGCCGGGAAAAAATCACCACCGATAGTGGCAATCTGGTCTTCCAATTCGGATTTGGTGTAGGTTGCCGATAGGGTCAAGCCTTCCAGAAAGGCTGGTGTCCAATCGAATCCCAAAGTAATCAGTTCACCGGTTTCAGGATCCAGGTTGGTGTTGCCGCCAATAATACTGGAGGGCAATACAGATTCCGGGGGATCCGCAGATAATTGCTCCCATGTGGTCAGGTCATACTCCTGGCGAAAGCTATCGACTTCGCTTTGATAGTAACGAGCCATATAGGTATCGACCATCATCAGTTCGCCGGTGTCCGGATTGGTCGCCCACTGGTCAAAGATTTGGGCATTTTGTTGAACGTTGTTGGCTTGCAGAATTTCGGAATAATCCGGGGCACGGAATACTTCCGACCAGGTGCCGCGAATTTTCAAATCTTCAACCGGTCGCCAGGCAAAACCAATTTTGGGAGAGGTGTGGGCGAAAGTTGCTTCGTCCAAAGTACCTTCTGGCCCTGGAGTGAGTCGATTTGCTTTTACCTGATATTCATCCCAGCGCAGAGATGCCTGCAGTTCCAGGGAGTTAATCAGTGGCAGGGCGTTATCTTCACTGATGATGGGAATTGAAAAGTCGGTAAACAGGGATTTTACCGAACGCTCGGGCTCATCAGTGTCGCCGGCCGTATCATTCACAAATGGCGAGCTGATTGTGCGCTTGGAGTTGTCTGTGTAGTCGAGCTGATCCAGTCGGTATTCTGCACCTAGTGCCGCTCGCAGAGAACCGCCGGGAAGTTCCATCAGGACGCCATCCGCAGTAGCTTTGAATGATTGAACGGTGGAGACCGGTGACCCGTTATCGGTCATTCGCACAAATTCGGTTAGCCGCTTGCTTTGCGCTGTACCATTGCCGAAGGGGTTGTATACCTGATCGGCAGACAGAGCCACCTGATCGGCTACCGTTGCGGCGGGAGTGCCATCTGCAGCCATAGGTATGTACTGATCAGTCCACCAACGTCTCGGGTCGTAATCCGGATTTTCCATCATTCGCACACCGCCCATAAATTCGGCGAAGGCGATGCGATCTTCCAGGGAGTTTGACTTGGCTGTCAGGCTCAGCACTTGGCTCTCACTGTAAGATTCGCTCCAGGCGGCAGAAGTCTCGAGTCTCCAATCGTTGGGAAGGGCAAATTCCAGCCCACCGGTAAAAGACTTCTGGATTTGATTGGTGTCATTTATGGCGCGGGAAATCAAGCCGCTGTCGGCTTCGTGGATAAATTGATAGCCGATATTGGTATCGACACCAAGACGATTCAGGGGGTGGCCACCTTTCACCTCTGCATTGGAAGTGATGTATTTGCGGCTGCTGTCGGTATCGTTCTTGGCGTATTGCAGGTCGACAAATGCGCTGATGCTGTCAGTGAGATCCTGATTGACAATCAACGAGAAAGTCTTGTTTTTGCGGCTTGGGCTCAGGTGCTCTGGAACACCTGAATCCGGGTCAATATTGGCGTTGGACATGTCGGCACTGGTCCAATCTTCAGTGCCATCAAAGCTGTCTGGTAGGGATCTGGGGATTGGCCGTGCGATCACGCCTGGTGAACCAAATGAGTTGAGTCTAAAGTCGGTGCCGCCATCGTCACTCTGGTCGACGGTTAACCAACCGGCCTTTTCGGAGGAGACGCGCTTATTCTCTTTGTAGCTCAGGGTGGCGGTCAGGTCGCCGGTTCCCCAGTTGGTGCCAAATACCTGGCTCAGTGAGTAGGCGTTGCCACCGTGGATTGAATCTTCCATGCGGACGGCGGTTTCGCTGCCTGTCCAACCCTTTTTCATAATAAAGTTAATTACACCGCCTACGGCATCGGCACCATAAATGGACGAGGCGCCATCCAGAAGGATTTCCACACGCTCAATAGCGGCAAACGGTACGTTGGAGAGATTGACAAAATTCCCTTCAAAAATTGGTGAGCCCGCAGTGCGGCGACCATTGACCAGTACCAAGGTGTTCTGGATTCCCAGCCCCCTGAGGTTGGCGGCGGCGTTGCCTTGCAAGTCGGTGACACCCCCTTGTTTGCCGGAGGATAAAATAGTATCGGTCATACTGCTCGATACATTCAGACTGGCGTGGTTTTGAGGGAGGGAGCGAACAATATCTTCCGCACTGTGAACACCCATCCGCTCAAAGTCTCTTGCGGTCAGGGTAATCATGGGTGAAACCGGGTTTACATTGCGCAACAGTGTTCCTGTCACCACAATTTCTTCAACTGGCTCTTCTTCTCCTGCTGCTTTTTCTGCTTGGATTTTGGACTCGCTCTCCCTTACTACATAGGAACCGGAAGTGGTCACTTTGAATTCCAAACCGGTGCCTTTCAGGAGTGCGGCAAGTGCAGCTTCGGTGCTGTAGCTGCCATTCAGTGCATTGGCATTGATGCCTTTGGCTTCATCAAAAGAAAACAGCATTTGAATGCCGGCTTGTTCGGCAAATTCATTCAGGGCCTGAGTGACAGACTGCTTATCAATATTGAAATTGGATTTTTCGACTGGCTCGGCAAAGGCCAGTGAAGCGGACATCGCCAATGCGCTGCATAAACTGGTAAAGCGTACAGCCGACTTGAGACTGCGCTTTACTTCTTTTTTCAGGTTATTCATCTAATACCCCTCTTGGATGTCAATTATCTCGGCCTGCGTTTTTCAATGCGACCGGGAGTAATAACCCCCAACGTGAGGAAAACCGCTATAACGCTAAACATTATTTCTGGGTCATTTTCAGATAAACCAGTTTCGGTGAGTGGCGTTTGACTTCTACCTGAAAACCTTCTTCCAGAACATTCAGAAATTCATTGATATCACCGGTTTTAAAAACACCACCAACTCTCAGTTCACGAACAGCGGGTTCGGAAAGAATAATGCGAATATCGGTGTAACGACTGAATTCGGAGATGGCTTCCTCCAGGGTCTCACCTTGAAAACGAAGTTGTCCTGTTCGCCAGGACAGAAAACGTTCCAGCTGATCATTGGAGGCGGTTTGTATAGATTCTATTCCTTTATTGTAGGTAACTATCTGGCCGGCATCCGCATAGGCTAATGGCTTTTCCATTGGGGGTGTCGGAGACGGCTGGGCAGCGAGAGGTGTGACTTTTACCCGACCCTCTGTGACAGCGACTTCCACACTGCTCTGTTCCAACTGGATGGCGAAGGCGGTACCAACTGCTTCTACGTTGCCGCTGCCAGCCTGAACCACAAACGGACGGTTTTTGTTGTGTGCGACATCAAAATAGGCTTCACCGCGCAGTAGTCGCAGTTGGCGAATGTCATTGCTGTATGCCACCTCGACAACGCTGTTGGTATTAAGCTGGATTGTTGAACCGTCGTCCAGTTCGACAGTGCGTTGCTCGCCGATACTGGTGGTGTACACCAGGGGTTCAGCCTGTTGTTGCCAGGACGTTGGATAGAGCAGGCCAATTGCCATGACTACGAGTGCCGCTGCAGCGAATGACAGCCAGGTTCGATTTGCTCTACTTGGTCTGGTCTGGGCGGGGATGGAGGTTGAGTCCAGTTCTGATGTGGTTGTCAGCAATGGCTGGAACAGCGCCAGGATATCCATCTCTCCCCATACATCGCCAAGTTCACTAAACACGGACCGGTGACGGCTGTCGCGAGATAGCCAGTGTTCAAATTCCCGATGAAGTTTGCTATCGGCGTCTTCGCCATCCAGGCGAGCCAGCCAGAGACTGGCTTCCTCGCGAATCCGATTGTACTCGGTCATGTCGTATACATTATCAGTCATGACTACTTTGTCCTGAATTCATGCAAGCTTCCGCGCTTGCCGTTGTTGCCGCCGGAGGTTCCTTTCTCTGCCAGAAAGTCCCTACAGGCCAATGCACCTTTTGCAATGTGTTTTTCGATTGTACTTATCGAGATGCCGAGCTCGGCAGCAATCTCCTTGTGGCTCAGGCCATAGACCTTTCGCAGTACAAACACCCGCTTGCACTGTGGGGGGAGAGCATCCACGGCTTCACAGAGCAAACCAAATTCCTGGCTGGCCATTACCTGCTGTTCGAGAGTCTGTTCATTACCTGTGACCCCCAGTGACTCAATATCCCCTATAGAATCTGTTGCCCGAGTGACCTTGTTGCGAATGTCTTTAAGTGCCAGGTTGTGAGCGGTACGGAACAGGAATGCTCCAGGGCTTTCTATTACCCTTTCTCTGGCAGCCCGAAAGCTGTTAAAGAAGGTGTCCTGAAGGATGTCTTCAACATCATCCTGAGTTTTCAGGAACTTGCCGAGGTATGACTTGAGCGCTGACCGATAACGCTCAAAGGCCTCACTCAACCGCTGTTGAGAAGCTGTAGGCAGAGCCTTGTTGCGATGCTTTTTGGGGGGAAGCAGAGGCATATCTTTCTGGGGTAACGGCAAGTGTTGGTACCTGTCAGTTTAGCTTTTCAGGGCGTATCAGACACTAGGACCCGCCAACCAGAAAAAACCGCTACTGCTATCGGAAATTTTTTGAAGGCGTTAAAAAGCGCGACCCTGTCGCCAGAGCCGCGCCGAGGTTCTGCGTAACAAACGCAGAAGGAGGGAGGGGTTATCACTGGGCGGCCCGTGTTTTTGTTCGTTTTTGGCCGGAAAAAGCCCAGTGATTACTTATATAAACGTTTGAAACGAGTAAATGCCCCACTTTTTGTAGGTTTTTTTTAAAAACCTGGCTTATCCAGCTCCCTCTTCTGCTGCCATGTAGATGGCTTTGACTTGTAGGTTAGTCAGGGCGGATATTTCCTGAAAGTCATCACCAATCAGGTTCAAATGCCCCATCTTTCGTCCCGGCCTCAGAGTTTTCTGGTAGTCATAACAGCTCATCCCAGAGGCTGCCAGTGTTACCTGTTGAGGGGAGACGCCCAGCAAATTGACCATTGCACAGGGTTTGTGCTGGCTGGTCGCTCCCAGTGGCAAGCCGGTGATGGCGCGTAGATGGTTCTCAAACTGACTGGTGGCGCAGCCATCCATAGTCCAGTGACCACTGTTGTGAACCCGTGGAGCCAGTTCGTTGACCAGCAATCCGGTGTCGGTAACGAAACACTCTACGGTCAGTACGCCAACGTAATTGCTCTGGGTCATTATTCGCTCTATCAGCTGATGTGCTTGTTGATGAACTGAGTCGGGACAACTGGCTGGAGCGATAGAGGTGAGTAATACGCCATTGCTGTGTTGGTTTTCGGTTACCGGGTAACTGAGAAATTCCCCGTTGGAATTGCGTACCCCGATTACTGACACCTCTTTGTGAAAGCTCACCTCTCCCTCAACAATCGACTCCTGCTGCAGAATTGCCTCAGTGTGTTGATGGAGATCATCAGCACTTTTTAGTCGCCACTGATTCAGTCCGTCGTATCCCTCTTCACAGCTTTTCACAAACACCGGATAACCCAGTTCTGTTACTGCATTGATCAGTGAGTCGACAGAGTTGCACAGCGCGTGATTAGCGGTGTCTATGCCCATACTATTGAGCCACTGTTTTTCCAGATAACGGTGCTGGGTAAGGCGAATAACTTCTGGGTCCGGATAGACCGGACAGAAGGCCTTGAGCTGTTTCAGCAGGGCGATATCCACGGACTCTTTTTCCACGGTGATCACGGACGGTTTGCCCAGCGCGTGGTAAAGTTGCTTGGGGTCATGATTGTCATTCAGCGTGACGATGTTCCCATAACCCTCAACCGGCCGGCTGTCTTCACCAGCGCAGCGTAGAAAGCTGCAGCTGATGCCAAGTTTTTTGCCGGCCTGAGCCATCATTCTTGCCAGCTGACCGGTTCCAACAATCGCTATGTTCATTCTTCGATCTCGAAGAGAACGGCTTCGGTTTGGGCGGCGCGCCAGGCTTTCAGGCGCTCACGCAGAGCCTCGTCTTTCAGCGCAAGCATCTGGGCAGCCATCAATCCTGCGTTAAAGGCTCCCGATTCACCAATGGACATGGTGGCGGTGGAGACTCCTTTCGGCATTTGTACAATGGAAAGCAGGCTGTCCATGCCGTTGAGGTGACGGCTTGCCACCGGCACGCCGATGACCGGCAGCCAGGTTTCCGCAGACAGCATACCTGGCAGGTGAGCAGCACCGCCGGCACCAGCGATGATTACTTCAACACCATTGCCCTCGGCGCTGTGGGCAAATTCGACCAATCGTGACGGAGTACGGTGTGCGGAGACCACACCAGCTTTCCATGGAACCCCCAGGGCTTCGAGAACTTCAGTGGCTTTTTGCATGGTGGGCCAGTCGGATTTTGAGCCCATAACGACAGTAACGGTTGCGAATTGCATGGTGATAATTCCTTCAGGTCAATTGGTGTGCGATGGCCAGGTAGGCGGGAATACCGACCAGCACGTTAAAGGGGAAAGTGATGGCCAGTGAGCCGGATAGGGGCAGGCTGAGGTTGGCTTCTGGCAGGGCGACGGACATGGCTGCAGGTACCGCGATGTAAGATGCGCTTGCCCCCAGGGTGGCTAGAAGGGTGATGCCGCCAGCCGAGAAGTCCAGCCCCCAGGCGATTAATCCGCCCAGTACTGCACCAGCCAGTGGCATGGCAATGGCAAAGCTGGTCAGGAATAAGCCTTGCTGTCGCAGGGTGCCGATTTGTCCAGCGGCTACACGCCCCATTTGCAACAGGAACAGTGCCAGAACACCGTGAAACATTCCGGAGAAGAACGGCATAATGTTGTCGGTTCGCGAGCCTCCCCACCAGCCGATTAACAGGCCTCCAACCAGCAGCACTACACCTTGGTTCAGGAAGAGCTCATGGCAGAGTTGCTTGCGGTTATCGACCTTGCTATGGCGCTTTGCCAGCCAGATACCTACCGCGATAGCGGGAATCTCCAGTGAAACCACAAATAGTGGGAAGTAGGGCTCGTAGAAGGTGCCCTGCGCTTCCAGTACAGACACAGCCACAGCAAAGGTGGCGACACTGACCGAGCCGTAATGGGCGGCAGTGGAGGCGGCGTCATTGCGTGACCAGCCCCCGACTTTTTTCAGCACAGGGTAGGCGATAAAGGGAATTGCGACACCAAGGCAGATCACCAGCAGGGTTTGAGGAATCAGGTTCAGGCTGGCGTATTTATCCAGAGCCACTCCGCCTTTCAGGCCTATGGCCAGCAGCAGGAACAGGGTCAGTGTCTGGTAGAGCCCTTTGGGAAAGTCGATCTTGCTATTGACCAGCGTCGACAGCATGCCAAGAACAAAAAAGGCAACGACTACATCTATCTGCATCGCCGCTTACCTCTTGTCCGGTTGTGAAAGCGTAGAAGGAATGGCCTTGAGCTGACTGAATGGCAACCGCTGCATCGCCAGGGTCAGGCCGTTGGCTATCAGCAGTGCGGCACCGATGATGGTCAGCGACCAGCTAATAATCTGCTGGCTGGCAAGCAAGGCTGCCAGGCAAGTAATTACAGCGCCTGTGGCGATTCCAAAGATCAGTTGTCGGGCATTCATGTGCGGCTCCCTGGTGCAGTTGATTTCAGGCGCGCATGATGCAGATGTTGATTCATAATTAAAAATAGATAATATCTAGTGTTAAAATAGACGATTATCTATACATTATGACTTCCAGACTTCACGCTCATATTGGAACCTTACGCCAACTGGAGATCCTGCTGGCCGTGGTCAGAGAGGGCAGTGTTACCGGCGCTGCCAAGGCGCTGCACCTGACCCAGCCCACTGTTTCCATGCAGTTGAAAAAATTGAGTGAGGCGATCGGAATGCCACTCTTTGACCAGATTGGTCGAAGAATTCAGTTAACCGATGCTGGACGTGCTGCAGTGGAGAGTGCTCGTGAGGTGCTACTCAGTATTGAGCAGCTGGATATGAAGCTGGCGCAAATGCGAGGGTTGACCACAGGTACTCTGCGGCTGGCTGTGGTCACTACTGCCAAGTACTTTATCCCCCATTTGCTGGGTGATTTCTGCAAGCTCTACCCGGGTATAGATGTCGATTTGAAAGTGGATAACCGCCAGCAGATTGTGAAGCGATTACAGTCGGGTGAAGACGATTTCTGTGTGTTCAGTCATCCACCCCAGAATGATGAGTACAACTTGATCGAATTTTTGCCCAACCGGCTGGTGGCCATCGCCTCGGAAGATCACCCAATGAGTGGTCGCAGCAAAATCAGCCTGGAAGAGTTTTGCAATGAGCCATACATCATGCGGGAGAGTGGCTCGGGAACGCGATTTGCCATTGAGCAGCACATGGCAAAGCATAATTGCGAACTGAATGTGCGGATGACCATTCAGAGCAATGAGGCGATCAAGCACATGGTTATGGCAGGCATGGGGGTGTCGATTCTCTCTGAGCACACACTCACTTTCGGCGGCAGTGCCGGCCTGTCAGTTCTGAAGGTGGATAAACTGCCAATTCATACCAACTGGTATATGGCCAACATGAAAACCCGCCATGAGTCTCCAGTGGCAAGGGCTCTGCTGGATTACGTTATGCAAAACCAAGAGTCACTGTTGCTGGAAGGATTGGATTAGGGTGGGACTGTAATGACCAGCTTTATTGCTGCTTGCGCGAAACTGCAATGACCGCCACCAGGGACATAACAGCAATCAGCAGGATCGGCCAGCTGCCTAATGTTCCAAATGGCGTGGTGCCTGCTCTTGGGGTTACCTTTCCACTTAACATTCCGCTGGTAAATTGCGGCAAGGTGTCGGTGAGGTTTCCACGGTGGTCCACCAGCGCGGTAATACCATCGTTGGTGGCGCGAATCAGCGGTTTGCCATTTTCCAGTGCCCTCATTTGCGCCATGCTCAGGTGTTGCAGGGGGCCGAGTGAATCGCCAAACCAGGTATCGTTACTTACGGTAAGCAGCAGTTCAGCCTCTTTGCCAACCTGGCGAACCAGCTCGGGATAGGCAATTTCGTAGCAGATAGCGGTGCCAACCGGATGGCCCTGGGCGATCAAAAGCGGTTGATCAGGTGACCCCGATGCAAACTCCGACATCGGCAGATTGAAAAAGTCGATCAGGCCACGCAGCAGGGAATCCATGGGCAGATATTCACCAAACGGTACCAGGTGTTGTTTGCGATATTCGCCGCTCGCCTCGCCGAGGGTTGTAACCGTGTTGTAGTAGCGATCAGTAGTAAAGTCGAAACTGGGCAAGCCAATGATCATGCCAGCACCACGATGGCGAGCATTGGCATCCAACTGCGCCAGCAGTGGTTCCAGCCGGTGTTTGAGCTGCGGTATGGCCGCTTCCGGCCAGATGATCAGGTCGTTGCCCCACAGCACCTCATTGTATTCGAGGTTATCGCTGATGATTTTGTTCAGGTGAGCCGTATCCCAGCGCTGCTGCTGGGCAATATTGGGCTGCAGCAGTCCTACACTGATGGAATGTTCACTGGGCTGGGTCCAGTTGACCTGGTTGAGCCCAAACCCTCCCAGCCAGAACATAATTGTGACAGCGATGGCGACGGGGTAAAGACGGCTTCCTTTGGCTGCTTTACGCAGAGCTATCGCAGCCCCGCAAAACGCGATAATCCAGCTGATTCCCCACACGCCAGTTACCGGCGCCCAGCCAGCGAGCCAAGTTTCGAGATGGCCGTAGCCAAGAAATACCCAGGGAAAGCCGGTCAGTATCCAGCTCATGCCCCACTCCGACAGCACCCATACGGCGGGAAAGCCCAGCAGGCGAGCCAGATTGCTTTGTTGGCAGAAGCGTCCGTAAAGCCAGAATGGCAGGGCAAAAATTACTGCCAGTGCAGAGACAAAAATACCGGTGAGCAGCAGCGCCAGTGGCACGGATGCGTTACCGTAAACGTGGATACTGACATAAACCCAGGACGCGCCCACCGCAAACATCGCAAAGCCGAACAAAGCACTGAGCCAATAGGCCTGTTTTCCGTTGCTGCGTTGCAGTAGCAGTGCCAGCAGGGTGCAGCTGGCAATACCGACCGGCCAGTAAAACCAGGGAGCGAGGGAGAGTGGCAATGCCGCTCCGGCAATCAGGGCCAGAGCGGGGCGAAGCAATTTATTCGCCCAAGCGGGAGCGGCGTTCATGGCAGTTCCGTTGGTTATTTTTGTTAGTTGCACACTAGTGCGCTGGGTTCATCTTCAATTCCAGCAGATGAATTTTACGGTTGTCACCTTTCAGTACACGGAAATTAAAGCCGTTTACATCTACTGATTCACCTTCTTGAGGGAGGCGGCCAAAGGCCTGCATAACAATACCGCCAATGGTGTCGAACTCTTCATCGTTCATTTCAACTTCAAAGTGTTCGTTAAATTCTTCAATGGGGGTGAGTGCTTCGACCAGGAAAGAGCCATCCTCCTGGACACGAATCTGGTCGATCTCTTCTTCGTCGGTTTCGTCTTCAATGTCGCCGACAATCTCTTCGAGAATATCTTCGATGGTAATGAGCCCGGATACGCTACCGTACTCATCTACCACCACTGCCATGTGGTAACGCAATTCCCGGAACTCCTTGAGCAGCACATTAATGCGCTTGCTCTCTGGAATAATTGCGGGAGCACGCATCATGTCATCCATGTTGAAGTCGCAGGAATCCTTGAGCAATAGCTTCAACAGTTCCTTGGCAAGCAAAATGCCACGTACATCATCAAAGGAATCGCCAATCACCGGAAAGCGGGAGTGACCGGACTCAATCACGGCGGGCAGGAACTCTTCCGGCTTCTGGTTGTGGCTGACCACCACCATTTGCGAGCGTGGCACCATCAGGTCGCGCGCCTGCAACTCGGATACTTCCAGCGCACCCTCAATGATCTCGAGGGCTTCTTCATCAATGATTTTATTGTTGTGCGCCTCCTGCAAAACCTCAAGCAGGTCTTCACGGGTTTCCGGGTCGGATGAAAAGGCGTTTGTCAGCTTGTCAAACCAGGACTTACTCTGCTGAGGATCCTGGTCGTTATTGCCGTTGTCTTCGCTCATGGCGTTTCTGGTGTTCCTTCGAATGGATAGAAATCGGGTTCGTCATAGGGCGGGGGAAAACCGAGACTGGTCAGGATGGTTGTTTCCAGCTCTTCCATCTCCTCCGCTTCACTGTCATCAATGTGGTCGTAATCCAGCAGGTGCAGAGTACCGTGCACCAGCATATGAGCCCAGTGGGCGTGGAGGCTTTTTCCCTGTTCTGCGGCTTCGCGCTCCACAACCTGTGCGCAGATTACCAAATCCCCGAGCAGTGGCAAACCCAGATCAGGTGGCAGCTCGGACGGGAATGACAGAACATTGGTCGGATTGTTCTTCTGTCGGTAGCGATGATTGAGATTCTGACTTTCAAATTCATCCACCACTCGCACCGAGAGATCAACATCGCAGCGCTGCAAATCCTCGGGCAAGTGCTGCAGTGCTGCGCTTACCCATCGGTGAATGTGATCTTCATCCGGAACAGTGGTGCCGGAGACATTTTCAAAGTCGATGCTCAGTTCCACGGGGGTCACCTGTTACCTTTTATTGACGTCGGTTTCCTGTTGTTCGTGAGCTTCATAGGCTTCAACGATACGCGCCACCATCGGGTGACGAACAACATCCTTGGGTTGGAAATAGGTAAAGTGAATGCCATCCACATCCTTGAGAACTTCACAGACGTGAACCAGCCCTGACTTGGTACCACGCGGCAGGTCGATCTGGCTGGTGTCGCCAGTGATCACTGCGGTGGAGCCAAAGCCGATACGGGTCAGGAACATCTTCATCTGTTCACGGGTGGTGTTCTGGCTTTCGTCGAGAATAATAAATGAGCCGTTGAGGGTGCGACCACGCATGTAGGCCAGCGGTGCGATTTCGATCACATTGCGCTCGATCAGCTTTTCGACGGTTTCAAAGCCGAGCATCTCGTAGAGTGCATCGTAGAGAGGGCGCAAGTAGGGGTCTACTTTTTGGGACAAATCACCAGGCAGGAAGCCAAGTTTTTCCCCGGCTTCTACTGCCGGGCGAACCAGCAAAATGCGTTCGACATCATCACGAAGCAGGGCTTCCACAGCACAGGCTACGGCAAGATATGTTTTACCGGTACCCGCCGGGCCGATGCCAAAGGCAATGTCATGGGTCTGCACCGCTCGTACGTAGCGTTGCTGGTTGCCGCCACGCGGCTTGATGTTGGCCTTCTTGGTGCGGATCAGTGTCAGTGATTCCAGGTTGTCATCAGTGTCGGTTTCGGGAGTAGGTTTTTGGGTGGCGACCTTTTTGTGGTGTTGACTCATGCGTTTCTCAAAATCGGCTTGTTGCAGAAACAGGTGGACAGTTTCCGGGGTGAGTTCGCCGTTGCTGCCGGCCTCTTTGTAGAGGTTGCGCAACAGGCTGCCGGCAGCGCGAGCGGTTTGTTCTTCGCCGTAGAGGGCAAATACATTACCGCGGCTGCGAATTTCAATATTCAGCCGTTGTTCGATTTGGCGGAGGTTTTCGTCGAATTGACCGCAAAGAGAGGCCAGGCGTCTGGCATCATTGGGCTCCAGGGTGATTGTGTGTGCTGCTGGTGCGTTCAAATTAGTTGTCTACCGCTCCTTTGCGGTGGGCTCTTTTAAAACAAGCATATAACCTTTGACCGGGTTGGGAAACACCGATTCCGCATTATTTACCGTTTTGAATATAGCGAATTTATGCCTTTGAAGCGGCGAATATAGCCAGTGGTTATTTCAATTAAATGAGAGATGTGAGACGAGAGATGATGAGTGGTGCAGTGCTTTCCCGTCTCTCATCTCCCATCTTTCGTCTCTATTCTGAATCCACCAAAGTACCGCGCAGTGAGTTGGGCAGTGCTTCTTCAATCAGTACATCGGCAAATTTACCGATCAGGCTGTGGTCGTCGCAGCGGAAGTTCACCACACGGTTGTTTTCGGTGCGGCTCTGCAGCTGACCCGGATCTTTTTTGGATATGCCAGTAACCAGAACTCGCTCGGTATTGCCCACCATGCGTCGGCTGATTGCCTGGGCATTTTGGGTGATGCGGGATTGCAGGATTTGCAGGCGCTGTTTTTTCACCTCTTCCGGGGTGTCGTCCTGCAGGTCGCTGGCCGGGGTGCCGGGGCGGGCGCTGTAGACAAAGCTGAAGCTGGTGTCGAAGCCGATGTCTTCAATCAGCTTCATGGTGTCGGCAAAGTCTTTTTCCGTCTCACCGGGGAAGCCGATGATAAAGTCAGATGAAATGCTGATGTCCGGGCGAATCTGGCGAAGCTTGCGGATTTTGGATTTGTACTCCAGCGCGGTGTGGCCGCGTTTCATCGCCATCAGAATACGGTCAGAACCACTCTGAACCGGCAGGTGCAGGTGGCTGACCAGCTCAGGCACTTCCGCGTAAGCGGCGATCAGGCTGTCAGAAAACTCTACCGGATGGCTGGTGGTGTAGCGAATACGATCGATACCGTCTACTTCGGCCACATAGCTGATCAGCTCCGCCAGATCACAGATGCCGCCCTCGGGAGTGGCTCCGCGATAAGCGTTTACGTTCTGGCCCAACAGGTTGATCTCGCGCACGCCTTGGTCTGCCAGGTGAGCGACCTCGGCCAGCACATCAGCCATTGGACGGCTTACTTCCTCGCCGCGAGTGTAAGGCACCACGCAGAAAGTACAGTATTTGGAGCAGCCTTCCATAATGGATACAAAGGCTGTGGCGCCATCGGCTTCCGGTTGTGGCAATTTGTCGAACTTCTCGATTTCCGGGAAGCTTACATCAACCACCACCACGCCATTGCCCTGCTGGCGCTCCTGCATCATTTCCGGCAGGCGGTGCAGGGTCTGCGGGCCAAATACAAGGTCTACGAAGGGTGCGCGCTTGGCGATGGCATCGCCTTCCTGGCTTGCCACACAGCCGCCAACACCAATGATCAGATCGGGATTGGCTTCTTTAAAGGGCTTCCAGCGACCGAGCTGGTGGAATACTTTCTCCTGCGCCTTTTCACGAATGGAGCAGGTGTTGAGCAGCAGTACGTCCGCCTCGGACGGGTCGTCTGTGGGAACCATCTCATGACTTTCGCCCAGCAGGTCGCGCATACGGGCCGAGTCGTACTCGTTCATCTGGCATCCGTGCGTGACGATGTGCAGTTTCTTTACGGGCTTATCGCTGTGATTGGACATAGTGCTGATCAAATAGTGTACAAATTGCAAGGGCGCGCATTATAGCGCCCAGATGGGTTAAAACCTACCCCATTGCTGGGTTTTATTGATGGAGCTGCCGTTGTTCCGCTCGCGACCCGGATGGAAGGGCCTTGCCCTCATATAACCCACAAATCGGGCAAAACCCTTCCATCCGGGTCGCGAGCTAGTTGGACATCAATAATTGGCACATTCCAGCCAGCAGGTGTTCAGGGCTAGTGGTGACGATTTGTGGGTATTATGAGGAGCCACTAGCCCTGAACACCTGCTGGCGGCTCTACAGGGGCCAACCTGCTTCTGTTTCGGCCCCTTTTGGTGTGTTTTAGGGGCGGATTAAGGCCTTTTTGTGCTATTCTCCGCGCCCTTGTTTAACAGCTACGAATTGATTTCCTGCCATGTCCAAAGCACCTATCTACCGCGTCTCTTTTCTCAATCAGGGAGAGGTGTACGAAGTTTACTGCCGCCACGTTTATCAAAGTGACTTGTGGGGGTTCCTGGAAATTGAGGAGTTTGTGTTTGGCGAGCACACCCAGATGATTGTTGATCCGGCGGAAGAGAAGCTGAAAACCGAATTTGCCACGGTCAAACGCAGCTTTATTCCCATGCATGCCATCGTGCGCATCGATGAAGTGGAGAAAGAGGGGGCTGTGAAGATTACCGAAGCCAAGCCCAACAGTAATATCGCCCAGTTTCCTTATCCGCCAATGAGCAGTCAGCCGGTGGTAGAGTAGCCGCTTATTGCCGAAACCATATGGCGGTTTTGGGTCACACCGAGCTCTTTTTGAATTTTGGTGTAGGCATATACTGGATCGGAATAAAAAATAAGAAATGACAGATGATCGAGTTGGGCATGGCTGAGGACAAACAGCAGGATACCCTCGATGTTCTTGCGGCACTGGGAGGTGGCGAGGAGCAGAGCTTCGCTCGACTCGCTACTATCCTCGACAGCCTCGACGCACTGATTTATGTCGTTGACCTTTCCAGCCACGAAGTTCTGTTCTTCAACCAATATGGTCGCAACCTATGGGGCCACTCTTCAAACAGTCACTGTTGTGACATTCTTCAGGGTGGAAAGCAGGATCAAATTATTCAGCAGCTTGTAGACTCAGATGGAAGCCCCAAAGGGGTGTATGTCTGGGAGCTGCAAGACAAACTCAATCAACGTTGGTATCAATGTCGGGAGCAGGCCGTTTCCTGGGTGGACAAACGACTTGTCCGTATGGGTATAGCTACTGACATCACCGAGTTAAAGCAAGCCGAACAGAAACTGCTTGCTTCACATCAGAAGCAAGAGCGACTGGCTAAAATTGACGAGTTAACCCAGCTGAAAAATCGTCGTGCATTTTTAGAGCAGGGACAGAAAATGCTTGATCAGGCGCAGCGCTTTGGCAGGCCTTTGTCACTGATTATTCTGGATGTGGATTACTTTAAGTCAGTAAATGATAAGCACGGTCACGCCGGTGGTGACCAGGTTTTGAGTCGGGTTGCCCGTCTGCTAAACAATCAAACTCGTGATGTGGATCTGGTTGGAAGGATTGGTGGTGAAGAATTTGCCATCGTGCTTGCGGAGACAGCCGGAAACAATGCCTGTATGTTGGCAGAGCGATTGAGGTGTTTGCTAGAACAGACATCAACCACCTTTGGTGAGTTTGAAATTGCTGTCAGTGCCAGCTTTGGTGTTGCCTGTTTGGTGGGGGAGGACTCTCTTGAGTCTCTTATGCGACGGGCAGATGAAGGCTTATACAAAGCGAAAGGCGAAGGTCGTAATCGCGTACACTTTATTCAAGCACCCTAAAACCAGCCATCAATCTTATCGTCAAGTTCCTCTTTGCACTGCTTTAATTGCCCGTTATAGCGCGCGGCCTGTTGTTGTACTTTCTTGGCTACCTTTATCAGCCAGGGCTTACCATTATACGTTTTGCGCTTAAATCCTCCTCGCCCTTCGTGGTAAGCCAGGTACTGGTTGTAGGTATCCCACTTTGAGACATTCAAAGTGCGTTGTGTTGTGTGGGTATACCAGCCGATAAAGTCTATTGCATCTTCAAAGTCGTCGCGGTCAGCGCCGCCGTTACCGGTGCTCTTTATATATTCATCCCAGGCGGGATCCTGGGCCTGTGCATAACCGTAGGCGGAAGACTTTCTTGGCAGTGGAATAAACAAGAACCAGTCCCGCTCCGGCTGGGCATCATGAATGAACTTAGATTCCTGATCCATGATAGCCATCATCACAAATATAGGGGTGCCCCATTTTTCATTGGCTTCCACTGCATCTTCGTACCAGTCTGTTTCACCGCGAAAAATCTCGCAGAGGTTGTTGGTGTTTGAGGGCTTGTATGTGGCGCATGAGGACAGTATCAGCGGTAATCCCAGGGCGGTAAGAAGCAAGGTGTAAGTCGTTATTTTTTTCATCTGTATTTCACGTATGCTTTTGATATCAGCAGTTAAATAAAAGAGCTGTAGTAAGTCAAATGATTTGCCAGCAATTGACTGGGTCTATCAGCCTATGGATCGGAAAGATTTTGTCATTTTTCAAGCATTTTAAATTGTGGGGTTTTCGATTGAATTTGAGTTTGAGCTACATAATGAGTGCTGCGCTCTAATCTGCTGATAACTTGCGTATTCTGGCCCCTAAACTAAACTGAATTATCTCAAGATAATCGCATTGAAGTTTCTCGACATTATAGGTGTTGAGAGTATGGGTGTTACAGTTTTGAGGGAGCAAAATGAATCAGACGATATTCAATTATCTAAAAAACGCGTGTTTAACTCTATCCGCTTTGCCAATAGTGACTTTCGCTGAAGATGCCCCAAAAAGTGCAGAGGATCTTGCCAAAGATCTTGCCAATCCTGTGGCTGCGCTGATTAGTGTCCCGTTTCAGTTAAATTATGATGATAATTTAGGTGTTCTGGATAACGGAGATCGCTGGACACTTAACATTCAGCCGGTGGTGCCAATTGATTTGAATGAAGAGTGGAATATTATTTCGCGAACCATTTTGCCTGTTATACATCAAGAGGATATTTTTTCTGGTGCAGGTGGTCAGAGTGGCATAGGGGATATCGTCCAGAGCGTGTTCTTCTCCCCAAAAGATCCCACTGAAGGTGGGTGGACATGGGGTGTGGGGCCGGTATTTTTATTGCCAACGGGAACAGACGATCTACTGTCTGCTGAAAAGTGGGGTGCTGGCCCAACAGCTGTGGCCCTGAGGCAGCAAGGTCCCTGGACGTATGGCCTGCTAGGCAATCATATATGGTCATTCGCAGGGGATAATGGTCGCAGAGACTTAAGTGCAACTTTTCTGCAACCATTTGTAACTTACACAACACCGACGGCCTGGTCGTTCACGATGCAAACAGAGAGCACTTATGATTGGAAAGGTGAAGATTGGTCAGTGCCAGTAAATTGTGTTGTTTCAAAAGTTACCAAAATTGGTGATCAGCTTGTGAGCTTGTCTGGCGGATTAGGGTATTGGGCAGAAAGCCCTGATAGTGGTGCCGACGGGGTTCGCGTTCGGATGGCGTTGACTTTGCTATTCTCCAGGTAAAGTGAAAGTGTAAATTTATTGATTTCCTGGATTCTTCGGGGAAATTATATTTTTCCTCATAAATTGAAATACGTCTTTTTCGCGCTATAGAGTCAAAAGTAATAGTGGCTATATCCCAGTATTCAATTTTGATATTTATGTCTTATGCTGTTATGTCTTGATTGGCTCTGGTGCATTCCGGGGGCAGGTGTTCACGAAGTGTGACTTTTCTTGGCTGCAAGCTCAGATTCTGTCATTTATCAAAACGATCTGGTTGCTTTTAATCATACTGGGCATCTGGACTATACTCAGTGAACTTTATGAGGATTATGTGCTGTTTTCTGTTTTTCAAAGAAGACTTAGGGTTTCAATACAGTTGAATTTAAAGTCTAAAAGAATTTTATAAAAGGAGAATATTGATGTTTGCGACTGTCTGGAAGGTGGTGCTTTCAAGCTTTGTGCTTGTGATCTTTTGTGGAGCTATGTCGGCTCATTCGGCCTCGCTTTCTTTTTTGAAGAACTCTGTTTTTAGCGAGTTGAATCAAGAGGAAGTGAAATCGTTAAAATCGTTTATTAGAGAGACTTTGGCGGACGCTCCTGATAAAAAGGTGACTTATTGGAAGTCTAGTGGCGGAGAGTTTAATGGCAAGATGATTGTCAAATTCTCCTATATGAATTCAGGGGCTGCCTGTCGTAGAGCAACAATCAGGCTGGATGGCGAAGGTTTCAATCCGGATCAGTATTATCTTGAGTTGTGTGAGAAGGACGGGGGCTGGGTGGTCATGGAAACTCCTCTGACTGGCTTGAAGAGTGAGGACTGGGATTTGATGAATGAAGCTGGCATTCAGGCGCTGAAATTTTCAGGTGAAGGGCAGCCGTTTTCCTGGTTTAACAAGAAGACGGGTAATTCGGGAGTTTTGGTTCCTGGCGTTCTAAAAGTAATAGATGAAAAAATTTGCAGAGCCTTGTCAGTATCGGTAACCAATAAGCGGGGGGAGATGTCTAACGGGGTTTATTTTTTCTGTAAATCCGCCAGTGGAGAGTGGGTTCGTGATCCTGGTGGAGAGTAGGTTTTTAAGAGAGTATAAATTCCACCAATATGAATGTAATATCTTTAAGCTGTATGCCTATTAGTTTTTGGTGCTATCACTTTCGATATTTAAGTAATATTTTTATTTAGGGAAATTTATAAACATCTCCTGTACCAAAGTATTGATCGCTGGTCCTGGGTTTTCGAGTGACTCTTCTTTTACCCGGCCCTCTGCGATGGCGCACCAAATTAGCTGTTTTCTATTGGCATCTACAACGTCTATATTTGCGGTCCCTTTTTTGTAGTTTACGGTTCTTATTTCTTCTTCATAAATAGGCCACCCACCATAAAGTCCTCCCCGGTAAGAGTAGTATCCGCCATAGTGGACTGTGGCAGGTTTGCTGTAGGATTGTACTTCTGATTTGTCAATTACAGACATTGAAAAGTTAACAAGTAAATCAGGGTTGGATTCTGAGTATTTGTAACCAAGTCTTTCCATTTGAGCTCTGGTTGCATTTTTAAAGTGACGTGTAATGAGCGATGAATAGCCCCTTTTGTCAGTTCCAAGTTCTGCTACAAACCCAAATGTTTTGAATGATGTGAGATCTACAGAATTGTCGTAGTCGGTTCGAATGGTCGGTGAGGAGCTGCAAGATACCAGAAAAATAAACAAAATAAGATTTCCAAGAATCTTTAAAGGTTTTCTGTTCACTGTTAGGCCTCGATGTTATTCCCGTAGGGTATGGGGGAGCTGTATCCGCCTATAGATCTTTTAAGGGTGCTGACTAAAAATGTAGTTACTACTTTGCAAAATGCAAGTATGCCTCTACAGCCTCTAAATCTTTTGTGTGGCTAATTTTTAATAGGATCATTCGGAGAGAGTTGCATAACCCTTTCCTGGATCGGAGTTAATCAGGAGGGTTTTGACGTAAGTTATGTGATGGGGTGGTGCTTGATTTTGGGATAGTTGCTGTTGATGGTTGGCACAAATAAAAAGGGTCTGATACCTTCCGGTATCAGACCCTTATAAATCATGGTAGCTACGACTGGACTTGAACCAGTGACCCCAGCATTATGAATGCTGTGCTCTAACCAGCTGAGCTACGTAGCCACGAGGCCGCGCATTTTCTATGCTTTGCGGCACCTTGTCAAGAGGTCTGGGGGAATTCTTTTGCGGCCTTTTTGCACTCTTTGATCATTCCTCTACCGTGCTTTGGCAGTAACCACTGTTAACGACCCCAAAACAACCATACAAGCGCCGAGATAATTGGCCAGTTCCAGCTGTTCCGGCTGGAACAGGTCCGGCCAGATGGCCAGTGAAACAGGTATAACCATTAGTGTCAGAATCGGCACCAGGGTTAGGGTAGCGCTTACTTTGGTGGCTTGCCAATGATGTAGGGCCGCGGTAAAGCAGGCATAGGCGACCAGGGTATTGGCGCCGCACAATATCAATAACAGCCACTGACCAGTAGAGATGTCCATATCCAGTGGGTCTGCAAAGGGCAGTAAGCACAGAGAGCCAATCAGGAAGATCATCAAGTTGAGCTGTTGAGCCTCCAGATCGCGCAGAATGCGTTTTTGAGCCAATGCGTAGATTGCCCAGGTCACTGCAGCGATCACCATAAACAGGATGCCTAGCGCGTAATCACCGGGGTCTGAGATCAATTGGGCAAGGCGGTGGTGGAAAAACAGCAGTAGCCCCCCGGCAAAGATCAGGCAGCCTAGCCACTGGCGTTTGGTAAAGGGCTCCCTGAATAACAGGATGCTGCCAAACAGCAACATCATCGGGGCGAGCTGGATCAGCACCTGAGAGGCGCTGGGGGTTATGTATTCAACGCCCCAGGCAAAAAACAGGTAGTTACCGGACAGCATGACGCCAGCAAACAGGGTTGCCAGTAACAGGCGTGGGTTTTTCAGTTTGACCAGGGTGTTGGGTTGTTTGCGCGCATTCAGGATGGCAAACAGCACAACACCGGCTACCAGAAAGCGAAAGAACGCTGAGGTAGCCGGGGACATATCTGTCAGCAGCCCTTTCAGCATTATCGGCAGGGTTGCCCACATCAGGGCGGCACCGAGAGTCAGTGGCAGGCCAAGTCGCCAGTTATTGCCATTTGGCATGGTGGGGTTTCCTGTCTGGTGGTGTTTGCGCGGAAAGGCGGCATTCTAGCAGGCATGGCCCATTGAGTGGCATTAGCTGGAAGCGATAGCGATGACCAGCGCATAACGTGCCCCTTTGCCTATTGCTACCAGAAGCACAAATTGCCACAGCGGAACCCGCATTAGCCCGGCGATGAAGGTCAGCGGATCGCCGACAATGGGTAGCCAGGCAAACAGCAGTGAAGCTTTTCCGTATTTATTGAACCAGAGCTGAGCGTGTGTCAGCTTTTCTGCTTTAAATGGAAACCAGCGACGATCCTGAAAGTGCAGCAGCTTAATGGCCAGCAGCCAGTTGATCATTGCGCCGAGAGTGTTGCCGGAGGTGGCAGTGAGCCACAATAAAAGGGGCGAGTAGCCTTCCAGAACCAGTGCGCCGAGCATTAGCTCGGAACCCATGGGCAGCAGGGTGGCGGCGATTAAAGCGGAGAAGAAAAGAGAGAGGTAGGGCATTGTGTCGTCATCCTGAGCATAGCGAAGGATCTCTTTCTTTCGGGGTTTTGAGGTCCTTCACTATGCTCAGGATGACGGAGTGTGGCTTTAGACGTTGAACCGGAAGTGCACTACATCGCCGTCTTTAACGATGTACTCTTTACCTTCCAGGCGCCACTTGCCAGCCTCTTTGGCGCCGGCTTCGCCTTTGCAGGCTACGAAATCTTCATAGGAAATAACTTCGGCGCGAATAAAGCCTTTTTCAAAGTCGGTGTGGATCTTGCCAGCTGCTTTAGGGGCGGTAGCGCCCACTGGGATGGTCCAGGCGCGAACTTCTTTTACACCCGCTGTGAAGTAAGTGTGCAGGCCCAGCAGTTGGTAGCCGGCGCGAATCACCCGGTTCAGGCCTGGCTCTTCCATACCCAGCTCTTCCAGGAATTCCAGCTTTTCATCGTCCTCAAGCTCGGCAATTTCTGCTTCCAGTTTGTTGCAGATCGCTACAACCACAGCGTTTTCTTCTTCGGCAATGGCTTTTACTTTGTCGAGCAGAGGGTTGTTTTCAAACCCTTCCTCGTTAACGTTGGCAATGTACATGGTCGGCTTGAGGGTAAGCAGCGACAGTTCTTTGAGCTTGTCCAGGTCGTCGGTGCTGAGGTTGAACGAGCGCAACGGCTTAGCTTCATCCAGGTGTGGCTGGATCTTTTCCAGCAAGTCTTTCATCACCTTGGCGTGCTTGTCCTGACCTTTGGCGGCACGGCTGTAGCGTTGCAGGGCACGCTCAACGGTGTCCAGGTCTGCCAGTGCCAGCTCGGTATTGATGACTTCGATATCGGATATCGGGTCGATCTGACCGTCGACGTGGACTACGTTTTCATCTTCGAAGCAACGTACTACGTGAGCGATGGCGTCGGTTTCGCGAATGTTGGCGAGGAACTTGTTGCCCAGGCCTTCGCCCTTGGACGCGCCAGCTACCAGCCCGGCGATATCCACAAATTCCATAGTAGTGGGAATGGTTTTCTGGGGCTTAACAATCTCTGCCAGTTTGTCCTGACGTGGGTCAGGTACTGCCACGATGCCGGTGTTGGGCTCGATGGTGCAGAACGGAAAATTTTCCGCATCGATGCCCGCTTTGGTCAGGGCATTGAAGAGGGTGGATTTGCCAACGTTGGGAAGGCCGACGATGCCGCAGTTAAAGCCCATTGTTAAAACCTCTGGTCGCACGTCGGACGTCGCACGTCAGACGCTAAAATCATCTTGTTGAAGGCATACAGAATTTTTCCGGGCCTCCGTGTTTTTACGTTTGCTCAAAGCGTAAATACCTTGAGTTGAGGCCGCATTAGCGTGCGACGTCAGACGTGCGACGTGCGACCCATAAGTAATTTCGCCGATCTCGCGGCGGTCACTTCACTGTGTATGAAGCTTATTCATCGCCTTCTGCCACTCCCCGTTTACTGCCAGTGGCAGGGCGCGGATGGCGTCGTCGATGTTGTCGTTAATCAGTTGCTGATCGCTGCCGCTGGCCTTGCTCAACACATAGTCGGAAACATCCCGCGCGTTACCGGGGTGGCCGATGCCGATACGCAGGCGCGCAAAGTTGCGATTGTTGGCTAATGCCTGAATGGTGTCTCGCAGACCATTGTGTCCGCCATGTCCGCCGCCATGTTTGAAGCGGATCTTTCCGGGGGGGAGGTCAAGCTCATCGTGAGCGACCAGAATGGCTTCCGGGGCGATGTTGTAGAACCGTGCCATGGCACCGATGGCCTGGCCACTGCGATTCATAAAGGTGGAGGGGATCAGCAGGCGCACGTCGTGGTTGTCGATGCGAACCCGCGCAGTGTCGCCAAAAAATTTGCTTTCCGATTTGAGGCTGACGCCGCACTGGCGGGCCAGCTCCAAAACGAAATCGGCCCCGGCATTGTGCCGCGTCCGATCGTATTTGGGGCCTGGGTTACCCAGGCCAACAATTAATTCAATCGGCGTCGTTAACGGCATAGCAATGTCGGGGCCTAAGTCGGCGTTAAATCAGCTTAATAGCTTATTATTCGCCTGCAGCTTCTTCGCCTTCAGCAGCTTCAGTTTCTTCTTCAGAAGCGCCTTTTGGCTTGTTGATGCTGGCAACCGGCAGGTCGTGTTCTGCGCCGTGTGACAGGGCAACAGACTCAACGCCTTTCGGCAGTTTCAGGTCGGAGATGTGAACGATCTGGCCCACTTCCACTTTAGCCAGATCTACCTCGATGAACTCAGGCAGGTCTTTGGCCAGACAGGAAACTTCCAGCTCGGTCATGGCGTGGGCAGCGATACCACCTTGCTGCTTGATGCCAACAGAAGACTCTTCGTTGATGAAGTGCAGAGGCACTTTAACAACCAGCTTCTTGGTTTTGCTAACGCGCAGGAAGTCAGCGTGGATCAGCTGAGCTTTGGCCGGGTGACGCTGAACATCTTTCAGGATAACGTCTTGAGTTTTACCTTCAACGTCCAGAGTAACAACGTGAGAGTAGAACGCTTCGTTTTCCAAAGCTTTTGCCAGGTCTTTGTGCGGAATGCTGATCATCTCGGCTTTTTTGTTGCCACCGTAGATGATGCCCGGGATTTCGCCAGCCAGACGGCGTTGGCGGCGGCTCGCACCTTTCCCAACATCCTGACGGGCTTTAACGCTTAGAGTAAAGTCTTCAGACATGGTCTGATTCTCCTAAAGTAACTCACTGCTCTCTGCGACCGATTGCTGTGAGGATTTTAAAATGCCTGCACACCTCTATTAAGACGGGCAGGCGGTTAAATCAGTGCGCTCTCGATTACTCGAACATCGCACTGATGGATTCTTCATTGTTGATGCGGCGAATAGTCTCAGCCAGCATCGGTGCCAGTGACAACTGGCGAATCTTTTCAACGTCCTGAGCGTCTTTGCTCAGCGGAATACTGTTGGTAACCACCAGCTCATCCATTTGGGAGTTGGTGATATTTTCCAGCGCTTTGCCTGACAGTACCGGGTGGGTACAGTAGGCAACCACTTTGGTGGCACCGTATTTTTTCAGTGCGTTGGCAGCGCCACACAGAGTGCCGGCGGTATCTACCATGTCGTCTACCAGCAGGCAGGTTTTGCCTTCCACTTCACCGATCAGGTGCATCACTTCAGCCACGTTGGCTTTCGGGCGACGCTTGTCGATGATGGCCAGGTCACAGCCGAGCAGCTTGGCAGTTGCACGGGCGCGAACTACACCGCCGATGTCCGGTGAAACCACAATCAGGTCTTCGTAGCGTTGGCGTCGAATGTCGTCCAGCAGTACCGGGGTGCCAAACACGTTGTCCACGGTGCAGTTAAAGAAGCCCTGAATCTGCTCAGCGTGCAGATCTACTGTTACTACGCGCTCAACACCTACGTTGGCGATCATATCGGCTACCACTTTGGCGCTGATTGGCACTCGCACGGAGCGCACGCGGCGATCCTGACGGGCGTAACCAAAGTAAGGTATAACCGCGGTGATGCGGCTGGCGGAAGCGCGACGCAGGGCGTCGGCCATCAATACCAGCTCCATCAGATTCTGGTTGGTCGGATTGCAGGTCGACTGAACGATAAATACTTCTTTTCCGCGAACGTTCTCACAGATCTCAATGTAGATCTCGCCGTCAGAAAATTGGGATACAGTCGCATTGCCGACAGGAACGCCGAGAATGGAGGCGACTTCAGCCGTCAGCTCCGGATTGGCGTTCCCAGAGAAAACCATCAAGTTGGCCACAATAGAATCCTTGATAGGTAAAGTCTCAGGTTAGGAATCATTCAAAATATTGTGCTTTCGTCGAAGCGTAAAGTCACACGTGTTGATTCCAGTGGGAAAAAATATGGCAGGGGTAGGAGGACTCGAACCTCCGAATGACGGGATCAAAACCCGTTGCCTTAGCCACTTGGCGATACCCCTGCAGATGGCAAACACTGCCGGTTGAAACCTTATTTGTACAGTGGTGACCGATTGACACCTCTGGCTACAAATCCTTGCAAGTTTTCAGGTCGTTCAGTAAAAGCCGCTTCAGCAGCCTCTCTGGATTCAAACCTGGCAAACACGCAAGCGCCGGTTCCAGTCATTCGAGCTTGCGAATCGTAGTTTTGCAGCCATTCCCGCGCGGCTTTCACCTCTGGGTGGAGCATTTCAACTACGTTCTGGCAATCATTTCGCCAGTGCGGCTCGAAAGAGGCGCGTATTTTCGTGATTGGGGTGTCCCTTGTCAATGCCTGATGTGAAAAAATTTCACCTGTATTTACATGGCAATCCGGAACTGCCACCAGAAACCACTGTTCAGGCATATCAAGGGGGGTGAGTTGCTCTCCAATGCCCTCGCCCCAAGCGGTGTGGCCGCGTACAAAGACAGGTACATCGGCACCAAGCTGTTGGCCGAGTAGAGCCAGTTGCTCAATGTCCAGGCCAAGAGACCAAATTTGGTTGAGGCCAACCAAAGCTGTAGCAGCATCTGAGCTGCCGCCACCAAGCCCGCCTCCCATGGGCAGTCGCTTGGTTAGCAGGATGTCTGCACCACCACAGCTATTTGTCGCTTCGCGCAACAGCATTGCGGCGCGATAGATCAGGTTGTCTTGAGTTGGAACCCCCTCTATCCGCGGCGAAAGGGTAATTCGATCGTCTTCGCGAGCACTCAAAGCCAGCTCATCACCATGATCAAGTAATTGAAACAGGGTCTGCAGGTTGTGGTAACCATCGGGTCGTCGCCCTGTGATGTGCAGAAACAGGTTTAGCTTGGCGGGGGCGGGCAGTCGCAGGGACACGGCAGGGGATTCCAATGAGTTAGTTGGCGCTAGGCTATTGTGAAAAATCTTCGTTGGCGCTCACAAACGCCGACTGCCAATCGGTAATCGAAAGTGTGAACTTGAGGTCTCCCCGCTGTCCCTTTATCAGGCCAGGCAGCCACCACTGGCCGTGAGTCTGGTAGCGTTGGAAGCTCAGCTCCCAGTCGTTCTGCAATAATGAGCTGAGTGTGCCGTTCTCGTGATGGGCCCTGAAAAGCACCTTCATGTTCGGGTCGGGCAAACCACGCACCCAGTACATCAGGGAATCGAGGGATATCGGCATTCCGAGTAGTTGCTCTGTCAGTTGTTCGCTGTTAGTCGCCTGGTAGTATTCATCCCCTTTCATCAGGCTAACCTGTTGAGAATCACCTTCAATTTTGGCGGCACCAACTCCAAGGAATCCGCTCAGTCGAATCTGGAACTGTTTTTCCTGTTGCTGCCAGTTGATGGCAAGGCCCGGAGGGGAGTTTTTCGGAAGTCGTATGCCCAGCTTGCCTTGCAGTTGCCAATGGTTAAGTCTGCTTTGTTGATCGACAAAGCTTGGCCAGCTTTCAATGTCTGCTGGCTGATTGGTGATTGGCGTGTGGCTACAGGCTGTCAGCGCCAGCAGCAGCGATAAAGAGAGGAGTCGTTTCATGAAGCCATTATTTCACAGTTGTGGTTGGCTGTGGCGCCTGTAATTGCTCAGGAACTTCCAAACGCTCCATGGTGCTGATGATAATGTCGGAATCAGGGTTGTCTTTCAGGCTTTGTTGCCAGACTGAGGCGGCTTCCTCTCTGCGATTAAGTGCCCAAAGTACTTCGCCGAGATGGGCGGCCACTTCCGGGTCGGGAAATTTTTCAAATGCTTTTTGCAGATAGGGCAGTGCTTGATTGTGCTTACCCATCTTGAAAAGTACCCAGCCCAGACTGTCCAGGGTTGCCGGATCGTCAGGCTTTAACTCCAGTGCCCTTGAAATCAGTTGGTGGGCCTCTTCATAGCGGTTGGTGTTTATGGTCAGGGAGTACCCCAGTGCATTCAGGGCGGTTGGGTTGTCCGGTGTGTTTTTCAAGATGGTACGCAGATCCTGCTCGGCCGCTGCCATGTTTCCAGTGCGCTCACTGAGCAGTGAGCGGGCATATAAAAGCGGCTCGGCATTTGGGAATTGCACCAATGCCTGACTCAGTACTGTAAACGCATTTTGCGGTTGGCCGTTATTCTCAAGCATTTCCGCTTCAACCTGGAACAGGTAGCCACTTTCTCGTGGGTTCTCATTTCTCAGTTCGCCAAGGTAAATCCGCGCTTCTTCCATGCGGTTTTCCAGGGCGAGCAGGCGAGACAGACGGCTCGCGGAGGTGATCAGGTATTGGCCAGAGCGCACATTGCGATAATGCAAAATGGCCTGTTCGGTGTCGCCCTGACGTTCATTGAGTTTCGCCAGTTGAAAGTGGGCCGGGGTTGCCAGTTGCGGACTCTCCAACACTCTTCGTAGCAAGATTTCCCCATCCTGTTCCAGGCCCATTTGCAGGCTGATCAGGGCCAGGGAGTAGACAAGTTGATGATCGTCGGGAAACAGGGTGACCAGTTTGGACAATTGCTGGCGTGAGCGATTAATGTCCTTGTCGGTCCACAACTTTGCAGAGTGAAGCAGAAGGAGCTTGCTGTTTGGTAGCAATTCCAGTGACTTCTCGAGTGATGCCAGGGCTGCATCAGTGCCTTGTTGTTTTTCGATAATCTGGCAGCTGAGCAGTCGCGCGGACTCATTGAGTGGTTCGAGCTCAATCAATCTGTTGGTTGTTTGTTGTGCAGGGTCGTATTCACCCTGCTGATTCAGCAAGGTTGCATAGGTGAGCAGTACGTCCGGGTGCTCCCGCCACTCCTCATTAATTGTGCTGTACTGGTCCAGCAGTAGTTGACGTTGCTCGTTGTTGGCGAGTGCGGCGTAGCCAGCGATAGTGCGCAAAGTGTCTGTCTCGCCATGTTCCAACATATATATGGCGTGTGGCAGCGCTGCAGGCAGTTGGTGAAACTCGGTGAGGTAGTGGGCCGCAAGCCGTCGTGCCTCGAGATCTTCTGGATCTAGCTCTACCCAGAGTTGAGATAGCTTAAGAGCGTTAGCATTGGCATTCAGATAAGATGATATGCGCGTAGCGCGAGCAACAACATTCAGGTCGCGTGTATGGAATGCCTGCTTGGTGTATTTTTCCAGTGCTACTGAGAATTCATTGCGGCTGCCAGCCACTTCCGCTACCAACAGGTCAAACAGGGTTTCTGCCTCAAACGGTCGAGTCGGGTACTCGACGGGCTTGTCAGTTGTTTGCTGAATCGACTTAGACGAGTCTTCTTTATCGGTATTTGCAATCGGGGAAGTGGGAACACTGCTACAGCCGCCCAGAGTGATTCCCAGCAGCAGGGCGGAAAAGTGCAGGTGTTTTATACTCATCGTATGGCGGCCTCGATGGGAAATGGCAGTTTTAATGTCATTGTAGCAGTGCAGTTCACCCTCTATGACGCCCATTTGCGGCTTTTGTTTCGGATAAGTAACCCTGCCCCTTGTGTTACTACCCCTCAATCACCGAAAATTGCACGCTTTGTTGTAATTTAACCATCAATATGAATTTCCTGGCTTTGGGTATCAATCATCGCACCGCCTCACTGGATGTCCGTGAGAAGGTGGCGTTCGCCCCGGAAAAAATGATTGATGCCCTGCAGCAGGCACGCGATACAGTGGGTTTGGACGAAGTAGTAATACTGTCCACATGTAATCGCACCGAGGTTTATTGCTCCGGTGATGCTGAAGCGCAGGCTTTGCTGAGCTGGTTCCGCCAGTACCATGCGTTGAGCAATGAGCAATTGGCTGACTGCCACTACCTTTACCGCGAAGCCGATGTTACTCGTCACATGATGCGGGTGGCCTGTGGTCTCGACTCCATGGTGCTGGGCGAGCCGCAAATTCTCGGCCAGGTAAAATCTGCATATGCCGTGGCAAGAGAGGCAGGTACCATTGCCGGGCAATTAGGGCAGGCATTTGAGCAGGCTTTTTCGGTGGCAAAGAAAGTGCGTACCGAAACCGCTATTGGTGAAAATCCGGTATCGGTTGCCTATGCCGCTGTAAGCCTGGGTCAACAGATTTTTTCCGACCTCAGTCAAGAACACGCACTGTTGATTGGTGCCGGTGAAACAGTCGAACTGGTGGCGCGCCACCTGAAAGAAAAAGGCATCGGTGGTATTACCGTTGCCAACCGTACTCTCAGTCGCGCCCAAGAGTTGGCGGAAAAGTTCGGCGCTGAAGCGATATTACTCTCTGATATCCCTGAATGCCTGCATCGCGCTGATATTGTGATCTCCTCTACAGCCAGCCAGTTGCCAATACTCGGTAAAGGGGCTGTGGAAACTGCCCTGAAAGCTCGCAAACACCGCCCGATGTTTATGGTGGATATCGCAGTGCCTCGGGATATTGAGTCGCAAGTAGGGCAGCTGGATGATGTCTATTTATATACTGTCGATGACCTGAAAGAGGTAATCGACGAAAATATGCGTTCGCGAGAAAACGCTGCCCGCAAAGCGGAACAGATTATCGAGCAGGGTGTTGCCCTGTGGCGCAGGCAGATTCGAGCGCTTGGTGCTGTCGATACAATTCGCGCAGTGCGCGACAATGCAGCCGAATTGCGCGATGCTGAATTGGAAAAAGCGCTGCGGGCATTGCAGCGTGGCGATGAGGCCGAACAGGTTTTGCGATCCTTTGCCCGCAATCTCACGAATAAGTTTCTCCACGAACCCACCACTCGCTTGAAGCAAGCCAGTGAAGAGGGGTTGCAGGAGCGCATTGAGTGGGCGAATCATCTTTTTGGTCTGCACCAATCTGCCGAAGATACCGACCCTAAAAAAGAAGAGCCTTAGCGACTCTCTTTTCTGTTTGCAGCCTCTCTTGGAGGGGCGAGCCTATCCTTCACTGTGTAAATATTTTTTAAACAGAATATAAAGCCACTAGAGCCTGCTAACACTAATTGAATGTTTACTGTTGTGGCTAAAAAAGCCCCAGTCAAGGCATGAGGAGAGTAGTTTGGTTGCTCCAAATAAACGACGAATAACGCAGAATGGGGCTTTTTTAGCCACAACCCGAAGGGCTGAGGCCATTTTCCCGTCCAGCTGCGTTATCAGTCGTTCATGTAGAATGACTACACATTACTCCATCTGCCTTGCTGGCCGAAAAAATGGCCCTCAGCAGAAAATATTCAATTAGTGTTAACAGGCCCCAAGAGAAATTCTCATGAAACAAAGTATTTTGGACAAACTGGAACACCTGCTGGATCGCTATGAGGAAGTAGGGGTGTCGCTGGGTGATCCGGATGTGATTGGCGACCAGAAAAAATTCCAGGCCATGTCCCGCGAGTACGCCGAGCTGGAGCCGGTGGTGCAAACCTACCAGCAGTATCAGCAGGTACTTGCCAATATTGATGAAGCTAAAACCATGCTCAAAGACAGCGACCCCGATATGCGAGAAATGGCGCAGGAGGAGCTGAAAGAGGGTGAAGCAGCATTGGAGCCACTGGAAGCCGAATTGCAAAAACTGCTGTTACCGAAAGATCCCAACGACGCTAAAAACGTGTTTTTGGAAATTCGTGCCGGTACGGGCGGTGACGAAGCAGCCATTTTTTCCGGGGATCTGTTCCGCATGTACACCAAATACGCGGAGACTCAAGGGTGGAAAGTAGAAGTAATCAGCGCCCGCGATGGTGAGCATGGTGGCTATAAAGAAATTATCAGCCGGGTAGTGGGTTCAGGTGCCTATTCCAAATTGAAATTTGAATCGGGTGCACACCGCGTGCAGCGAGTGCCGGAGACAGAATCCCAGGGCCGCATTCACACCTCCGCCTGTACAGTGGCTATTTTGGCAGAAGCGGATGAGGTGGGAGCGATTGAGATCAATCCGGCGGATTTGCGTATCGATACCTTCCGTTCCTCCGGTGCTGGCGGCCAGCACGTTAACACCACCGATTCGGCGATTCGCATCACCCACATTCCAACCGGCGTGGTGGTGGAGTGTCAGGACGAACGTTCCCAGCACAAAAACAAGGCTAAAGCGATGGCTCACCTGCAGTCGAAATTACAGCAGGCCCAGGAGGATGCTGTGGCCAAGGAGCAGTCCGATACCCGTCGCTCCCTGGTGGGCAGCGGTGACCGTTCAGAGCGAATTCGCACCTACAATTATCCGCAAGGGCGGGTGACTGATCACCGCATCAACCTCACCTTATACAAGCTTGAAGAGATTATGCAGGGCAAGCTGGAAGAGGTGGTTCAGCCGTTGATTACCGAATACCAGGCGGATCAGCTGGCTGCGCTTTCTGAAGGGTAAAGAAGCTGAAGAGTAATTATGAAAACTGCCGAGACCACAGAGCAGCGCGCTGAACACTGGAATGACATTTTTAGCCACAAGGCCGATCAGGAGCTGGGGTGGTATGAACAAGATGTTGGTCAGACGCTGAAATATCTCGACCTCGCCGAGCTGCCCGCAACGGCGCGGATATTTTTGCCCGGTGTCGGTAGGTCGGGAATTGTTTCTGCGCTGTTGCAGCGCCAGTACCAGTTGATACTTAACGATGTGAGTACCTGTGCGCTTGAGGAACTCAAGCAGCGGTGTACCGCGCCGGATCGGTGCCGGTGGTTGCTGCACGATATCAGTGTGCCACTGCAGGCAGAGGTTTCGGCTGATATCTGGATCGACCGGGCAGTGCTCCACTTTTTACTGGGTGAAAAGGAAATCAGTCAGTATTTTGATAATCTGCGCAGGGTAATCTCTAAAGGTGGCTATGCGTTATTTGCGGAGTTTGCCAGTGATGGCGCAAGCTCCTGTGCTGGCCTTGCTGTACACCGTTACTCACTGGAAGAGTTGTCCCGGCGTATGGGCGAGCGCTTTGAGCTGGTGGCTCACGAACATTACCAATTCACAACGCCTGCTGGCGGCACGCGTCCCTATATCTACGCATTGTATCGTCACCTTTGAGCGGAGCTGCCATGACTGTTGCCGAACATTTGCGCCGAGCTGTTGAGCTGGAAAACATCAGCACTACGCCAAGGCTGGATATAGAAGTTCTGCTCTGCCATGTATTGGAAAAACCACGTAGTTACCTGTTTGCCTGGCCGGATGAAGTGCTTAGCGAGCAACAGGAGGCTCTTTTTTCAGCTCTGCTTGATAGGCGCAAGAAAGGTGAGCCGGTAGCGCACCTGACCGGTGTCCGGGAGTTCTGGTCACTGCCGCTTCAGGTAAATTCATCCACCTTAATTCCACGTCCGGATACCGAGCTGCTGGTAGAGGCCGCTTTGCAATTGCCGTTGCCAGAGCAGGCACATGTTGTCGACCTCGGTACCGGCACTGGTGCCATTGCTCTTGCTCTCGCCTCGGAAAAACCGCACTGGAAAATTGTCGCAGCAGATGTTCAGCCTGACGCTGTAGCGTTAGCAGAAAGTAATCGTGCTGCGCTTGGTTTTAAAAATGTATCGGTAGTGCAGAGCAACTGGTTTGAAGGTCTGGCGGATCAAACTTTTGATTTGATCGTCAGCAACCCTCCTTATATTGACCCACTCGATCCACATCTTTCGCAAGGCGATGTGCGGTTTGAGCCGCGAACCGCGTTAGTAGCAGAAAATAACGGTTTGGCGGATATAGAGATTATTGCATCTGGGGCCATGCAGAAATTAAATGCTGGTGGTTGGCTGGTTGTTGAGCATGGCTATGATCAGGGTGAAGCGGTGCGAAAGGTTTTTTCCGGGAGTGGTTTTACAGAGGTTGCTACTCGGCAGGACTTGTCTGGCAATGATCGAATTAGTTTGGGGCGGGTTGCAGGGTGAAGTCACTGGATTGCTTCGTCGCCTTTGGCTCCTCGCAATGACGGTCCGAGTTACTTCGTCATTGCGAGCGTAGCGTGGCAATCCAGTGGCTCTTGATTTACACGTGAAAGAGCGGCCAGAAAGCCGCTCATTTTAAAGAATAAAATTATTGCTGCGCAGCTGATCGGTCTACTTCACGCTGACGCTCTTTTTCTAAACGTTTGGCGAGCTTGCGCTCTTCAATAATTTTAGCCGCTTCGCCCCCAACGTGAATTTCATTACGCTGTTTGGCGAGTTGAATCTGCTTTTCACGCTCTTTGTATCGGGCTTTGTCTTCTGCGGAAGTTTTGTCAAAGCAGTGCGGACAACTGACACCGTGTTCAAACTTCTCGCTCTGCTGATCTTCTTTGGTGATTGGCATCCGGCAGGCATTGCACTGGTCGTATTCACCGCGCTCAAGGTCGTGGTTAACAGTAACGCGATCATCAAATACGAAGCATTCGCCTTTCCACATTGTTTCTTCAGAAGGGACATCTTCCAAGTACTTTAAGATGCCGCCCTGAAGGTGATATACCTCGTCAAAACCCTGTTCTTTCAAGTACGCCGTGGATTTCTCGCAGCGAATACCACCGGTGCAGAACATCGCCACTTTTTTGTGCTTGGCAGGATCGAGGTTGCTCTTCACATACTCCGGAAATTCACGGAAAGTGGTGGTGTTCGGGTTTACGGCATTCTCAAAAGTACCCACCTGAAACTCATAGTCGTTGCGGGTATCAACCAGTATCACATCCGGATCACTGATCAGTGCGTTCCAGTCCTGTGGTTTCACATAGGTACCAACCACCCGTTTCGGGTCGATACCCTCGACACCCATGGTGACGATCTCTTTCTTCAGCTTCACCTTAGTGCGCAGGAAAGGTTTAACGTTTGTGTAGGACTCTTTGTAATCGATATCGGCCAGCTCCGGCTGTTGGCGTAGCCAATTGAGCAGGGCGTCGATGCCGTCACGGAAACCGGCCACAGTGCCGTTGATACCTTCGCTGGCAAGCAGCAGCGTGCCGCAAATGCCATTGGCTTCCATAGTGGCCAGGAGAGGTTCGCGGAGTTCTTTGTAGTTGTTCAGAGTAACGAACTTGTACATCGCACACACGACGTACTGGCCAGCAGTGGCCTGGGGTGATGCAGACATTCAATATTCCTCGTTGCGGGCCGGAACGTAAATCCGGAGCACTGGGGTTAAAAACGGGTGCGGATTGTATAGAAAATAGACAGATTTGTCATCGTTTGAATAAGGGAATTTGACCGCATCCAAGTAGCTCTGGCTGTGGTCAGAGCGGGTTCAACAGGCCCTAAGCACAGCTTTGCTCTACTCAGAGAAGGTAATGGTCTTGTAACGCCATGCCTCAATGCGATCAGACCAGTGATTGGTACCCAGTCCGGCCTTCAGCTTCAATTGCTGCAAAAAATCTTTCTTGTCGGGCAGGCTGTTCCACACCGCCGGCAGGAAGGTAGCGCGGTGTACCCCTTCCTGAATGATCAAGCCGTCTTCTCCAGGACGCAGTTGTTCCAGCAAATCCTTTTCACTGGTAAAGCAGAGCGGTTGTGGAGTGGTGAGTATGGAAATTTCGATGTGCAGTTCCGGTTCCTCTTCACGCTTAACGCGGGGAAAACGAGGGTCCTCAAAAGCCGCGGCATGCGCATTATGGACTACATCGTGAACCAGTGGCCGGTAAGCGTGGGTGGTGCCAATGCAGCCGCGCAATTTGCCTTTGATGTGAAGACTAACAAAGCAGGCAGCATCCTGCTGCAATGAAGGAGGAAAGTGGCTCGATTCCACCAGTGCTTCACGACCGGTGGCGAGATAACAACGAATACTGTCTCTCGCTAGCTTGAGTAGCAGGCTTTGATTAAGTGGGTCGACTGGCAAAAAATTTTTATTCTCTACCGGCATTGCATTTTGCTCCGGGGTTTTGCTCGGTACTGACGCTATCATTAAAACAGTCGGTAGTGCAATTCACTACCGGACGATTGCCAGTATCTCATGGATAAAGTGCAAAGGTGCCGTAGCCGACAACACTGTCTTTGTTACCAGCAGTATCGCCAGAATTGTTTCTGGCCAGCTCGTGAATGTGCAGCTGCTTTTCTTTGGCGAGCATCAACAACCCATTCAGAGGGCGGCAGCCGCAGGCCTGGTTGCCGTGCAGGTCGGCATCCAGATTGAGAATTTTTTCACTGGTTTCGGTGTCAATACGGTTGGCTTCCCGGTAGCTGTGAAAGTGACTTAAATCAGTGCTGATCACAATCAATGTCTCTTCGCCGCCCCAGACACTTGCCAGAACTTCGGCTACTTCAGCAGGTTTTGCATCGCCAACTACCAGTGGCAACAGCGTGAATTGATTTAACACCGTTTGTAAAAAAGGAAGCTGAACTTCCAGTGAGTGCTCCAGAAGGTGTGCCTCGGCCATTCTGACAACCTGTGGCAGTGAACTGATTTTATTCACCAGCTGTTGATCAATAGGGATATTACCCAAGGGGGTGATGAATTGGTCGCAGTCTGGAAGGGCTAAGCCTCGCAGGGAAACTCGGTGAGACGGGCCCAGCAGTACAACCTTGTGGATTTGGTCAGCTATGGCTGGCAGCAACCGGTACCCGGCTGCTGCTGCCGGACCTGAATAGATGTATCCGGCATGTGGCTCTATCAGAACTTTTGGTGTGATAGTTTTGGGCTTAGCCTGCTCCAGCAGTTGATTGACCGTCTGCTGTAATTCGTGAGGGTTATCTGGATAAAACAAGCCGGCAACGGCTGGGTTACGAATACTCATGGATGGGTCGTAGGCTGCTATCTTTAAGGTAAGTCTAGATTGTTTTCACCCGGAGGTGGGTGTTATGACCCTCGATATGCTTGAAACTCCTCCCGCCAGTTTCCCAGGCCGTTATTGGCACAAAGTTGATGATGGCCGCCTGCAGTGTGATGTATGCCCGCGCCACTGCAAATTGCGAGAAGGACAGCGTGGACTGTGTTACGTGCGTGGTCGCGAAAATAACCAGGTAGTGCTCTACAGTTATGGCCGATCCAGTGGCTTTTGTATCGATCCCATTGAGAAAAAGCCACTTAATCACTTTTTGCCGGGCACTCCGGTGCTGTCTTTTGGCACAGCCGGTTGCAACCTCGCCTGCAAATTTTGCCAGAACTGGGATATGAGTAAATCACGGGAGATGGATACTCTCGCCTCTGAAGCAATGCCCGGGCAGTTGGCGGATACGGCCAAGCGACTCGACTGTCGCAGTATCGCATTTACCTATAATGACCCGGTGATTTTTTTGGAGTACGCCGTGGACGTGGCAGTGGCATGTCGCGAACAGGGTATAAAAAGTGTTGCCGTGAGTGCCGGCTATATGGGCAGCGAAGCGCGCAACGAGTTTTACGATTACATGGACGCTGCCAATATTGATCTGAAAGCGTTCACTGAAAGCTTTTACAAAAAAATCTGCGGTGGGGAACTGCAGCCGGTATTGGAAACCCTGGAGTATATTTATCATCACACCGGCACCTGGCTGGAGATAACCACTCTGCTGATTCCCGGCGAAAATGATTCCGATGCAGAGCTTAACAAACTCAGCCAATGGGTGGCTGACCATCTCAGTGTGGATGTTCCATTGCACTTCACCGCATTTCATCCGGACTGGAAAATGCTCGATCATCCCCATACGCCTGCTACTACACTCACGCGCGCCCGTAATATCGCTATGGCTAATGGTCTGAACTATGTCTACACCGGTAATGTCCACGACCGTTTAGGTAGCAGTACCTGGTGCCCTGGTTGTGGGGCGTTACTGATTGAACGGGACTGGTATGTTCTGGGAGAGTGGGGTATTAATGCCGATGGTCAGTGCTGCAAGTGTGGTTATCAGGTGCCGGGGTTATTTGAGGGCGAGCCGGGAGAGTGGGGAGCGCGAAGAATGCCGGTCAGGATTGCATAGTACTCAGGGTGAACCCGGTTTATGAAAGCTTTGGAGGAGCACTCAATTTCCTGTCCTTACTGTGGAGAGTCCATTGAAATTATAGTGAGTGCCGACGAAGTTTCGAGTGAATATATCGAAGACTGTCAGGTCTGTTGCCGGCCCATTGTTATTGCAGTGGAGTTAAATTCAAAAGGTGGTGTTACAGTATTTGTGCGTACCGAAAATGACACCTACTGATCCTGCACCAGCAAGGTATCTTCCTGTTTTTTCTGATGCTGCCAAACCATAACGTTTAACAACAGCGCCGACACACTCAATGCTACAACCGCACCCAGCCAAAAGCCGGCCACACCCATTGGCTCACCCCAGAAGCTCGTCATCGCCAGGCTATAGGCAAGAGGGAAACCCACCACCCAGAACGCTGCAAATTGTATGTACATTGGTGAGCGGGTAATTTTAAAACCGCGCAATGCGCCCATTGCACCAACCGCAAGAGCATCCATCAGCCGGAAGGCGGCGGCGAAGGCCATCAGCTCGATGGTGATTACCTGCACGGATTTGTTGTCGCTGAACAGCGTCGCCAGTGCTTCAGGAAACAGCAGGTAAACAGTCATTTGTACCAGTGCGATGGCAGCAATCAATATCAGCCCCACTTTACAACTGAGCCGTGCCATGTTGTGACGCTTGCCACCTATGTTGTGGGATACCGCGATGGTAATCGCCTGGGCAATACCCAGTGGCGCAATAAACATAAAGGCATCTATCTGTTGGGCAATGCTGTGGGCTGACACCACTTCGGAGCCCAGTTTGGCGACAATCAACGGGATAACGCCAAAGTAACTGAACTCAAACATGATGGTGGTGGCGATTGGCAAGCCTACCTTGAGGATCGCTTTAATATCTTCCCATTTCGGTCTGTACCATTCGCTGAATAAGTTGAACTTGCGCGGCGTGCGTCCGTACTTCAGCCATAAGAAAAACGACAATGTTTGCAGGGTGACCACAATTAATGTGGCCCAGCCGCAACCAGCGCCACCCAGTCTTGGCAGACCGAAGTGGCCGAATACCAGTGCATAATCGAGCACATAGTTCAGTAAAAGGCCGAGGATATTTACCACCATGACGGCCTGCGGCACATTCACCGCTTCCAGGGTGGTTCGTTTCCAGAACATCAAGTGGTACATAAATACCGTGGCCAGCATGGGGTACAAATATTGGCGTGCGATATCCACTACTTCCGGCTCAGCGCCCAGTTGCCCTACCAGCCAGATGCCAAAAATCATCAGCAGGGTGGCGATGATGCCCAAGGGCAATGCCAGCCACATACATTGATGGAACTGGTTGCGAACAGCCTCGCGATCATTGGCACCAAAGTGGAAGCCCAGCATTGGCCCATTGGCAAACAGGATTCCACCAAGGATCAGAAATACAAAAATGGTCAGGCTATTGCCGAGCGTAACGCCTGCAAGGTCATTGGCACTGGCTTGGCCAGCCATAAATACATCAGTCAAACCAATACCCACGGCCGCGGCCTGGCCGATAACCAGTGGCAGTCCAAAGCGAAACAGACGGTTGGCTTCACGCCAAAAGCTGTGTTGGGCGGTTTGATCGTTCATTATTGTGTAGGTCAGAAATTAGGAACTAATAGCAGTTGCTATCTTTCAAAAGAAGGTCGCTGATGCGACAAGCAACGATAAGCGTTCTGTAGCATAGCCGCAAAAGGTTTCGGTAGAAAGGTGTCGGAGCTTGGTTTAGGCTTGATTATCGATTTTTTTCAAAATATTGCCAAAGTACAGGGAGCTGTGATGTCGGGTGAATCTATGACGCTGACCGCGTTCGTTTTGAATGTGTTTGCGGTATCGGTTTTAGCCATATTCGTATTGGGTGGCATCACTTTAGCGATACTGTACATTATTGATGTTCGCCAAACCCGCCATGCGATTCGACACAACTACCCGGTAATAGGCAGGCTGCGTTATTGGTTTGAGCACTTGGGTGCGTTTTTCCGGCAGTACTTTTTCTCCATGGACAGGGAGGAGATGCCATTCAATCGAGCCCAGCGCAGCTGGGTGTATCGCGCCGCCAAGAACCTCGACAGTACCCAGCCGTTTGGCTCTACAAAGCGTATTGATGTGCCTGGCACTGTATTGTTTGTCAGCACCCCATTTCCAACCCTGAGTGAGGATGCCTGCGAATCCGAGCCGGTAGTAATTGGTCCACAGTGTCCACACCCATTTACCGCCAAGTCATTTTTTAATATTTCCGGTATGAGCTTTGGTGCCATTTCCAAGCCAGCGGTGAAAGCCCTGTCTCGCGGAGCAGCGGAGGCTGGCTGCTGGATGAATACCGGTGAAGGCGGGTTGAGTCAGTATCACCTGGAGGGGGGTTGCGATATTGTTTTTCAAATTGGCACAGCCAATTACGGTGTTCGTGATGCAGCGGGTAATTTAAGCGAGGAGAAACTTCGTGAAGTGGCTGCGATTGAACAGGTAAAAATGTTCGAATTAAAAATCAGTCAGGGAGCAAAGCCCGGTAAGGGCGGTATTTTACCTGGGTTGAAAGTAACGGAAGAGATTGCAGGAATTCGCGGTATACCGGTTGGGAAGGATTCAATCAGCCCCAACCGTCACAAGAATGTTCGCACAGTCAGTGATCTGTTGGACAGCCTGAACCGGATAAGGGAAGTTACCGGCAAGCCGGTGGGGTTCAAAATGGTAATGGGTGGTACCAGCTTTTTTGAAGATCTCTTTACTGCCATTAGTGAGCGCGGCCATGAGTACGCACCGGACTTTATTACCCTGGACAGCGCCGATGGCGGTACTGGCGCAGCACCACAGAGCTTGATGGATCACGCCGGCATGCCGATTAGGGAAAGTCTGCCGCAGGTGGCGGATTTGCTGGAGGAATTTGACCTGCGTGGGCGCATCAAATTAGTTGCTTCCGGCAAACTGATCAATCCGGGTGATGTTGCCTGGGCGCTGTGCGCTGGCGCAGACTTTGTTGTGGCGGCACGGGGCTTTATGTTTGCGCTGGGTTGTATTCAGGCGATGCAGTGCAATAAAAATACCTGCCCTACCGGTGTTACGACACATGATCCAAAACTGCAGGCGGGACTCGACCCCACTGACAAGGCAGTGCGAGTGGCAAATTACGCACGCAACATGGTGTATGAGGTGGGGGTGATTGCTCACTCTTGCGGTGTGCCAGAACCGCGCCAGTTGACCAGACGTCACGCCCGTATTGTGGTGGAGCCGGGACGCTCGGTGTCATTACAAACACTCTATGATCAGCGCGATCAGCCGATTCGAATACTGTAGTAAATGAATGCTGCCGTTTTAATAGGAGAGAAGAATGAAGAGCCTGATGGTGTTGCACAATGGCTTTTTTAATCAGCTCGGCAAAGCGGATTTTCTCGCACCACTGTTACTACGGATTTATCTGGCACCGGTATTGATGCAGGCAGGCTGGAACAAGATTGGCAATGCTGAGCGTTTTGAAAGTACTGCCGCCTGGTTTGGTAATCCCGATTGGGGGTTGGGATTGCCCATGCCAGAGGTGATGGCCGCGCTGGCTGGAGGCACTGAGTTTTTTGGCGGCTTTCTATTGTTGCTGGGGCTGGGCGTTCGAGTTTTGGCAATTCCAATGATGGCCACCATGCTGGTGGCAATTTTTGCGGTGCATTGGGACAACGGCTGGCTGGCCATTTCCGATGCATCGAGCTGGCTGGCCAATGACCGGGTGCTAGCTGCTGCTGAGCGCAAGGAGGCAATTCTGGCCATTTTGCGGGAACAGGGAAATTACCACTGGCTCACCGGCAAGGGCACAGTGACCATTCTGAACAACGGCATAGAATTCGCGGCAACTTACTTTATTATGCTGTTGAGTTTGATGTTTACCGGCGGTGGTCGCTTTGTAAGCGTGGATTACTGGCTATGCCGCCGGTTTTGTAAAACGACCTGACACCGAAGCTCAAATATATTGTTGAGTTATACTCGCCCACGGGATTTGGCGACCAAAGTGAGCCGCATCACGCTCAAATCCCCAGACGCCTGCTCGCACATCTGCAAACAGACTCTGTTATAATCCGCCGCTTCCTGAAACTGGTTAAAAATTGGACAGCGTTTTGTCAAGCAATAGCAACGAACAACACCCCAAGGCCGAGAACGCCAAATCTGCTCATAAATCCGGCCGCCGTCGCCGTCGTCGCCGCTCCGGTGGAGGTGATTCCAACAAGTCGTGGGATCTGTCCCAATTCGAGGTTGAGCCGGTAGAGGGCAAGTTGCGCTTTCACGACCTGGACCTTAATTTGGAGCTGATGCAGGGCATTGCTCAGGTGGGCTTTAAATATGCTTCGCCTATTCAGGCCCAGTCGCTGCCGCACACCCTGCAGGGTCACGATGTGGTCGGCAAGGCCCAGACCGGTACCGGCAAGACAGCCGCGTTCCTGGTTACCATTATCGACGATCTGCTGAAGAACCCGATTCCGGAAGAAGAGCGATATGCCAGTGAGCCGCGCGCGCTGATTATCGCCCCGACCCGTGAGCTGGTGATGCAGATTGCCGACGATGCCAAGGAACTGTGCAAGTACACCGACCTCACCATCCATACTCTGGTGGGCGGTATGGATTACAGCAAGCAACAGCGCAAACTGCATGACAAGGTAGCTGATATTCTGGTGGCAACGCCGGGTCGCCTGCTCGATTTTGCAGGCAGCCGTGATGTCTATCTGGATCAGGTGGAAATTCTGGTTATCGACGAAGCCGACCGCATGCTGGATATGGGCTTTATTCCCCAGGTGCGCCGCATCGTTCGCATGACCCCGAAAGGCGATTATCGACAGACGCTGCTGTTCAGTGCCACCTTCACTCCGGAAGTGATGTCGTTATCCGAGCAATGGACCCACAACCCGGTAATGATTGAAATCGAAGCCGAGCGCGCCGCTGCTGAAACAGTGGATCAAAAGGTCTACCTCACTGCTAACGAAGACAAGTTTTCCCTGCTCTACAACATCATCAACCAGGATGAAGTGGAGAGCGTGATTGTATTTGCCAACCGTCGCGACCAGTGTCGCCGCCTGCAGGAGCGCCTGCAGAAGAAGGGCTTCAACGTTGGCCTGTTGTCCGGTGATGTTCCCCAGAACAAGCGTGTTCGCACTCTGGAAGACTTTAAGTCCGGCAAGCTGAAAGTGCTGGTAGCTACCGATGTTGCAGGTCGTGGTATTCACGTCGACGGCATCAGCCACGTGGTGAATTTCACTCTGCCGGAAGAGCCGGAAGACTACATCCACCGTATTGGTCGTACCGGTCGTGCCGGTAAGTCTGGCACCTCAGTGAGCTTTGCCTGTGAAGACGATGCATTCCTGCTGGAACCGATTCAGCAGCTGCTGGGCGAAGAGCACAAGCTGACTTGTGAGCAACCGCCGGAAGAGTTGCTGGCTTAACAGCCGTTCAGTCGCTAAAAAGGCCACATATAGTGGCCTTTTTTATTGTCTTTATTTTGTTATCACCCTTCGGCTTCCCAGGCAAAGTTTGTCGTGGGAATGATGTGCTCGGCGTGGCACATTGAGAAATCTTTGGGTAGGACGGCTCAAAACAATGGACATAGCAGTGCCACCTGGGGAGTCAGTGGATCTTTAGGGGGCGTACAATTCTCTGCCAAGAAGGTGAAGCTCTTTTAGCCCTTTTTTGACTCGTTTCGCTCGGTCCAGCGGACCGCCTTCGCAGAGCTTCGGCGCCCAAAGCTTTGCTTTGTCTTTTGGTTTCTTTTCTTTTTGGGAAGGCAAAAAGAAAAGAAACTCGCCCCCAGCGTAAGAAATTCAGTACGCCGCAGGCGCACACCGAATTTTCGGGGGCGAAATCCAACCTACCTGGAATAGCTATCTGAGATCCTTCGCTGCGCTCAGGATGACAAAGTTGAGTACTCAGATGACTACGTCGGTCTAGGCCTCCGCAGGCAATGCCTCCGACCGATACTTATCCAGCCACATCGCGGTGCCACCGGCCACTGCAGCGGGACCTACAAACAGGTTGAGAATTGGCACCGCCATTGCTCCAAGTACCAGGCCGCCAAAACCCAGCGCCTGCTGGCGTTGCTGCTTGGCTTGCTGCAATAGGGTGCTGAAACTTACCTCGTTGTTATCCGCTGGGTAATCCAGATACTGCAATGTCATATTCCAACCGCCCCACAAAAAGGTAATTACCGGGGCCAGAAATGACAGCAGATTGATTCCCGGCACCCAGATTAATACCAGGATCAATACCCCGATACCGATGCTTCTCGGCAGAAAGTAACCCAGTTTAATGAACTCGCGCTTGATGGCACTGACGGCGATTCTCATGGCCCGTTGTGTAGTCATCGGCTCTTCATTGCTGTTGCCTCTCAAAACTTCCTCGACCCTTTCGGCTAACAGGCCATAAAAAGGGGAGCCAATCAGGTTACTAATCAGGGTGAAGGTGTAGGCATAAACCAGCAGAACCAGGGCGGCAAAAATCAGCCAGAGAACCCACAGCAGGGATCCTACCCAATGTAACCAGGCAGGTAGCGCATCAACCTTGGCGGTAACCCAGGCCATAACGTCCTGAAACCCGTTAATCGCCGCCATGGTAAGACCGATAAAAAGCAGAATATTGATCAGTATCGGTGCGATTACGAATGGCCGAACTCTGCGGTTTTTTAGTAATTCAAAGCCTTTCAGTAAGTAACCGGGGCCGGAGAGGGTGTTAGTTATCATAAAAACAGGCTACCTTTGTTAGGGCCTGATAAGACTAATTGAATCAATGCTAGCAGGCTCTATTTATTCGGTTTCAGGGATAATTGTCGACACATTATCCTGATAATTGAACTTCGATAACAACCAGGGAGTAAAAAATGAAGTGGATTTTGCGATTGCTGGCCGGCGTTGTGGTGGTAATTGTTGCGGCGGTAATTATTTCGTTGGCTTATGTGGACCGCGTAGTGAAGGAAGCGGTTGAGACACTGGGGCCGGAATTTACCCAAACCGAGGTGACATTGGGTGGAGTGAGCCTATCGTTTTTGAGCGGCAGCGCAGGGCTCAGTGATTTGGCGGTAGCCAACCCGAATGGCTTTTCCGATGCCAAAGCGTTTTCGCTGGGTGAGGTGCAGGTAGATCTGGACATAGGCTCAATCCTGTCAGACACCATTCTCGTTGAGCGAGTATTGGTGAGGGCGCCCGAAATCACCTTTGAACAGACAGCAAAAGGCAGCAACCTTAAAGCGCTTCAACGTAATATTGAAAGTGCCGTGGGGCCGGGTAGCTCCCAGCCGGCGGAGACTCAGTCTACCGAGCCGGGTAAAAAACTGATTATTCGCGATTTGAAAGTAGCCGATGGCCAGATTCACTACACTAACTCTCTGATGGCTGGTAAAACCACCACTGTGACTTTGCCGGAAATACATCTCACCGGAATTGGTGAAAAATCCAACGGGGCTTCAGCCAGCGAAGTGATTCAGCAGCTATTATCGTCCATTAACAAAGAAGCGATAAAGGCAGTTGCCAACTCTGGTGCGGTTGACGAACTTCGTGACAACGTGAAAGAGCGAGTTGAGGAAGAGAAGGGCCGCTTGAAGGATATGATTAAAGGCATTGGCAATTAACTGATGGTTTGTAAGGGGGCTGTTCGCTGTTCGGCAGCCTCCCAGTTTTCTGTTGGTTAAAAGTCGAACAGCCTTTTGAGCTTTTCTGTGTCCAAAGTGGACCGTTTTGTGTCCAATTTGAATCTTTGTTGGTTGTGTGTTGATCATTCCGTGTGTTTACAGGTTTGTGGCAGACGAGAATAATTGATCCCCCAATAGAGTTTCTGCCGGCTTAATACCTCGCTGATCCAAGCTAAATACAGCGGACGAAAGCCATGCTGCCTTTACTGGCAGCCCCCTGCAGAGAAATTACGTTCTGAGAATAGAAGGGCTACTCGCATGAGTCATAGCGCTGAGAACAAGTTGCACGTGCCGGACGCAATGTTTCGTCCCGGTGACAAACCTGATTTTTCCCATCTGGATGTAGGTACCGCTGGTGCCGTAAAGCGTCCTGCGGTTGATACCAATCCTGCCGAGATGCGCGATCTGGCTTACAGCCTGATCCGCGTTATGGACGACAATGGTGAGGCCAAAGGTGAGTGGCGTCCGAAGATAGATGCCGATGAGTTGCGCAAGGGTTTGCGCATCATGTTGCTGACCCGCAAATACGACGAGCGCATGTTCCGAATGCAGCGTCAGGCAAAAATGTCCTTCTATTTGAAATGTACTGGCGAAGAGGCTGTGGCTGTCGCAGCTACCATGGCGCTGGATGACAAGGATATGCTGTTCCCGACTTACCGTCAGCAGGGCGCTTTTCTGACTCGCGGAGCCGACCTGTTCAGCGAGATGATGTGCCAGGTGATGAACAATGAGCTTGACCCGATGCAGGGCAAGCAGCTGCCGATCAAATACTCGTCGGCGGAAAAAGGCTTTTTCTCAATCTCTGGTCCACTGACTACACATTATCCACAAGCCGTTGGCTGGGCGATGGCTTCGGCCTATAAAGGTGAAGATCATATTGCCCTGGCTTGGACAGGGGATGGCTCCACCGCCGAGGGCGACTTCCATTATGCCTTGCAGTTTGCCGCTACCTACCGCGCACCTTGTATCCTGAATATCGTTAACAACCAGTGGGCGATCTCTTCGCCGCAAACCATTGCTGGTGGTGAGAACACCACTTTTGCTGCGCGCGGTATCGGTTACGGATTGCCGGCGTTGCGGGTTGATGGCAATGACTTCCTGGCAGTTTACGCTGCTACCCAGTGGGCCGCCGAACGCGCCCGCGCCGGGTTGGGTGCCACTGTAATTGAACTGTATACCTACCGTGTGGAAGGTCACTCTACAAGTGATGATCCCACCGGTTACCGTCCCAAAGATGAGCCGTTACATTGGCCGCTGGGCGACCCCATTGAGCGCCTCAAGGATCACCTGATCAGTATTGGTGAATGGACCCAGGAGCAGCACGAAGAACTGGCTACCGAACTGGAGACCTACGTGACCGAATGCTGGCGCAAGGTTGACGCCATGGGCAACATCAACGACCCCGAGATGGCGCATACGCACACAGCTGCCCTGTTCGAGCAGGTTTATAAAGAGATGCCGCCACATCTTCGCAAACAACGTCAGATGCTGGGGGTGTAGCGTTATGGCAAAAATGAATATGATTCAGGCGCTGAACTCGGCGCACGACAACCTGCTCGCCAAAGATCCAAGTGTCATTATCTATGGTGAGGATGTCGGTTACTTTGGCGGCGTATTCCGCGTGACCCACGGCCTGCAGGAGAAGTACGGTAAGCAGCGCGTGTTTGACGCGCCGATCTCCGAAGGCGGTATTGTCTCCACTGCGATTGGTATGGGTGTAAACGGTTTGCGCCCGGTGGTGGAAATTCAGTTTGCCGATTATATCTACCCGGCTTACGACCAGATTGTTTCCGAATTAGCCAAGCTACGCTACCGCAGTAATGGCATGTTCACTGCGCCGGTGACCATTCGCTCTCCTTGTGGTGGCGGGATTCGCGGTGGCCAGACTCACTCGCAAAGTCCAGAGGCCTGCTTCACTCATGTGCCGGGCTTGAAAGTGGTGATGCCTTCCAATCCTTACGATGCCAAAGGATTGCTGGTTGCCTCTATTGAGTGTGATGATCCGGTGATTTTCCTGGAGCCGAAGCGCCTTTACAACGGCCCATTCGACGGCAATCCACACCAGTCAGCTGTGAGCTGGGGTACACACCCGAAAGGTGAGGTGCCGGAAGATTACTACTCCCTGGAGCTGGGTAAGGCCGAAGTGATCCGTGCCGGAGCCGATGTCACTATCGTTACCTACGGCACCATGGTGCATGTGGTAGAGGCCGCGGTTAAGAAAGCTGGCATTGATGCCGAGATTATCGATATTCGCACACTGGTGCCGCTGGACATCGACACTATCGCCGCCTCGGTCAACAAGACCGGTCGTTGTGTAGTGGTGAACGAAGCAACCCGTACTGGCAGTTTTGCCGCGGAAATCATGTCACAGGTTCAGGAAGAGTGCTTCTGGCGTCTGGAGGCACCAATCCAGCGTGTATCCGGTTGGGACACCCCCTATCCACACGCCATGGAGTGGGACTACTTCCCGGGCCAGGATCGTATTCTGGAAGCAATCAATAAGACGCTCGACGTCAAATAATCGGAGGCTCAAACGTGGGTCACTATGTATTTAAGTTGCCGGATCTTGGGGAAGGCACCGTTGAATCAGAAATTGCCGAGTGGTACGTAAAGCCCGGTGATCGAGTAGAGCAGGACCAGCACATCGCCGATGTGATGACCGACAAGGCCAATGTGGAATTGACGGCACCGGTTGCCGGTGTGGTGGTATCCCTGGCTGGTGAGGCGGGCGATATCATTGCAGTTGGTTCCGAGCTGATTCGTTTTGACGTGGATGGCGATGGTAATGCCGCTGCCTCCGAGGTTGCTCCTGCACCTGCGACAGAGCTAAAGGTTGAAGAAAAACCTGAACAAGCGCCCCAGCCAGTCGAGCAAAAGTCCGAGCCTGCCGCGCCCGTAGCTGGCGGTCGCTTTGTCTTCAAGCTGCCGGATCTGGGTGAAGGCACGGTCGAATCCGAAATTGCCGAATGGCATGTTGCGGTTGGCGATGTGGTTGAGCAGGATCAGGTAATTGCCGATGTAATGACCGATAAGGCTACCGTTGAGCTGTCTGCACCGGTAGCGGGTACTGTGGTATCTCTCGCCGGTGCTGCCGGAGATGTGATCGCTGTTGGTGCTGAGTTGATTGTGTTTGCTGTCGATGGCGCCGGCAATGCGCCGTCTGTGGAGGCGTCGTCGCCGGTGGTTGCTGCCAATCCGGCACCTGCCGCTGCACAGGCTCCTGTCCAACAAACTACCGCACCGGCACCGCAAGTGGCAGCTCCGGTGGTTGCGTCCGGAGAAGTGCTCACTTCTCCAGCAGTACGTCGCCGCGCACTGGATGCCAATATCGACCTGGCCGATGTACAGGGTACCGGCCCGGCCGGTCGCATTCAGCACGAAGACCTGGATAACTTTATTGCTGCTGGCGGCAAGCTGGCAGTTGCCGCCAAAGCCTCTGGAAAAGCCAAAAAGACTGGAACCACGGAAATTCCGGTGCGCGGTCTGCGCCGCATGATTGCCCAGAAAATGCAGCAGTCCAAGCGTCAGATTCCTCACTTCACCTATGTGGAGGAGATCGACGTTACTGAATTGGAAGCGCTGCGTCAGCACATGAATGCTACGCGCACCGCAGACCAGCCCAAGCTGACCCTGCTGGCCTACATCATGCAGGCTGTATCCAAGGTTATGGGTGAATTCCCGCAGTTCAATGCCACCTTTGATGACACCAACAACGTGATCACCCGCTACGAGGGCGTTCACATGGGTATTGCTGCCCAGACCGATGACGGCCTGAAAGTACCGGTGGTCAAGCACGCTGAAGCACTTGATGTGTGGGGGCTGGCCAACGAGATGAAGCGCGTTTCCGATGCTGCCAAAAACAACACCGCGACCAAGGACGAGCTGACCGGTGGTTCCATTACCATCACCAGCCTTGGCCCGCTGGGCGGACTGGTGCATACCCCGGTAATCAACTACCCGGAAGTGGCCATTATCGGCACCAACAACATGGTTGAGCGTCCCGTTGTTCGCGACGGACAGATTGTAGTACGCAAGATGATGAACCTGTCCTCGTCTTTCGACCATCGCGTGATCGACGGCTACGATGCGGCGCAGATGATTCAGCGCGTTAAGCAGCTTCTGGAGCACCCAGCGACCCTGTTTATTTAATTCTTGATATTCCGTCATCCCCGCGCAGGCGGGGATCCATCTGTCTACGGAGCCAATGGATTCCCGCTTGCGCGGGAATGACGAGAATACAAAGTGCATTACGTCCGGCGCCATGCGTCGAACCAAGAGGTTTTTCACAATGAAAAAACAATGCAAAGTCCTGGTAATCGGTGCTGGCCCAGGCGGCTACGTGGCCGCAATTCGTGCCGGTCAGTTGGGCCTGGATACAGTGATTGTGGAAGCTGCCAACCCCGGTGGTACCTGTCTGAATGTGGGCTGTATTCCATCCAAGGCAATGATTCACGCGGCTACCCGTTTTGAAGAAATGAGCAAGCATTTTGACGGCGCTCATATGGGTATCAGCATCGCCAGCAAGCCGGAACTGGATATGGCTGGTGTGGTGGAGTGGAAAGACGGTATCGTCAAAAAGCTCACCACAGGTATTGGTCAGTTACTGAAAAAAGCCAAGGTCGAACGTGTGCAAGGTTGGGCCACGTTTCGCGATGGTAAAACATGCGATGTCGAGACTGCTGATGGCGTTCAGACTATCACTGCCGAACACGTGATTCTGGCTAATGGCTCTGTCTCCACCGAACTGCCGTTTATGCCGTTTGGCGGCAATGTTATCTCCTCAACCGAGGCTCTGCAGCTGACCGAAGTGCCGGAGAATCTGGTGGTGGTGGGTGCCGGCTATATCGGTTTGGAAATGGGCATGGCGATGCGCAAACTGGGTGCCAATGTCACCTTCGTAGAAGCGCTGGATCGCATTTTGCCGATCTACGACAAAGAGATGACTCGCCCAATCGAAATGTGGTTGAAAAAGCACAAGGTCGATGTACACCTGAAAGCTAAAGCCAAGGGGACTGTCGAGAAAGATGGCAAAACCTACCTGCAGTACACCGATGCCGACGGCAACGAGCAGGAACTGCTGGCAGACAAGGTGCTGGTCACCGTCGGTCGCCGCCCGAATACCAAGGGCTGGGGACTGGAAAATATGTGTGTCGACATGAACGGCCCGTTTGTGAAAGTCGACAATCAGTGCCGCACTTCCATGAAAAATGTCTGGGCTATTGGTGACTTGGTAGGTGAGCCACTACTGGCGCACAAGGCCTCGGCGCAGGGTGAGTTGGTGGCGGAGATTATTGCCGGCCAGCGCCGCGTGTTTGATCCGGTGGCTATTCCTGCGGTGTGCTTTACCGAGCCGGAAATCTGTGGCGTGGGCTTGACCCCGGATGAAGCTAAAGCCGAAGGTATCGATGTTATTACCGGTAAATTCCCGTTTGCGGCCAGCGGTCGCGCTTTGGCAATGGATGCGGGCTCTGACGGTGGCTTTGTGCGAATAACTGCGCGCAAGGATAACCATGTTATTGTCGGTATTCATGCGGTCGGTGCACATGTTTCCGAGCTGTCTGGTGAATTTGCCCTGGCATTGGAAATGGGAGCACGCCTGGAAGATATTGCAGGTACTATCCACGTTCACCCAACCCTCACCGAAGGCACATTTGAAGCGGCTCTGGCTACTTTGGGGCATGCGATTCATATTTGATGTGAGACGTGAGACGTGAGACGTGAGACGTGAGACGTGAGACGAAAAAAACCGAGCTTTGAATGAAGCTCGGTTTTTTTATGGTCAGTTCCCAGATTTCCTTCTTTATTCGTTATGTCAGTAGGCGAAAAAGCCTGGGAACGAATAAATAATAAGGGAATTGAATTATGAAAATAGTAGGTTTTGCATTGTTGTTGGTTTTGACGGGGTGTGCGTCAAATGCGCCATATGCAATCTTTGATGGCTCTAGGGATACTTCATTGCATGGTGCTTATGCGTATGATGTGGTAATGCTCGGTATAGATGGAAAGCGTAAGGGCGGCACACCCAGTTATTACCGTTTAAAGCCGGGGGTTCACCGCTTTCAGTTGGCCAGTACCAAATATGCAGGCGAACGTTCTAATGGTGCCCAGAATCATTATGTACCAAGAAACGGTACAGGTACCTCTTATCAAAATTCAATCTCCTATGGCAAAGGAGATGGCAGAATCTGGTACCGGGAATACACTTTGTTGATCAAGCCTTGTACCCGTTACTTGATGACTGCTGTGCACGATCACGATATTGGTAATGACAAATGGGAACTGTCGATAGTAGAAGAAGAAATCGAGAGCTGCAAAAACGAAATGGCTGAGGTATCAGTTTCAAATTGATAAAGCTTGATAGGGGAGCGTCTCAACTTGATATGCTCCCCAGTTGCAGACATTTATTATCGATTGGCTTTGGCCGCTTCCAGTAACTCATCTGCCGACAGGCGCACGGTGTAATCCGGGTTGGAATAACTGTATTCAACCTTTCCGTTTTTCAGAATAAATACCGACGGCACTGGCAGCTGGTGGTGTGTTTCTCCGGAGGCATTCTCCAGCATACCCACTACGCGTTCGCCGTATTTGGGTTTGTATTCCTTGGCCGCATCAAAGGCGATACCAAAAGCGCGAGCAGCGTCGCCTTTGCTGTCGGACAGCAATTGGTAATCCAGTTGTTGACCTTCACTGGTTCTCTTTAGTTCATCCACCTTGTCCGGGCTGATAGCAACAATCTGGTAACCCATTTCTCTCAGCTCATCTTTGATGCCCTGGATAGCACTGAGATGGCGATTGCAGTACGGGCACCAGCCACCTCGATAAAAAATGGCTATGGTTGGTGTTTTACTGAAGTTGCTGAGGTCTACTTGGTCACCATTGACACTTGTCATCGATACCGCAGGAATGGTGGTGCCTTTGGTAAGGGCGCTGGTGCCGGTGGAGGATTCGGCAATAGTGGATGAGTCTGCCAGGACATTCATACTGGCAAAAACAATTGAAGCAAAAAATGTGCTGAGAACCTTCATGTCATTTGTCCATAGGTTTGGTGGCGATGAAGGTTAGAGCGAATCCAGCTGTAAAGTTCACTTTCGAGCAAGAAGTGCAAACACAAAGTATGACAACTAACAGCTCCCAAAAAGAGATTCAATAGCTTGATGTCAGTCGGTTGACTATTACTGGCTTCGCAGTACATTTGCCGGATCACATTTGGCGGTATGCAATGCATGGTTAAGTGTTACGAGAATTGCAATTAGCATCACAATTATTGGCGTTAGTACAAACACCACTAAAGCAATAGGTGCTTGTGCTGCAAAACCCTGCAAGAAGTGCTTGCTGATTAAATAGCCTGCCGGTAGCCCGATAATCAAAGAGATCAGCAGGGGTTTACAGCTTTCAAAAACCATCAGCCCTCCCAGTTTCTTAATGGATGCACCAAGAACTTTGCGGATACCAATTTCAGCGGTGCGTCGCTGGGCATTGAGCAGGCTAATGGCATATAGGCCCAGGAGTGAAATTATTAAAGCGGCTATGCCCAGAGGGGCGAGTTGATTCATTGGTTCAGATAGCTGTTTGGTGAGGTTTCTTAGTGCTAACGGCTTAGGGTCTGCAAATTCAATTTTTGGTTCATTGCCCAGGACCTCTTTATAAACCGAATGGATATGACTTCTAGCTATTCCGGATTTTTCAGGATTGAAGCGAACAGAGAACATGTTTATGTAGCCCCCACGAGGAAAAAGAACGTCGGTGCTGTTGAAGTGATTGTTCACAGTTATTTCCGGGAACGCGTTAACTACTCCAATGACAATGAAGTTCTGGCCGGATTTGTCAATAATTTCAGCATCTATTGCTTGGCTCGGATGTTTGAGGCCAAGTTTCTTTAAGCCCCGTTTTGTAAGTAATACTTCAATTTTATAGTTTGAGTCTGCAAATAATTTGAGGCGCTCTTTCTGATTCATGGATTTGATTTTGTCAGAAAAATCGTTACCTGCCAGTAGCTCAATTTGGTAATGATCTAATATATTAGGGTCTATGTGACTAAAGTGTATTGAATTGATATTGGTTATGTTTTTGAATCCAGGGATTTTTATTGATTCTGGTGTGTATACCCTTCCTGATATTGCATCGCCAGAAGATATTGATCGTATGTGTGGATGCTGGGAGATTTTTTCTCTGATAATGTCTTGTTTTGTGAATGATTGCGGATTGGATGATACTGTAAATGACAGCATGTTTTCAAAATTTAGTCCAATGTCCAGGTTGGAAATATGCTTTACCTGAAGCAGGGTTACGATAAATACGGAAAATAGAGTAGTTGATAATACAAATTGAGTAATTGTTAGGGTGTTTAGTAGTTTATTGCCTTGCGTGGAGCCAGATTGATTCTCAAGAGCTGCTGATGGGCTGGTGTTTCCGAGAATTTTTGCTGGATACCAAGTGGTAACAATACTGATGATGGTCACTAATGCGAGGATGCTACCAATAAATTCTGGAGTTAGAATGCAGGAATGATCAAGATCGGTGATCATTGTTGTATTAATCCAAGGTATGCTAAAGCTTATAAAGATTGCGCTAAAAGTTGTGGCTAGTAAGGTTGTAAGTAAGGAGTCAGAAAAAAACTGGCGAGTAATTGTTGATTGATTGGCGCCCATTACTTTTCGAATACTGATCTCAGTAGTTCTACGTTGATAAAGGGTGGTGCTGATCAGGGTGGAGTTCAGGCAGGCAACAAATAAAATAACTGATACAGCTGAAAGCAAAATGACTAAAAATTTCCAGCTGTTGAAGTTAATGGCTGTGCTTGACTGCCCTTTATCTCGAAGGTGAAGGCCTTGAAGTGGTGCCAGAAAGAAGTTGCGTTTGGGTGGGGCTTGGGCATATCTATTGTAGAGTTCAGGATGTCGAAGGTTGTCACTTTCTATAAGCTTATTTAGATCATGATTAATGCGATTTACTTCTGAGGTATTTGCGACTTTCAGGAATGAGGTGACAAATTCCGTTTCTCCCCAGGTTTCAGTCGGAGAGGTTCTTTGACCAATACTTTCGATTTTGCTGTTGGAGGAAATGATAAGTCCACTAAATTTCCCGGGGCTCCCCATGCCAAGTGCAGTATTTTTGGCAAAGTCCGGATTCAGGATGGTTTGACTTGAGAAATCCGGAATGACTCCAACTACCGTCATTGGGGTGTTATTCAGGTCTATGGTTTTATCAAGCGGTTCCTGATCGTCGATAAATCGTTTGGCGGCCGATTCAGTCATTACCAATGTGTTTGGCTCGGATAGAGCGGTGTCAGGGTTTCCGGCAATGAAAGGGATATCGAATATATTCCAGAATGATTCATCCGCTTTTAGGTAGGTTTCGCGATTGACTTTTTTCTTTCCAACATAAATGTCTGATTGGTCGTCCATGGAATTTTGGAAGATATTGGATCCATATGTTGTAGATGGCTTATCCGGATATCTGTCAAGAATTTGTCTGTTGTATAGGTAGATGCTTCTACTGGATTCGGCCGGCTCCCCCGTTGATGTGGGGGTGGACGAAATTAACCCATATATTTGCTCTGAGTCAGTATATTGCTTCTCAAAACCCAAATGATAATAAAGGAAAATAATTGCCGTAGTCGCTGCTGTAAGGCCTATAGCAAGTGTTAAAATATTGATTAGGGTTGGAGCTGGTTGTTTGAGAAGGTTTCGCCAAGCTGTGCAAATGCCGTGAAGTATCATTCTATATGTCCATTTGTTGTTGTTCCTTGTTCTTAATGTACTTTTTAGACCAGCTCTTAAAGGAATTCTTGATGTTTTGCATTTCTTTGCAATTCTTATCAGTTCTTTTCGAGTGCTGAGACGTCATTGGCTTCGTAACACTTTTGCAGGATCGCATTTTGCCGCTGAGAGTGAATGGCTAAGGGTGACCAGTACAGCGATTAATACTACGACCGCTGGCACTAATGCAAAAACAATTAAGGCGATTGGGGGTTGTTCTATGAAGGCTTGCAAAAATTGTTTGCTGATCAAATAGCCGACCGGAAGCCCTATAATTAGGGAAACCAGTAGTGGTTTGCAGCTATCAAACACCATGAGGCCGCTCAGTCTTTTTTTGGAAGCACCAAGCACTTTTCGAATGCCAATTTCGTGAAAACGACGCTGGGCGTTCAGGAGGCTGATGGCATAGAGGCCTAGGACAGAAATAACAAGTGCACCGATACCCAGGGAGGCAAGGTGGGAGATGGGTTGGGATATGTTTTTTTCAAGTTGCTGGAGCCCAAATGGCTTGGAGTCCATAAAAACCACCTCATCAGTGCTTTCCGACTGATCTTCAATTATGGATTTTATGTATTGCTTAACGGATTCCTTTGTTCCTTCCTTGAAGCGAATTGAGTTGTAGCTGTGAGGGTATCGGAAGGCTGGGATTATATCTGCGCCCAAGTGGTCGTTTTCAGTGGTGACCTTTGGGAAGGCATTAATTACACCGACAATGCGAAATGATTGAGCGTTCGGGCTTGTTATTTTTGCTCCGATAGCCTGTTTTGGATCTGCTACTCCTATCTTCTGGAGGCCTTGTAAAGTCAGTAATGCCTCGAGATTCTCTTTGTTTTCCTGCATAAATTTCACGTATTCATCTTGTGATGTGATTGGCGATGCCCTCGAGAATTTTTCCCCTGACAGAAGGTTAATTTGGTGGTGTTCCAAAAATCCATCAGGGTTGGTTGGCCACATGGTGAGGTTTTTGGTCTCAGGTGGTAGGTTGTTGTTAAAGAATTCTATTTTTGATTGAAGGAGAGGGTGCCCATAAAAATGGTCAATACTCCTGGCTGAGAGTATGTCAGGGTGTTGTAGAAGCTGTTTTCGAGTGATAGCTGTTTTCTCGGAAAAAATATTGAATTGATCATGTTGAAAATGAATTATGTTTTCAAAATTGGCGCCGATATCCAGTTGAGATATGTGCTTCAGTTGAAAGCTCATGACAGTCAGTGTGGAAAATAAAGCAATTGAAAATATAAATTGTAAAATGGTCAAGGCTGTGATGATTCGGCTATTCTTTTTGGAGTGGGCTTGCTTTTCAATCGCTAAGAGGGGAGGTGTTGTTCCCAGTCGATATGCTGGGTACCAGGATGTTGCTAAGCTGACGAATATAATGAGGGCCATTAGGGCGCTAACAAAGGTTGGGGTTAAAAATGTTACTTTCCCAAGATCAGAATTTGTTGCCTGATTGATCCATGGAAGGGAGAAAGCTATCAGGACTGCTGCAACGGTAGCTGCCAACACAGTAATGCAGATTGATTCCGAAAAGAATTGGCGGGCAATGGATGTGGGAGTTGCGCCTGATATTTTTCGAATGCCGACTTCGATAGCTCTGCGTTGGTAAAGGACTGTGCTTATTACGGTTGAGTTGAGGCAGGCAACTAACAGTATTGCAGCAGCCATTGATAACATGATTATGAGAAATTTCCAGCTGTTAATGTTTAACCCTGTCTTTGACTGAATGCTTTCTCTAAGGTGGAGTCCTTTCAGTGGAGCTAATTTGAGTTCTGTTTTTGCGAATGGAGTTGAGCCTTTGGGGAGGTTGCCAAGGATAAGGGATGTGAATTCCTGCTCGAGAGCTTTGGTGTTACCCTCAGGTGGAAGCGCAATATATGAATGGACATGCTCAGAGTCACTCCAGTTTTCTGTGGATTTTTTGTAGAATCCAAAAGGAATTTCTTTTGATGAGGCGGAAATAATCAGGCCGCTAAAATGGATTTCAGAAGAAAGCAGGTTGGGGTTTAATACCGTTTGTTCTGGAAAGTCGGGGATAACGCCAACAATTTTCATTGGCCACTTATGAAGTTGTATCACTTGTCCAAGTGCTTCCCGGTCACCAAACAGTCGCTTGGCCGATGATGCGGTTATAACCAGGGTATAGGGTTGTGACAGTGCAGTATCGGCATCTCCCGCTATAAAGGGTATCTCAAAAAATCTCCAGAAACTTTGATCGGCTTTTAGAAAAGACTCTTCTGTGACATCAAAGTCGTTCAGCTGGATTTTTGAGTTTGGCTCACTTGGTTCCCTGAAAATGCTGTAGTTATAAAGAGTGGAGTTGAGTTCAGGGTAGTTTTGTTGAATCTGCTGATGATATCTGTAATTAATCATTGAATTATCATAGATTTCTCCGTTAGCGAGGATTGCTTTTTGGCGTATTTGGTAGATGTTGTCGGCATTTGGGTATTGCTGCTCAAAGCCTAAGTGGTAGTACAGAATAATAATCGCTACCGTAGCGGCTGTAAGGCCAATGGCCAGAGTCAGGATATTTATGGCAGACGCTACAGGTTGTCTGAGCAGGTTTCTCCAAATAAGAAGGCTGTAGTTGGAGTACATTGCAGGTCCTTTGCTTTAAGTTATTATGCAAATCCGGCCTGGGGTTTCTCCGCAGACCGGTTAGATCGTCAGTGTGAATTACAGGTGATCCAGAGGCAGTTCTGTGGTGTGCTTGATGGTTTCCATCACAAAGCTGGAGCTGACATCAAACAGGTCAGCCTTGATCAGCTCCTGATAGAGTTTGTCAAAACCGGACATGTCGGTTACTACAGCGCGCACCAGGTAGTCAAGCTCGCCGCTCATGCGATATACCTCAAGTACTTCCGGGATACTGGTGACTACGCGACGGAACTCTTTGAACCACTCTTCGTTATGCCGGTTGGTGCGGATAGATATAAACACCGAGAGAGTGAGGTTCAGTTTGTCCTGGTCCAAAAGGGCAACTCGGGACTTGACTACCCCCTCCGATTCCAGCTTTTGAATACGTCTCCAGCAAGCGGTTTTGGAGAGTGAGATACGGTCAGCAATTTCTGCAACAGACAGGGTTGCATCTTTTTGAAGTGTTTCGAGGATTGCTTTGTCGAATTTATCCATTTGAAGGGCTCATCGGGTCAATTTTTAATGTCTTTGTTTTGCATAATAGCTCATTTCAGGAACAAAGTTTCCTTTCGTGCAGCTAATGTGACAAAAGATCATCAAGAAAGTTATATTTAGTATGCACGTACTATATATTTGTGCTTTGTAAGTATCACTTTCTAATATTTGTGCCTATATTGGTGTTTTGTATTTGTTTGTGGTGTCATTTTAGATCTGTCGTTAACAGGGTGGCGGGTCTTCTGGGATAAATAGCAACAAAATTCCCGCAACTTTGGATTAAAATTTCACCCAATTGTAAATATAGACATGAATTCATCTAATTTTCTGGATACAAGCGATATGCAACGACTGATTGATTACATCAACCAGGCCGTCATTGGTGAACGGCAGCAGATTGAAACCTCCTTTGGTGTTAAGCCATTGGTTTATGCGGATTACACTGCCTCTGGCCGCTCACTGGATTTCATTGAAAACTTTATCCAGCAACGAGTAATGCCTTATTACGCCAATACTCATACTGAGACTTCCTACACCGGTATGCAGACTACCCTGCTGCGTGAGCAGGCTCGCGATATCATCAAGAAGTCTTTGAACTGTGGTGAAGATGACCTGGTTATTTTCTGTGGCCCGGGAGCTACCGCAGCAGTTAACAAGATGATTGATGTCCTCAATATGCGTCTGCCGGCTAATCTCAACGATGAATATGGATTTCTGGACCAGATTCCGGCTGAGAAACGCCCGGTTGTGTTTATCGGTCCTTACGAGCACCACTCCAATGAGCTGCCATGGCGCGAGAGTATTGCCGATGTGGTAACTATTCCGCTGAAGCACAGTGGTGCAATGGATCTCGAGAAGTTGGAAGAAGAGCTGGTTCGCTATAAAGATCGTCCGCTGAAGATCGGCAGCTTCTCTGCGGCTTCCAACGTGACCGGTCTGAAAACCGATGTGGATACTATCGCCAAGCTGTTGCACAACCACGGCGCCATCTCCTTCTGGGACTATGCGGCGGCGTCTCCTTATGTTGGCATCGATATGAACGGCGATGAAGGCGCTTACAAAGACGCTGTGTTTATCTCCCCGCACAAATTTGTTGGCGGTCCGGGTACTCCTGGCGTTCTGGTTGTGAAAAAACAACTGCTGACCAACCGCGTGCCGGCAATTGTAGGTGGCGGTACCGTGAAATATGTGACTCCCGAAGATCACCTGTATGCCGATCACCTTGAGCGTCGTGAAGAGGGTGGTACCCCGGCGGTTATTGAGTCCATCCGTACCGGTCTGGTATTCCAGCTGCAGGCGGCTGTGGGCACCAAAGAGATCGAACATCGTGAGCACGATTTTGTGACCCGTGCTATCGCTCGCTGGCGCAATAACCCGAATATTGAAATTCTGGGCTGCCCGGATGCCGAGCGCCTGTCCATTATCTCCCTGCAACTGAAGCACAAAGGCAAGTACCTGCACTACGGTTTTGTCGTAGCGCTGCTCAACGACCTGTTTGGTGTTCAGTCTCGCGGTGGTTGTTCCTGTGCCGGTCCTTACGGCCATGAACTGCTTGGTATGGATATGGAATACAGCAAGGCGCTGGAAGCGGAAATGACCAATGGCCTGATGGTAATGCGTCCGGGCTGGGTGAGAATGAACTTCAACTACTTCATTGATGAAGAGACTTTTGAGTACATTCTGCGTGCGGTTGAGCTGGTCGCTGAACACGGCTATAAGCTGATGCCATACTACCGCTTTGATCAGGCCCACGGCGTTTGGTTGTACCAAAACCGTCGCATGCCGATTTCTGTAAGTCTTGAGGACATCAGCTACGAGTCTGGTGAGTTCCAGATTCCTGCCAACAAGTTGGGCAAAGAAGAACAGCCGCTGTCACACTTTATGGCGCTGGCTGAGCAGGAGCTGACTCGTGGCAGTCGCGATGGCGAGATTTACACTCTGGAGCTGCCGGAAAGTGCCGAAGCGTTGCGTTGGTTCAGTTTGCCTCAGGATGAAAATAGCGAAGTGGAACTGACTGCGTGATCGGACGCAATTTAAAGTCTGACTGTTCGCTGTTTAATTGAGCAGTATCAAACAGTGGAATTAGCAGTTGGTGCTATTGTCGGCCTGGTATTGGGCATGACAGGCGCGGGCGGTGCCGTATTTGCGGTACCGCTTTTTATGTTGCTACTCGGGTACAGCACCAGTCATGCGGCGGGAATGTCGCTGGGTGTAGTGAGTATCAGTGCCATGGTTGGTGTGGCAACCCGTCTGCCGCAAAAGTTGATCTGCTGGCGCACAGCGGCGGCTATGATTGCCGGAGGTGCGTTACTGGCGCCAGTGGGACGTTGGTTGTCCATGCAGCTGGACGAGCGTTTAAAGCTTGTTGGATTCTCGTTGCTGGCGCTGTTTATTGCTGTTCGGATGATTCTGCAGGCGCGCAGTCATCGCAAAGCGGTGAAAAATGACCAGCCACTGCCCCAGCAGCGCGAAGTTAGCTGGAGTATTTTGGCGTTGACCGGTGCTGCAACCGGGCTGCTGTCTGGGTTATTTGGAGTTGGTGGCGGCTTTTTCGTGGTGCCGATTCTGACGTTGTTTGTCGGAATGGCCATGAAGCGTGCCGCCGCGACGTCACTGCTGGTTATTTCAGTGGTGAGCACCGTGGGTTTTGGTTCTCACTTAATGTTGCAGCCAATGAGCGACTGGTCGGTGCTGTTGGAAATCACCGCTGGTGCAGTGACAGGTATGATTATTGGCACGCTGGTTACTCGATGGGTATCAGGGCCTAAATTGCAGGAAATTTTTGCCACCTGCGTGGTCGGCTTGGTTTCAATTACATTAGTACAAGAATTTTTATAACAGGAGCGAGTGGTAGCTATGTTATTCCGTCAATTGTTCGATGAGGTTTCCTATACCTACACTTACCTGATTGCCGATCGCGATAGCGGTAAAGCGCTGTTGATTGATCCGGTATTGGAAAAAGTGGATTTGTATCTCAATCTGCTGAAAGAGTTGGAATTGACTCTGGATAGCACCGTGGAAACCCATGTTCACGCAGACCATGTAACGGCCGCTGGCAAATTGCGTGAGGCCACCGGTTGTACAGTAATTCAAGGTGAAAAGTCTGCCGCTGAAGGAGTGGACCAACGCATTCACGACGGTGATGTGATCTCTGTCGGCAGCATTGACCTGAAGGTGTTGTACACCCCGGGCCATACCGACGATTCCTACTGCTTCCTGCTGGAAAATAACGGACAGAACTATTTGTTTACCGGAGATACCCTGTTTATTCGCGGTACCGGGCGTACCGACTTCCAGCATGGTGATTCTGCCGATCATTTTAATTCCATCACCACCAAGTTGCTCTCCTTACCGGAAGAGACTCTGGTATATCCGGGGCACGACTACAAAGGTATGACGGTTAGCACCATCGGTGAAGAGAAGCGCTTTAATCCGCGTCTGCAGGTTAGCGATGCAGAAGGTTATGCCGAAATTATGGATAGCCTCAACTTGCCAAAACCAAAACTGATTGATGTGGCTGTTCCTGCTAACCTGAAGTTGGGAATGGAATAACAGCTTACGTATTCGTGATGTGAAAAAGCCCTGCAATACAGTAATACTGTTCACTTAAGTTATCGGAAGTACTTGTCATCCCCGCGTAGGCGGGGATCCATTTCGAAAAGTACTCAAAATGGTGGATTATCGCCTCCGGCGCTCAATGCTTAGTCCCGCCTACGCGGGAATGACGATACTTCTTAAGTGAGTCACATTACTGCAAAGCAGGTTTTTTTTGTCTAAAAAATCACTGGACTGATAAGTTCTTAATTCTAGCGAGAGCCAATTTGATGCTGCCGACGAACAGCTGGCAGCAAATTAACAAAGGCTCCAAATACCTGGTTGGCCAGTTGCTGGCTGCGAGGTAAATGTTCGGTGGTAGCCTCTTTGATCTGTTGTGCGGTAACCCCGCCCAGAGTTGCCAGCTCGTCTTTGTGAGCGGGAAGATTTACCCAGCGTCGAATTAATTGTTGGCATGCTTCCAGGTGAAATTGAAAGCCATAGGCATTGTGGCCAGCCCGAAAGGCCTGATTAACGCAGTTCTGACCCTGTAATAAAAGCTCGGCAGTTTTGGGCAGCTCAAATGTATAACCGTGCCACTGAAATATCTGTTCGGTTTTTTCGAAATGGCAGGCGACAGGATCGGTAGACCCTCTATCAGTGCGATGTAGCTCATGCCAGCCAATCTCTGGCTTTTCTATTCGATAAACTCTCGCCCCCAGTGCGCTGGCCAGTAGTTGTGCTCCAAGGCAGATACCCAGTATTGGAAGCTCTAATTCCAGCGCTTCCCTGAGTGCCTGTTTTTCAAGTTCGAGGTGTGGGTATTGATGCTCTTCACCGATATTCATCGGGCCACCTAATACAATCAGTCCACCGTAATTTTTAAGAGGCGGAATTTCTGCATCGGTTCGGGCAAAGTTGATATACCGAATGCGATGACGGTGTTCTCGCAATAGCGGGTCGAGCAGTCCGAGCGGCTCATAAGGAACGTGCTGAAAAACCAGTATCTTTGCCATGGGCAAAGCATAGCCTATTTGTGCTGTCGAAAAAGTGACCAGTTCTCGTGAGCCTTTGCCCCGCCTGGGCTTGAGAAGGTTATCCACAGTTTGTCATCGAAACCATCCCACGAAATTGTGGATTGCCATTTATGCTCACAACTTCCACGGGTGGTTAAAAAACACAGTACACTTGGCGCTTTTTAAAAGGGATGAACCATGAACCCGGGTGTATTGGCACTTTCACTTTGTCAGGCGTTGTTAACCACTGGCAATGTACTGCTGGTTTCAGTCACGGCGCTTATTGGCCAATGGCTGGCGCCCGATGAAGCATTGATCACTTTTCCAGTGGCAATGCAGTTTCTGGGCTTGATGTGCGCCACCATTCCCGCCTCATTTATCATGGATAAAGTGGGTCGCAAGCGTGGTTTTGTGTTGGGCAACATAGTCGGAATACTCGGTGCGATTTGCTGTATTCGGGCTTTGTACACAGAGGCCTTTGCTCTTTTGTGTGTTGGGACCTTTATGTTGGGAATTGGCATTGGCTTTGGCACCCTATATCGCTTTGCAGCGGTAGAGTTGAGTGATAAGGGGCAGCAGGTGAGAGCCATCTCCATTGTCATGGCCGGAGGTGTTCTGGCGGCTATCGCCGGGCCAAACCTGGCGGTATACAGTCAGAGCCTGGTTGCCGATACACCTTTTGTGGGGGCGTTCTGGGGCTTGTTGGTTCTCTACATGCTGGCCATTACGGTTTTGATATTTGTACGTTTTCCAGCACGTAGAACCGACCATGCTGATGAAGTGACTCGACCATTGATGGAAATTATCAGGCAGCCTGTATTTATAGTATCGGTACTGGTGGCGATGGTCAGTTACACAGTGATGAACCTTTTGATGACGGCAACACCTTTGGCGATGACGGGTTGTGGGTTCAGTTTTCAGCAGGCCGCGGGAGTGATCCAGTTGCATGTTTTGGGAATGTTTATTCCCGGCTTCTTTACCGGCAAGCTGATTGCCCGCTTCGGAACAATACCTATGATCACAGTTGGTGGCTTGCTGTTGCTGGCTTGTATTTCCATCAACCTGAATGGCCAGAGCCAGTGGCATTTTTCTGCTGCGCTTCTGCTGTTGGGGGTTGGCTGGGCGTTTATGTTTATCAGCGCCACCCATATGGTGACCGGGTCATATCGTGATTCAGAAAAGCCAAAAACACAGGCAACAAATGAATTCCTGATATTCAGTATGGTGGCCTTGTCGGCACAGGCATCGGGTTGGTTGGAGGCATCGCTTGGTTGGGAGCGAATGAATTTAATCTGTATACCTGTGGTGGTTCTGGTGATTGCGGTGGTGTTGTTTGTCGGCTCCAGGGCAAGACCCGTGAACGCCAGCGGCTGAGAGCAGTCCGCTGGCTGTCCAGGCCAGCCGAGTTTCAGGGGGCGAGCTTGGGTTTGAGCTCGGACAATTGCTGGGAAAGCTGGTCCACTTGGCTAGGGTTTGACACTCGAAGAACCTCTCGGCCGCGATGAGTAATCAGCAGGGTTGGCGCATCTTTCACTGCGAACCGGTGAAATGTACGCTGGCCGTTATCGATCACAAGCGGGTGGTTGACCCTATGGCGCTCGCGGTAGTCTGACAGCATCTCGGGGTTGGTCCACAGAGGTGACAGCACTCCTGTCCAGTCCAGTTCCGGGTGGCGCAGTTGCAGGGCGTTGATGGCTGCCTGAGCCTGAATGCAGCTCTGTGCCATTGCCGGGTGTGATTCCTGAAAATATTGATCGCACCAGGCAATGGTAAAAAACAGCGCCTGTGGACGGTTGCTGGTGAGTTTCAGATCGACAGTGCCATTGTTGGCATTTTGGGTAAGTGACGCCAGCTTTCGCTCCAGCGCAGGGGTGGCATCGTGACTCCGGTGGAGGATTCGTCCCTGCTTGTCGAGCAGGATGTGATCGGGGGTTTCCAGAGTGTTAAAAGCCGCCGCCAGCTCGCCCAGGTTGTCTGCGGCCATGGGTAGTGTCAGTTGAAGCTGCTCCACTAGATCATCAATCGCCTCGGCGCTGTCGTTCAAGTCGAGGTTGACGCCGATAAACTCAATCTGGTCGCCATACTGCTCGTAGCTCTTTTGGAACTGGGGCATCTGCTGCCGACAGGGCGCGCACCAACTGGCCCAGATTTTCAGGTAGACTGGTTTTTTGCCCAAGTAATCTGCTAGGGTAAACCGGCTGCCATCCGGCCGAGTGAGCGAGGCGTCGAGGTAGGCTGCCTGCAGGTTAGTGTCGAGCTTTCTCTCACCACCAATTGCGAATTGAGATGCTGCGATTAGGCAGAGCGGCATCAACCATCGAATCAATCTATTTGTCATGTTTTTACCTTGATAGAGTGGGTAGGAGCTTCACCATAGCGATATTTATGCGGCGGGGATTGTATTTTTGCGACAGCTTGAACCACACATCGAACGTCTGGCGAATGCCTCCTATCCGCTAGGCCTGCAATGGTTCCCTGCGGCGCCGCTATTGCGTCGGTTTGTGTGCCACTACTGGCTGTTAAGGCGCGCGGATAATGGCCGCTGCCAACATGAGTTGCTTCACCCGGAGAACGGCTCTGGCATTGTGTTTCATCTGGGTGGGCGACTGGTCATCGATGGTGAGAGTTGGCAAGAGACAGTTGTGTATACTGGTTCGCACACGCGAACATTACCGCTGGAAATGAGCGGTGAAGTGCAGGCTTTTGGGGTGCGTTTTAAACCGGGTGGAGCGGCTGCGCTGTCGGGTGCGGTTGTCGAGTTGAAAAATCAGTATGCGCTGTTGTCGGAATTGGGCTGCGGAGGGGTGAGCGCCCTGCATCAGCAGTTGGCCGAGGCCAGTTCCGCTCAGGAGATGGTGGTGCGGGTTGAGAGTTGGCTGTTGCGGCATTTGCGCAGCGACTACGAGCTGGCATCGCCGGTCATGGAAGCGCTTGGTTTTATGGCTGATGCCCGCGGGATGGTTGGCATTGAAAGCGTAGCGGAGCAGCTGTCGCTTGGCCGGCGTTCGCTGGAAAGGATGTTTCGCAACTCACTGGGCATTACTCCGAAAGAGTGCACCAACGCCTATCGGATAGGCGAGGCGCGGCACCTTTTGATGAGTTCAACAGAATCGGGGGCGGATATTGCCAACCAGTTAGGCTACAGCGATCAGGCGCATTTTATTCGACAGTTCAGGCAGGTAGTGGGGCTGACCCCCAGTCAGTACCGTCAGCGCGATAGGTGTCAGCCTAGCGGCGAGTCTGAGTCTGGCGCAGTTTTCAGGCGGCCTACTACCATTGCCCTGGCCAGGTTGATCCGCAGCCACAATGAGGTCAGCACAACAGCTGACACATGAACGACAACCAAAAGAAATACCCCATCTACAATCCACTCGTGCCAGAGATCGGCGCCATTATCAAAGCCCCAGTCGGTATCTTGTAGCCAGCCTGTAAATGCCGCTGCACTCAGGCCAAACCACATCAGGTAGATAGCGATAGTTCCAAAGGGATTGTGTCCTACTTTTTGCGGGCGTTGACGGGTTTTCAATTCTTTTAGATGGTGCTGGGCACCAGTCAGGGTTGGAGCAAAGTTGCGCAGGTGGTTGGGACCTTTGGCAAAGCTGATGCCCCAAAGTATCCGCAAAATCACCAAGCCGAGAATGGCCCAGCCAAAATTGGTGTGCAATTCGTATCCCGGTTCTGTGAAAAAATAGTTAGCCAGGAACAGGGTAGCGACTGACCAGTGGATCAGTCGCACCAGAAGATCCCAGCTCCAGCGAGGTTGCTGATTACTCATAACTGGATGTGAATGCTGGAGTTAATCTACTTCGAAGTGTTTGTGGGCTTTTTGCTTGGTTTCGCGGAAAGTGCTGACAATCTTCATGGCACCATCTTTATCGCCCGCCTCAGCCAGCTTCAATGCCTCGTCAACCTTGGCAATAAAGTTGTCCATCCCTTTGGTGTAATCAGCGAGTTTGGGAGAGTTAGCGCCAAGAACAGTTGGGATCTCATCACGGTTTTTCTCGCTGAACTTCTTAACTTTGGTGAGGATTTTGGCAACGTCGTCAGCGGTTTCTGCGGAGCGCAAACCGCGCAGGGTGCGACCCACTTGTTTGAAATTTTTGGAGACTACACTGTCTTCCGCCGGCTTGGCGGCATAGGTGGTGGGGGCAATGGCGAAAGTTCCCAGCAGGGCGGCAGCAGACAGCAGTTTAATAACATTACGCATGGGTGGTGTTACCTCTCCAATATAATCGGTATTTTTATATATGATCAGCCCGCTGCTGATCAAAGATCGTCCAGTTTACAAAGTTGTTTGCTTTGAACAAGAGGGGCGCGTGTAAAGGATTGTTAAGACAGCCCCAGCCAGTGTTTTAGAGTTGTATATCCAGTTCATTGTGGATTAACACAACACATTGTGATGCAAACAGCATTTTGGGGCCGAGGCTGATTTTTTCGGCTCCGAGTCTTTTCAGGCTGTTGAAGCTCTTTTTCGGCATTGGAATATGGTCGGTCAATAAAAAGCACGGGTTATCTGGGAGCTCAATATCGCGGATAGAGGTGCCTTTTTTATCCATGATATACAGCTGGTGGGTCTCCGCCAGCTCTTGCACCAGTTTCTCAAAGCTCAGGGTTCGCACCCGAATGCCCGGTGACACCAGTTTATCTGTCTCTTTTGCCATGCCGACTGAGGCGTCCAGTGCTTTGGCAACCAAAGTGAGCAGCGCCTGTTCATGGAAGCCACCTATATCGCGCATCTCGCTGGCGGTAAAGCTGATAGTGCGTGAGAAGTCCGCTGTGCTCTCCAGTACCAGATGCATTGCAACGTCATCGCGATGAGACTGGGCGGTGAAAATTGCGTTCATCAGGCTGTGTGCCAACACTTCCGGATGGGCGCTGTCGCCGATGCTGGCCAGCAACTTGCGGCTGTCAGTGGAAGCGGCGCGGGCACGAAGGACAAAGGTTCGCATAAGAGCTCATTGTGATCAGGTGATAATTTGGTGCGGAATTGTAGCACCATTCCTGCAAACGGCTTTGTGGATTAAGCCTGGCTTGGTTCATGGTTTTAATCGAGAACGGTGCTACTATCAGTTGCAGGACAACATTTGTTTCAAACTATTCTCAAAGGAGTCGAGATGTCTTATATCAAGTTTTTGCGCTCTCTGATGGTTTTGCCACTGCTGATGCCCGTTGTAGCCTCAGCGGAATCTCCCGTATGGAAAGTGACCAAAGGTGACGAAGTGGTCTATGTGGGAGGGACGATCCATGTACTTAACCAAAATGATTATCCACTGCCGACTGTTTTCGATACTGCATATCAGAATTCCCAAAAGCTGGTCTTTGAAGTGGATACAGAGGCAATGAACTCACCTCAGATGCAGCAGAAAATGGCTGCCCTGATGATGAATACAAGCGGTGAAAACTGGTTGGATCTTCTGTCTGAAATGAATCGTAAAAAATTGACTGAGGAAGTTACAAAACTGGGGCTGCCACTCGGACAATTATCTGCTATGAACCCTAATTTTGCGATCTTGATGATTTATCAAATGGATATGGTGAAGAAGGGCCTCGTGAATGCTGAAGGTGTTGAAAAGTTTTATACCCGCCAAGGCAAGAAAGATCAGAAAAGTTTTGGGCACCTTGAGACTATCGAGCAACAGTTGGCATTGTTGAGTAAAGATCCAGACGAAAACTTTGACCAGGATGTTGGCTATTTTCTCGAAAAGATGGCGGAGACCGAGACCATATGGAATGACCTGAGGTTAGCCTGGCGAACGGGTGATTTTGATACGCTGGAAAAATTGACCATTGACGAATTTAAAGAATATCCGGATGTGTACGATGAATTTCTGGTTGAGAGAAATCACAATTGGATTCCTCAAATCGAAGCTATGTTTGATGCAGAAGGCATTGAGTTTGTGATGGTGGGCGCTGCGCACTTGGTGGGTGAGGATGGGGTTCTGAAATTATTAAAAGAAAAAGGTTATCTTGTGGAGCCGTTAAAAAATTCACAATGATTTTAAGTTGAAATTGTAATGAAAAATGCCCCGTGAATTCCGGGGCATTTTTTCAGGTGTTTTGAAAGCCGACAAGCTCATAGGCTTTTTATTGCTTGTGCTAACCGTTTCAAGACCGGCAGCGTATCTTCAAGTGACAGGCAGCCGTCGGTAATGCTCTGACCATATACCAGTTCCTGCCCTGACGTTTGATTCTGACTGCCACCTACGAGATGGCTCTCCAGCATCACGCCGCGAATGGCAGTCTCTCCCCGCTCTATTTGTTGAGCTACGGCCTCTGCAACAATTGGCTGACGGCTGGGGTCCTTTTGACTGTTGCCGTGACTGCAATCGACTATCAGGCTTGCCGATACACCGCCGCCTTCCAGTTTTTGCTTCGCATCTGCAATGGCATCGGCGTCGAAGTTTGGGCCACTTACGTTACCGCCACGCAGGATCAGGTAACAGTGCTCATTACCACTGGTCTCAAGGATTGCGGGAGAGCCCTCTTTGGTCAGCGATGGGAACCAGTGGGAATGGCTGGCAGAGCGGATTGCATCTACCGCTACCTGTATATCGCCATCAGTGCGATTCTTGAAACCTACCGGCATCGACAGCCCGGAAGCCAGCTCGCGATGTACCTGGCTTTCAACAGTGCGGGCACCAATGGCGGCAAAGCTGACCAGATCGGCGTAGTACTGACCTATTGTGGTATCGAGAAATTCAGAGGCGGCAGGCAGGCCCAGTTCAGCAACATCCAGCAGTAGCTGCCTTGCCATGCGCAGACCTTTATTGATTTTGAAGCTGCCATCCAGGTCAGGGTCGTTGATCAATCCCTTCCAGCCGATAACAGTGCGGGGTTTTTCAAAGTACACGCGCAGGACAATGAACAGCTCGTCGCTGTATTCGGCCGCGGCTTCTTTCAATTGACGGGCGTAGTCAAGGGCTGCCTTGGGGTCGTGGATAGAGCAGGGACCAACCATTACCAGCAGTCGTTTGTCCTTGCCGCTGAGGATATCTTCGATAGTTTTCCGGGATTCAGCTATCAGCTCAGCACTTTCATCAAGCAATGGCAATTCAGTACTGAGAATTGCTGGTGCCAGCAGTGGTTGGCTGTGGCGAATCCGTAGATCATCGGTACGGGTGGTCATGCTGTTTTTCCCAGGGCAGTTCAGTCAAAGTGCAAATTGTAACATCCGTAATGTGACAAGTGGTGATCAAGGTCAATTAGGTTGGTTTGTAAGTTGTTAAAAAGTAAGAAAAAATGCTTTATGGATAAAGTAATTGAGGGGGCGATGCTGTCTGTAGAGAGTGCGATGCAGGCAAAGGTAGGTACCAAAGCGCTTTGAGGGTCTATATCTACAATTTGACTACCAATTAACTAATGGCCAGGGTAAAAGCTGCCCAGGGATGATTGATGTGCTTGTTGCCTTTATATGGTGAGTAGTAAGTAGCGGATGAAGGGAAAAAATTTTCGGGAGTTGGAGGTGGGCTATTCGTATACCCTTTAGGAGAGTTATATGAATATAAGCAGCGAATGAATCGGTCAACAGGTAAGGTAATTAAACTGTCTCGAACGAAGAATGACTCCAGGTCACAGCCTCTGCTGGAGTTATACCGCGAGCACGGTCATGCCGTGGTCAACTTTGTTCGAAGGCGTACACTAGGCATTGGTGAAGATCCAGAGGATATCGCCCAGGAGGTATTTGCCAAAATCTCGGCCCGAGACCAATTCTGGATAGGTGAAGATAAAGATAAGCATAACATTCGGGCTTACTTGTTTAGCATGGCTAACAACCTGATTGTGGACTTACAGCGTCGTCAACAGGTTCAGTTTCGATACCTCCAATCTGAGAAAGATAACAGTACTCCAGAAGATGAATGGAATCAGGATTCCCCAGAGGACCTGGTGATGCTGGACAGCTATCTCAAAGTTTACAAACAGGTTCTGGCTGACCTGAAGCCGTCCTGGAGGCAAGTATTTTTGTTGCGCCGATTCAAATACATGTCCTATCGACAGATTGCTGAACATTTAGGGTTGACAGAGAAAAAGGCAGAACATTATTTCAGGCACGCGATAGTGCGCCTGAAAGCTGCCAGGGATAAGTTGGACCGGGCTGGAGAGGCAAAATGAGCGGCACATCAACTAAATTCAGAAAAGTACTGGTGGCCAACAGTGCTAGAAAACTATTCGATGAGGTTTCTGAACAAGATCATGCTGAGTGGTTTGAACGAAAGTGCCAGTCGGATGAACAGTTTGCCAAAGAGGTGATGGAAACCTGTGAAATGCTAGCCGATATCCAGGGGTTAGAAACAGATACAGATGTACGGACTTGGCTTGACGAAGCTGTCGAGAGTAAGGTCGTTTCCTCGCCGAAACGGATCTGGCCGTGGCTGTCTGCAGCCGCCATGATTTTACTGGCGGTTGTGCTTTTGCCGATCCAGCCTTGGTTTGATGAGAATGGAGAGGCTGAAGAATTGGCGCGTTATGTGACGCGAGTGGGTGAGCAAAAAGAGGTGTTGCTAAGCGATGGTACCGAAATCATCCTGAATACAGGAACACAGCTATTGGTCGATTTCAGGGCGGATAGTCGAAGAGTACTTCTGGAGCGTGGCGAAGCAAATTTTGCTGTCTCAGCCGATTCTGAACGACCATTCAGTGTTGTGATGGGGGATAAAGCGGTTTCAGTATTGGGGACGGAATTTGTACTGCGGAAAGAGCCGGAAAAATTTCAGTTGGCAGTCACGGAAGGTGTGGTAGTTCTGCATGATGTTGATGAACAGATATTTGCTGCTGCTCCTGCAATTGGAGTTGAAGATAGAGAGACATTATTTGATCAGAGAAAAGTTTCTGCTGGTTGGGTGGTGACTTATAGCGCGGTGGCAGAATCTTTGATGGCAGAACATAAAGTGGACCTTGATAAGTTCACAAGTTGGACTCGAGGTGTCATCCACTTTTCCGGTGAGCCACTTTCTAAAGTTGTTTATGAATTGAATAGATATACGGGTAAAAAGATCCTTATAGAAGAGGCTGAGTTGATGGGTAAGCCAATAAATGCTTCTCTTCGGGTTGATAGGGTTTCTTCAGCGTTAAAAGGATTGGAGAAATCCTACTCCTTGAAAGTGACACACCATTTTGATCGTATTGTTATTTCCAATAATTAGTATGTTGGATTTAAAAAAGTTTCAAAAAATTCGGGAGTTGGCATGTCGCTTCTCGTCTACTTTGTGGAAGGCATCAATATTTGCTTTCCCAATAATTGGAAATTAAACAATATATTTGGGTAGGTGGGTAAAGTGAAAGAGAAAAAGTATCCGTTTGTACGTAACGTTTTGTGTTCAGGCGTCAGTGCCGCTATCTTTTTGATGGCGACCTCCACTCTGGCCGATAAAGGCAGTTTGATGGAGCTGGAAGTCAGTCGCCAGAGTATACAGGAGGTTTCAAAAAGATTATCTGAACTGTCCGGTGTCCAGATTGTATTTTCGGAAGGGGTTGCAGTTTCCACAAAAGTATCCGGGCTGAAAGGTGAATATACTCTTGATGACGCACTTGAAAAGTTGCTCTGGGGTACTGGCCTTTCCTATGAATACAATTCAGAAGATCTGGTGATTATTAAAGAAGCCCAAGAGGGTTCTGAAGCGAAGAAAAAAGATGAGGAAAAGGTAGAAGAGATTGTAGTGACCGGGAGTCGATTGATTACCGATCCTGGAAAGATGACGCGCCAAATGACTGTGATTGATCGTGCCGAGCTCGAACGAAGTGGTGCTACTCGACTGGATGAGTATCTGCGCCGATTGCCACAAAATATTAATGCCCCCACCAATACCGGGTCTGGTTTTCCAGATACTGCCTGGGACAGTGATTTTGGTATGGGACCCAATGCCTTTGCTGGTAGCAGTGTTAACCTGAGGGGGCTGGGGGCACAGTACACTCTGATTCTTATTAATGGTCGTCGGCCGGCTCGAGGCGGATTGTTCGGTGGCATTACCGATATCAGCAATATTCCTGTCGAGCGGGTCGAGAGAATTGAGATTCTCTTTGACGGTGCGGCCTCTATTTATGGTGCCAATGCGGTAGGTGGTGTGGTCAATATCATTACCAACCGGGAGTACGAAGGCACTGATTTTACCTTGACGTATGCTGGCACCACTGAAGGTGGTGGAGATCGATACAATTTCAATCTTGGGCATACAATTAACTGGGAAAATGGCTCACTGACTGGGACTCTAAGTTATCAGACCCAGAAGCAAATAGAGGGCAGTCAGCGTCTTGGTATGGGGTTAGGAAATCCAGGCAGCCCCCCTGCACTAGATCCATCCTCACCGGGAAATATTCGCGGAAACATTCCTTACGGTACAAATGACGCGTCAGTATTGATGTGGGTTAGGGATGTGGATGGCGATGGTGAGACGAGCAATGCCAGTTTGAATGAGCGCCTCAGTGGAGGCCTGGAATTGGCTGTCGAAAAATATGAAGGGGGTGCCTGGGTAGATGCAACGATCATTACGGATAGGGCTACACTCTCCCTACCGAATAGTAATTATCGCTATAAAGACGGTGTGCCACTTCCGCAAATGCCGGCAGGCTATACCCCGGTCAGTCAAGCGCAGCTGCCGATGTATAACGGGCAGCCACTGGGGTTGTATGATCTGGACGATAGCGGCCAATTGGGGGAAAGCACATATGTGCCATTCCAGGGGCACTCACTATCCCCTGAGGATGAGACGATTGGCGCCTCGTTATTTTTAAATCAGGCGCTTCGGGAGAATATCCAGCTCTCTTTGAGTCTGGATTACAGTGCCACAGATAAAGTCAGTAGTTCTGCTTACGGCAACACAAACGCCTACGTAAAAGACGATTCGCCAAACAATCCATTCCTGACCAATTTCGATTACAGTTGGGACACTGGATTTCCACAACAGGCGCAAGTCGTGAGACAAAGCTCCTACTCATTAAGTGGTGATCTTACCTGGGATTTCCACGAAGACTGGGTCGCCCGTTTGGGGTTTGGGGTAAATCTCGGTAAGAACGATTCAGATACATTTAATAAGGTCATGCGAGGAGGGCCGACAGGGCTCAATAGCCTGGTAGATGGTTATTACATGAATGGCAGTGAAAAGGTCTATACCGGGACGCACTTCAATGATCCCCTGCTGGGTTACGACAGTCTTGATGACCTTGCGACAGGCTCGATGACCCCCTATTTACACACCCACAATAACAGTATATCCAAGGACATTGACCTGGATATTCAGGGCAGTTTGTTTGAGTTGCCTGCCGGTGATGTGCGTGGCAGTTTTTCCCTGGCTTGGCGCAAGCAGGAAAATGAAGTGTTCAATAATAATAGCCGCTTTGAGTCAGATGCTTTTTTTGACAACGACGGCCAGTCTCAAATAACTGACTATGATCTGGAGTATGGCGAAAGCACTAAATCTATTGGGGGTGAAATAGCCGTTCCCCTGGTAAGTGAAGAAATGGGAATTCCAATGGTGCAAGACCTGCTGTTCAGTGCGTCAGCGAACCTTGAAGATTACTCAAATGTCGAAGAGCGCGGAAAAAACTGGGCAGCCGGTTTTAATTGGTCCCCATCAGACTGGTTGACTGTTCGGCTTAATCGAACCTACAGCCTGTCAGTACCGGAAGCCGTTCGTTCCGCACTTCCCCAAAGTTGGGAGGTTCAATCTATGTACTGGTTGATTCCAAATGAGGGTACGCCATTCTGGCAGGGCCAGCCGGTATTTGGTGAAATCTGGCAAATGACGGAAGGTAATGATCATCTTAAAGCGGAGCGCACTTATGGAACGGCCTTGGGTTTTATTTTTACACCCACGTTTCTTGAGGGATTAGATATCAAACTCGATATCACAGAGACGGAGGCAAGAGACCAAATTGGCAATCCGGCTTTTGGTAGTTCCGTCAATGCATTTACAGCAGAGACACTATTGCCAGAAAATATCGCACGAAATCCTCTTATGGCCTTTGCCGATCCGGAAAATAATCCAAAGCACAGGGATGTATCTTTGGGGTGGCGTACATTGGATGAAGGTGACCTGATTTTGGATAGGCGCTTGTACAATGTGGGTGATACCTACAGTCGCGGTGCAGACCTTCAAGTAAGCTATAACTTCAGTTCTGACTTGGGCGACTGGCTTGTCACTTGGCGGCACCAATACCTCAATAAACACGACGTGATCCGCTCCAACCTGTGTGAACAGACCGATATGTGTAATTCGAATCTTCACCCAGGCACCTATGAGGATATGGGCTTTGGCAAGCCGGTGAATACGGTGGATGAAATGGATCGAACTTTTAATATGTATGGGGTTTTTGCGCTCCCTGAAAATAAAGGATCAGTTGATGTCAATTGGAGTTATCGTGGTTTTGGTGTGAACCTGTCGACAGCCTATGAAGAGGAGACAGCTGTAGTTAGACAGAAATTGAGTTTTGCCGGGTACGATATGAACGGCAAGCCCACTTGGAATCACTTTCGTTACCGCGATGTAACCAAACCTGCCCAGGCAATCAATATGTCAATGAGCTACGAGTTTGGCAGTGATGGATTGTTTGAAACTCCTGACTGGCTGAACGGTGTAAGGGTTTCTCTGACTGTAGATGAGCTGTGGCGCCGGGAACGCAAGACGAAAACCGAAGTGCTAGATGCAGAATTTGAGGGTGAACCTGAAGAGCTTGAAGTGAATAAATTCACCATCTATCCACGCGGTCGCGCATTCTCACTACGTATCACCGGAATGTTTTAATCTTTTAGTTAAACCTGTTTTAGGGGCCATAGTTCCTGTGGCTCCTTTTTATTTTTACTACCTCTTGTAGTTTATTCATCGCTAATGAGCAGTTGATTGATTTCACGCTTCAGTTCTTCAGTGTTACCTTGGTGTCGCATGACAATTTTGCCACTTTGGTCAATTAGGAAAACTGTTGGGTAGGAAGACACGTTCCAGGTAGAGAGCAGATCGCTGTCGGGGCCTATATAAGTATTAATGAACGGCATGTCGTGATCTGCGAGGAATTCTGATACGTCCTGCAGCTCTGTATCGACACTGATGGTGATAAGCAGGAAAGGCTGGCCTGAGAGTTCCTCAACCAGCTGACGGTGATGCGGAATTGATTGGACACATGGAATACACCATGTGGCCCAGAAGTCGAGCATCACTACTGAGCCAGAGTAATCGGATACCTTTATAACTTGGCCATCCAGAGTGGTTAGTACAGTGTCCGGGGCCGGCGAGCCTGGTGTCAGCGCCAGGCCATTAAGCAGACCTTCTGCAATTTGTCCGGCTTGGGCAATATATCTGAGCCCCTTGCTGGGGGAATAGTATTGCAATTCCAGTTTTGGATTCTCTTGTAAAACACGGTTGGCCAGTGTGCGAATCTGTTTACTCAATAGATGTGTGTCACTTGTCATCCAGTGTTGAAAGGTTTTCAGTGCTGAGTCAGTAGGGGGGATCTGGCTTTGTTCCAGAAGATATTGCTCCGCCGTTTTTTGTGATCGCATGAAACTTGCTCTGGCGTTTAATACGGCATCGTAACTTTGCGCCAATGCGATCATGGCGCTGATGCGGGATTCTGGTGGACTCTCTTTTGAGATAAATGTTTCAAAGAAATGGATGTATTCAGGGGTCAAAACCGTCGGGCCAATTGGTCCAGTCAACAGGGTGGCGGCTTCCGGATTGGCAGTATGATAGTTGGTCAGCAATCTGAGCTGTTCTTTTTTTAGTGCTGGGTCGCGGGTGGCAAAGAAGATATGCCTGATCGACTGGAATGCGATTTCATCCAGACTGTTTTCCCGATATATCTCAACGAATTGTTTTTCTATTTCGTTCCATTGGTGTGCTGAAGTATCAGCCTGTTTATCTCCTTTACGCCATTGCTGTAATGTTGCCTCTGCAGTTTTGAAACGGCTTGTGCGAGTGTCGGTTGATTGGCAGGAAATCAGTAGGAATGAGAAAGACACCATCACCAAAAAAGTGCAGGTTGATTTGTACTGCATGATTGCTCTCTTCGTTGTCACACTCAGCCTTTGTGGCGAAGCGACTAAGTGTGACTCTATTACTCGGTGAATCGATGTGTATACCTGATTGATAAAACCCTTCCCAAAATGGAGCTGTTGGCCTGATCAAAAGCACCGGTGCCAAAAATGGTACGACTGACGGTGGGTTCTTCATCAAGGATATTGCGGAATCCAACGTACAGGTCGCTGTGTTCAGTGGCGCTCCAGGTGACTGAAGCGTCTACGGTGATAAATTTACTGACGTCGCCGATAGGCGGAACCTGTTGTATGAGGGCCTGTTCGGGAGTACGTCCGTCGTAACCGTCAAGGAAGTTTAGTGCTACGTTATAAAGCAAGTTGCCAGTGCGTAAATTGTTGCTCCAAACGCCTTTGTACTCAGGTCCTCCTGGCAGTGAACCTGCCTGGCCGCGATATCCAATAGCGCTCAGCACTGGTTGTCCGGGTGCAGCTGCACGGTCGTAGGAGTCAATCCAGGTAAACAGCAGAGAGGAAGAAAACTCTCCGATATCTGCCAATTCATTGTTGTAAGTGACGCCTACGTCATAACCGTCCGTTTCAAATCCGGTCACGTTCGTGGAGCCGGATGTAAGCGCGGTGATCATGCCGTTGGCATCGCGAGTCACTGACACTCCATAGGAGCTCAAGTCGGCGCCTGAGGCTTCCAGTTCCAGCACTGTTCCGCTGTTGAGATTGGCCACCTGGTCTTCAAGTTCTACCTTCCAGTAGTCCACTGACAGCGTCCAGTTGTCGTTGATCCCCCATGAGAAACCCAGGTTGTAATTGTCTGCCGTTTCCGGTGCCAGGGCGGAACCGCCTTTAATAGTCTGTACAAAGCTGACTGGCTGGCAGGCGGGGTCGGAAGGGTCGTTGCCAGCCTCATTACAGCGCAGGGTGTCTACCGCTGTGGTAACCAATTGTGTTGTGCCGGAGCCGACAAAGAACAGATTGGGTGCTGCAATTCCTTCCGATAGTGATGCGCGGATATTAAGTCCTGACAATGCCTGCCAGGCCAGGGCATAGCGATTAGTAAGTTCACTGAAATCAGGTAAGTCGTAGGAGTCCCAGCGGCCAGCCCAGCTAAATTCCAGTGATTGGCCAAGGGGTATGATCAACTCAGTGAATACGGAATCCACGTTTCTCTCATTGTCGGCCGGCAGGGCAAAGCCGTCATTAAAACCCTGTCCGAACCCGTCGCCAGAGCCCTCTTCGAAATAAGATTCCTGCCGATATTCATAGCCAATGGAATAAAGCGGCGTGCCGGTGGCTAAATCCAGTGCAGTGATGGCGCCATTCCAGTTGATGTTGAAGACCTCCAGTTCTCCGATGCTGTGACGAAGAAAAGCGCTGGCCCCGTTGGCGAATGCACTTCTGGCATTCTGTGCAGTTCCAAACGGGTTGAGTATGCCGCTGTCGATAGCGGCCTGGATGTTAGCCGTCGACTGGGTATTGGCGAAGGTCTGATCGCCTTCCGATTCACTCCAGTTATAGCTGGCTTCCAGGGTTCCGTGGCTGGTTTCCCAGGTCAGGCCAATGGTTGCCAGTATCTGTTCGGTCTCAACAATATTCAGGCCTGGTGTAGGGGCAGTTAGGTTAAAGCTGAGGTTCCGGGGCCCGGTGACGCCAAACAACGGGTTGGACGGAGTGGCCGCAGCGGTTGGGTTATTCGGGTCGGTGCTGGCCATGGTTAACCCGAAAATGGTTCGGGCACCTTCATTGGAATCTGTATCCAGTTCACTGTAGAGCACTTCGGCAAACAGGGTCATCGAATCGCTGAGATCGTAGTTGCCACGCATAAAGAGAGATAGCAACTCCGTGTCTGCGGTGAAGTCGAAGTCGTCATTATTGTTGAACCGGCACTCCGTGGTGTTGGCGTAAGTGATGGTCTCCATAGTGTCGGGGTTGGTGATGATGGCTCCCGCCGTTGAGCGGATCCGTGATGGGTCGCAATTGGGCGCTGCAATCAACGGGCTGGATATATCAGTGCCATCGCCAAAGGCGTCCAGAATGTTAAATGTTGTGGGGAAGCCACTGCTGATATAGCCGAATCCCAAATCGGGCCCGGCTGCCAGTGCGCTGATTTCGCCCCTTTGGGTATTGCCGATATCACGATATTCGGCAGAGATAGTCAGGTTGCCACGATCAAAGTTGAGGCCGTAGAGGCCGCCGACCACCACTTCGTCTCCGCCTATGTCAAAGGGGCTGCCGTATTGCACGTTGACTTCGCCCCCTTCGTAATTGTCCTTCAACACTACGTTGAGAACGCCACCCAGGGCATCGGATCCATACACTGGTGAGCCGCCACCGCGGAGTACTTCGATACGTTCAATCGTTGCTGATGGAATAAAGTTAAGGTTAGTGTCGAACGCAAAGAAAGTGCCGTCCGGCGGTAGGCGGCGGCCATTCAGTAGTGTCAACGTCCGACCGAAACCAAGGCCCCGCAAATCAACTGTGGCGACGTGCTGGCCAGTTGAACCACCACTTCCTGTAGGGGTTGATGAGCCGAAGGAGTTATAGGGCAGGCGGCGAAGTACTTCCGCAACAGAGGCTTCGCCAGTCAGTTTGACATCCTCGGCGCTGAACAGGGTTACGGGCAGGGCGGTATCATCCACTGGCCGTTTTATGCGTGAGCCGATCACAACGACTTCTTCCAGTACTTTCTCTCCCTGATCTTCGGCCTCTTCAGCGATCACCGAATTCGTAAAACAAACACCACTAATTGCTGCCAGTAATACGACTTCCAGCCTAACCGCCCTCGAAATCTCTTTGGATAGCCTGTTCATGATGTTCATAGCATGCCCAGTCACGGTTATTTGTGTACAAAAAACGTACAGACCCTTCTGCTATAGATCTGCAAGCCAGATCTGTCAAATTGGCAGAGGAAGGACATTTGGCTCGTTTTGAATGCCTGAGGCGTTGTGGAGACGTGACTTACCTCTGCCAGGGTTACTGGCGGAGAGTCATAATCGGGTTTCGAACGTAGTAATGGTGACCTATACGCTTTGCGTTGTGGTGTGAATATATCAAGGTAGCGTGGTGATCAGATGAAATCACTGACCATAAAAAAGGGGCAGCCTATTGGTTGCCCCTTTTTCTTCTGCCTTCAGAGGAATGACTATCGGTGTCAATCCAGGTCGATGGCCGGCAGGTTCAGGCCGTGCTCCTTGGCACACTGCTTGGCAATTTCGTAACCCGCATCAGCGTGACGCATAACACCGGTCGCCGGATCGTTCCACAGTACACGCTCGATACGCGCTGCCGCTTCGTCACTGCCATCACAGCAGATCACTACACCAGAGTGTTGTGAGTAGCCCATGCCAACACCACCACCGTGGTGCAGGGAAACCCAAGTGGCGCCGCCGGCAACGTTGAGCATGGCGTTAAGCAGAGGCCAGTCGGAAACTGCATCGGAGCCGTCCATCATGCTTTCGGTTTCGCGGTTGGGGCTCGAAACGGAGCCGGAGTCGAGGTGGTCGCGACCGATCACAACCGGTGCTTTCAGCTCGCCGTTTTTAACCATCTCATTAAAGGCCAGACCCAGCTTGTGACGCAGGCCCAGTCCGACCCAGCAGATACGTGCCGGCAGTCCCTGGAAGCTGATGCGCTCACGAGCCATATCCAGCCAATTGTGCAGGTGCGGATCGTCGGCGATGATCTCTTTTACTTTCTGGTCGGTTTTGTAGATGTCCTCCGGGTCGCCGGAAAGTGCTACCCAGCGGAACGGACCTACGCCACGGCAGAACAGTGGGCGAATGTAGGCGGGAACAAAGCCGGGGAAATCGAACGCGTCTTTGACGCCTTCGTTGTAGGCTTCCTGACGGATGTTGTTGCCGTAGTCCACGGTGGGAATGCCGGCGTGGCAGAAGTCCAGCATGGCTTGAACCTGAATTGCCATGGACTTGCGTGCTTCTTTCGCGACCAGTTCCGGGTTGCTCTGGGCTTTTTCACGCCACTCTTCTACGGTCCAGCCCAGTGGCAGGTAACCGTTGACAGGGTCGTGGGCAGAGGTCTGGTCGGTGACCAGATCCGGCTTGATGCCGCGCTTGGCCATCTCCGGGAACACCTCGGCGGCATTGCCCAGCAGGCCGATGGAGATAGCTTCACCTTTAGCGAGCGCGTCGTTGAGCATCTCCATCGCTTCGTCGATGCTGTAAGCTTTTTTGTCGACGTAGCGGGTGCGCAGGCGGAAATCGATGCGGGTTTCGTCGCACTCCACTGCGATCATGCAGTAACCGGCCATGGTTGCGGCCAGTGGCTGGGCGCCGCCCATACCGCCGAGGCCACCGGTGAGAATCCACTTGCCTTGGGTGTTACCGTCAAAGTGCTGGCGACCGGCTTCCACGAAAGTTTCGTAGGTACCCTGAACAATGCCCTGAGAGCCGATGTAGATCCAGGAGCCGGCAGTCATCTGGCCGTACATCATCAGGCCTTTACGATCCAGCTCGTTGAAGTGCTCCCAGTTGGCCCACTCCGGTACCAGGTTGGAGTTGGCAATCAGTACACGCGGAGCGTCTTTGTGGGTTTTGAACACGCCAACTGGTTTGCCGGATTGCACAAGCAGTGACTCGTCGTCATTCAGCTCTTTCAGGGCTTCGATGATTTTGTCGTAGCACTCCCAGTTGCGGGCAGCTCGACCGATACCGCCGTATACCACCAAATCCTCCGGGCGTTCAGCTACGTCCGGGTGCAGATTATTCTGCAGCATGCGAAATGGTGCTTCAGTAAGCCAGCTTTTGCAGGTTAATTCTGTGCCGGTAGGCGCCGCAATTTTGCGGCTTGGATCGTGGCGGTTGCCGATTTTGTTGGTCATTTCTCTAAACTCTTTGTGTGCTAAAAGTTGGACGAAAGTGTTTTTGCCAAGCGGTCGCACGTCGCACGTCGCACGTCGGACGTCGCACGCTAAAAGCGGCTCAGGACTACGAAATAATTCGACTAGACCCTGAAAATTCGGAGCACAAAACTGTCAGTGCTCACAGGAGTGTTGGTTGTGCACGTTGGGTTTGGCGTGCGACGTGCGACGTCAGACATGCGACCCTACTTAGATCCAACAAATCACCCCGAAAATCAATTATTTGTTGCGTACCTCGCTCCCAAGTCATACCGCGTACTCGGATAGGTGAAGTCAGCCAAGGTCACCACGGCTCCGTTTTTCCAGGTACGACGACTTAGTCGCAGGCACGGTTCCGTGGATGGTATTGCGAGCATCTCCTGCATTTCTTCGTCGGGCAAAATGGCGCGAACGATGTGCTCCATTTCGTCGGGACGATAGAGGTTGATCAGGTACTGGGTTGGGGTTGTGGCAGAAAAATCTGCTGTCAAAAACTCCGGTGCCATGCTCGGGTTGACCCAGCGCTCTTCAAGCTGGATCGGTACATCGTTCTGAAAGTGCAGCATCACGATGTGGAATACCTCGGTACCGGGTTTAACCTCCATGCGTTCAGCTACATCCCCGTGAGCCTGCTCGGCCTGGATGTGCCAGATATCGGCGTGATGATTTTTCCCCTGGGCGCGGATCTCGTCAGCGATATCCTGAATTTCAATCAGGCTGGCATGGCGAGGTGGTTCTGCCACAAAGGTTCCTACACCGTGTACCCGTTCAAGGTAACCGCGCTGGGTCAGCTCTCGTAAGGCGCGGTTAATGGTCATCCGGCTTACGCCAAGGTCCTCAACCAGGGTATTTTCCGAAGGAACCTTTTCGCCTTTGCCCCATTCTCCAGAACGGATTTTCTGAATAATGGAGTCCTGAATCAGTTGGTAGAGCGGTACCGCTGTATTGCGGGGCAGGGCGCTCAGGTTGGGTTCTTGCTTTTGATTGTTGTTAATGGTCATTCGACACTCCTTTTAGCACCCGCGAACAATACCTGCTCACAGGGGAGGTCTGCCACTAAATAACTGAGTTGAGCCGGGTTTTTGGCGCGCCACAACACCAGATCGGCGCGTTTGCCTGCCTCCAGTGTGCCCACTTCGCGATCTACCCCGAGTGCTTTTGCGGCGTTGCGAGTGACACCGGCCAGGGTTTCTTCCGGAGTCAGGTGAAACAGGGTGCAACCCATGCTGAGCATCAGCAGCAGCGATACCACCGGCGATGATCCCGGATTGCAGTCGGTGGCCACTGCGATTGGAACGCCGGCATCACGCAGTGCCTGAATCGGGGGCAGTTTGGTTTCGCGCAGGCAGTAAAAAGCACCTGGCAGCAGAACCGCTACAGTGCCACTGGCTTTCATTTTGGCAATGTCACTTTCGTTAAGGTATTCGAGGTGATCCGCTGAGAGTGCGCAGTGCTTGGCTGCCAGTCGAGAACCGCCGAGGTCGGAAAGTTGTTCGGCGTGCAGTTTCACCCGCAGGCCTTGCAGCTCGGCGGCATGGAATACACGCTCGGTCTGCTCGACTGAAAACCCGATTCCTTCGCAAAAGGCATCCACCGCATCGGCCAGCCCATCGGCATAAATGGCCGGCATCATCTCGTTGCAGACCAGGTCGATATAATCATCAGCGCGGTCTTTATATTCTGGCGGTAGAGCGTGGGCACCGAGGAAGGTGGTTTTTACTGACACCGGATACTCAGCGCCAAGGCGGCGGGCAACCCGCAACTGCTTGGCCTCATGCTCAAGAGCCAGACCGTAGCCGGATTTGATTTCAACGGTAGTTACTCCGTCAGCCATCAATCGCTTGAGTCGCGGCAAGGCTTGTTGAAACAGTTCCTCTTCACTGGCGGCACGAGTCGCTTTTACTGTGGAGACGATACCACCTCCGGCGCGGGCGATCTCTTCGTAGCTGGCACCATTAAGGCGCATTTCAAACTCTTCAGAGCGATCGCCGCCATACACAAGGTGGGTGTGGCAGTCGATCAGGCCGGGTGTTACCAGTTTTCCCTGGCAGTCAGTTACCTCTTGCGCTAACTCAGAGGCTGTTCCGGGTAATTGGTCCATGTTGCCCAACCAAGCTATGCGGTCTCCTTCCACGGCAATGGCGCCGTTCTCGATCATCCCGTAAGGCTCGCCATTTTCAGTCATGGTGGCGATGCGGGCGTTGATCCAGAGTGTGTTCCAGCGAGCTTGGGTCATTATTCAGGGAACCTTATTTTAAAGTTTCGACAATCTCGCAGGCTCAAATCTATCTTTGTAAATGCGAGGTTGTATATACATGTATGTTCTATGCTAGACTTTCCTTCATTGAGATTCAAGTCTGGCGTTCTTTTGGTCTGCAATAAAGGCCAAACCCAGCTACGAATAGTAGTCACTGGAAACTGGTTGTCAGTTGTTACCGGAAGCATGCTCACTATGCGCACACTTTATTTGGAACAAGCTCTATTGCCCGATGGTTGGGCCAGTAACGTAGAAATCGACGTAGACGGCTGCGGCGATATTGCCGCTATCCGTACCGATGTAACCGACTCGCAAGTGGAGCGAGTGTCAGGCGTAGCGCTCGCCGGTATGCCCAACCTGCACTCTCATGCCCATCAGCGGGCGATGGTGGGGCTTGCGGAAAAAGCCGGTGCCTCTAACGACAGCTTCTGGACCTGGCGAGAGGCGATGTACCGCTACCTCGGTACTCTTCAACCTGATCAGTTGCAGGCAATATCCGCACAGCTTTATGTAGAGATGCTGAAATTTGGTTACACAAATGTGGCTGAATTTCAGTATCTGCATCACGACCTCGACGGCAACCCATATCCCAATCGCGCTGAAATGACCCTGCGTTGTCTGCAGGCGGCAAAGGATTCCGGTATTGGAATAACCCTGCTGCCGGTTCTCTATCGCTATGCCGGATTTGGTGGGCAGGAGCCAGTGCCGGGGCAACGTAGATTCCTGAATGACGCCGAGCAGTTTCTTGAAATTGTTCGTGAGCTGCAAAAGGTCACGGCCGAGGATGCCAATGCCGTTGTCGGTATTGCACCGCACTCGCTGCGCGCTGTGACACCGGAGTTATTGAAAGAAGTGCTGGCCGGTTTTAGCTCTTTGTCTGAGGGAAAGGGCCCTGTGCATATTCATATTGCAGAGCAGGTTCCCGAGGTTGAAGGTTGTCTTGAATGGAGCGGTAAGCGCCCGGTGGAGTGGTTGCTCGACAATTTTTCTGTTGATCAACGATGGTGTCTTATTCACGCAACCCATTTGTCCAGCGAGGAAATTTCTCGCTTGGCAAACAGTGGGGCAGTGGTGGGTATCTGTCCGACGACCGAGGCCAATTTGGGCGATGGAATATTCCCTACGTCTTCCTTCCTGAAGCAAGGTGGTCATTTTGGTATCGGCTCGGACAGTCAGGTCAGCATCAGTCCTGCAGAAGAGTTGCGCTGGTTGGAGTACGCCCAGCGCCTGACCAGTAACGGTCGTAATGTATTGGCCGCCGGTGCTGGAGCCAGTACTGGTCGAACCCTGTTTGATGCGGCATTAGCAGGAGGAGCCCAAGCCTGTGGCCGAGCCATTGGCCAGCTGGAGGTTGGTTGTCGTGCCGATATCGTGATTCTGGATACTGAGCACCCTCGCCTGATGGGGCGCCAGGGGGACGACATCCTGGACAGCTGGATTTTTGGTTGCGACAGCAATCCGGTGCGCGACGTATTTGTAGGCGGCAAGTTGGTGGTTGCCAATGGCAAACATTTTGACGAGCTGCGCATTGAAGAGAATTTTAAAACGGTTGTTAGTGAATTAATGAACTAGTCGCCTTTCCCGCGCAGGCGGGAGTCCACCATGGATCCCCGCCTGCGCGGGGATGACGAGGTATTAAACTGAGGAATGAAAGAGATGTCTTTTGAACTGAACATGATTCCAGGTGAGCTGACGCTCTCCGATCTACGCAATATTTTCCGCAATCCGGTAACAATCAAGGTGGAAGAGAGCCGCTGGGCAATTGTGGAAAAGTCTCGCCAACGTGTAGTTGATACCATCGAGAGCGGCGTTACCGTATATGGAATCAATACCGGTTTCGGTCGTCTGGCCCAGACTAGCATCAGCCACGATCAGCTCGGTACCTTGCAGCGCAATCTGGTGCTGTCACACGCCACGGGTGTTGGTGAAAACCTGGATGAGAATACCGCTCGTCTGATGACGGTTATGAAAATCGGCTCACTGATGCGCGGATTCTCAGGTATTCGCCGTGAAGTGATCGAGTTGATGATCAATATGATCAACCTTGGTATGGTGCCGGCGATCCCAAGCCAGGGTTCAGTGGGCGCATCCGGCGATTTGGCGCCGCTGGCACATATGAGCATGCCGCTGATTGGTGAAGGCGAAGTGATCTGGGATGGTAAGGTAATGCCAGCTCAAGATGCGCTGGCTAAAGCAGGCCTGCAGCCCATTGAGCTGGCAGCCAAAGAGGGGTTGGCGCTGATGAATGGCACCCAAACTTCCACCTCACTGGCATTGAAAGGCTTGTTTGAAGCTGAAGTGAACTTCAACGCGGCTTTGGTAGCCGGTGCCCTGAGCACCGAGGCCAGCCTGTCTGCACGCTCTCCGCACGTACACGAAATTCACATGGTACGCGGTCAGCCGGGCCAGATCGAAGCAGCGCGTTTATACCGCGAACTCTTACAAGACAGTGAAATCAACCAGTCTCACTCGGATTGTGCCAAAGTTCAGGATCCATACTGCTTGAGATGCCAGCCCCAGGTGATGGGCGCAGTGCTGGACCAAATGCGTTACGCCACCATGACGCTAGTAACTGAAGCCAACGGTGTGACTGACAACCCGCTGGTATTTGACGAGGAAGTTGGTGTGATTTCGGGTGGTAATTTCCACGCCGAGCCGGTAGCGATGGCAGCAGATAACCTTGCGATTGCTATTTCCGAAATCGGTGCGCTGTCCGAGCGTCGTATTGCCATGTTGATCGATGCCGGCATGAGCCAGCTGCCTCCGTTCCTGGTGAAGGATGCTGGTCTCAACTCCGGGTTTATGATTTCCCACGTAACCGCTGCAGCACTGGCCAGTGAGAACAAGTCCCACGCCCACCCTGCGTCAGTGGATAGCCTGCCGACTTCTGCCAACCAGGAAGACCATGTGTCCATGGCGACCTACGCCGGTCGTCGACTGGGTATCATGAATGACAACGTACGCTTTATCGTGGCAATCGAGTTGTTGGCAGCGGCCCAGGGCATCAGCCTGCGTCGCCCGCTCAAGTCCAATGAGCAGTTGGAAGCGTTCCACGCAGAAATTCGCAAAGTGGCTGCCGAGTGGGATCAGGACCGCTACTTCAAGCCAGATATTGATGCGGTGAAAGCGTTGATTGATGGTGGTAAGTTTGGCGATATGATTGGGGCTTATCTGGAAGGGTAAATCTCGAAGGCTAACGCCTTTCTCGGGCCTGACGTCGGACGCTAGACGTCTGACGCTTGCTCGATGCCCTGTAGGTCGCCCTTTAGTCCGCCAAGCTCTGCTATCTGGATAGCATCTTGGCGGGCTAAAGCCTGATCTACATTGTTGTATACCACTCGCGGCGCAGCCGCGTGCGTCCGACTTCAGACGTCCGACGTCCGACCTCTACAATCGGAGCTCAGAATGTCCGCAATCTATGAATTACATCAAGGCACCTCTCCCCTCATCGTCTCCATGCCCCACTCCGGGCTGGAGTTACCGGCTGACCTTGCGGAACGGATGACACCCATTGCCCGCAGCCTGAAAGACACTGACTGGCACATTCCACAGCTTTACGAGTTTGTTAAAGAGATGGGCGCTACGGTGGTCAAGGCCAACTACAGCCGCTATGTGGTGGACCTGAACCGTCCGGCCAGTGGTGAGAGCCTCTACCCGGGGCAGGCTACTACCGGCACTTGTCCGGATATCACCTTTGAAAATGAGCCGCTTTATCTCGAAGGGCGGGAGTTCGATTCTGCCGAGTTGCCGGCTCGCATAGAAACCTACTGGCAGCCTTATCACGATGCACTTGCTGCAGAGATTGAGCGAGTGAAAGCTTTGCACGGCTACTGTCTGCTCTACGATGCCCATTCAATCCGCTCCCATGTGCCGCGCCTCTTTGATGGCGAATTGCCGACACTGAATCTGGGTACTGCTCGTGGCGAAAGTTGTGCTCATGAGATTGGTGAGCGATTGGAAGGTGTACTGGCCTCGCAACACCATTTTGAGTGGGTAGCCAATGGCCGTTTTGTTGGGGGCTACATTACTCGCAATTACGGTAAGCCAGAAAGTAATGTACATACGGTACAAATGGAGCTCGCCCAAAGTGCTTATATGATGGAAGATGAAAGCAATGCTTATTGCCCGAAAAAGGCGGCACTATTGCAGTCGACTCTCAAACATTTAATGGATGTGATGCTTCATTGGAAGCCTTGATTGCTGGGCAGGTTTAAAAGGGATAAAAAAACGGGAGCCACTATTGGCTCCCGTTTTTTTTTGCATGTATGGATATCAGTATCTTAGGAATTAAGACTTGGTTGCCAGAGAGTCAATTTGTGAAAGAATGCGATCTTTCATCTTGGCAGATTGAGACTCGGGGTCCATAGAAATTGCCTGATCCAGCAACTCAGTGGCAGCTTCTTTTTGACCGCTGCCAGCTGTTACCAGTGCTTTGTAAATGACGAAATCCTGCCTTGTTTCCAGTGGGTAGCTGCTGTCTCCGGCAAGCTTGGAAAAGAAGCTGAGGCCATCTTCGTGCATACCGGCTCTGTGAAATGAAAAACACAGATTGTAGAGCAGCATGCTCAGGTCGCCGCCTTCTTTGATGAAGTTGTACTTGTTGAAAATCGCTACCTGTTTTACAACTTTTTCCTGGTCTGTACCCTTGTCGCCTCTCAGTCCATTAAGCTCTGCCATCATGTCCTGACCGCCTTTGATGGTGCGATATTTGCTGTAAAGGGCGTCGTCTTTGTGTTGGCTCAAAGACATGATTTCGGCCATTTTGGCATCGCGATCTTCAATGATCAGGCTGTCGTTGCTCAGCAGTTCATCCAGCAGCTTGGCTCGCTTCAGGCCAGATGCTTTGGCTGCCTTTATTTTCAGTTTCTTTGCCTTTGCTTTGCCGCTGATAAGTTCTTCCAGGTGCTCAACATATTTGACCGGACCGCCTTCCCGATAGCCTGTTTGGGCATAACCTTTGGCGTTGTAGTCAGTCAGGTAGACAGTTGGGTAGCCGCGTGGCTTGAAAACGTCCTGCCATTTCTCATTATGTTCGCGTTGCTCCTCTGTGATTATGTCTTCACCTTGTGGGAAGTCGAGATCCACCAGAACCAGATTGTCTTTCGCGTAATCCAGAAACTCTTGCTTTGACAGAACTTCGTTGTCCAGCTTGATGCACCAGCCGCACCAGTCGGAGCCGGTGAAGAACATAAAGATATCTTTACCTTCGGCTTTGGCGACTTTTTGAGCTTCGTCCATATCGGTGAGCCACTGTTCACCCTTTTCTGCCAGTGCGGTGCTGGCTATTGCCATCAGAGCCACGGAGGCCAAGGCTTTGGAAACTTGTTTCAGCATGAGTTAACCCTCAATTATGGTCTGCTGCGATGAGCAGTTTATTCAACTTGAGTTTTTTACCATCCTCAGTATGCATCCAATTAATACATTCAGTCTGTTAAGAATTGTTAAAGTCATTTCCTGTTCTGTTTTTAGTAAATTTAAGACCTAATGGTTTTTGTTATCCGATGATAAGTTGTATTTCGTTCCTTTGAGTTGTTTTCGGCAATAAAAAAACGGGAGCCGATTGGCTCCCGTTCTCGATGTAGCAGCTACTGATCAGTGATCAGGATTGTGCACTTGCTTTCTCGGCAAGCTTTTCTTTCATCATTTTGGCTCGTTTGCCCGTCTGGCTTTCCGGGTCCATGGCCATGGCTTGATCGTAAAACTTGATCGCTTTCTCATGGTCCACTTCGCTGGCGTTGGCAGTGATGATGGCCTTAAAGAGGGCGGTGGTCTGTTGAATTTCCAGAGGGTAGCTGGAGTCACTGGTGATTTTGTCCATAAATGCCGCACCATTTTCGGTCTGGCCGGTTTTGATGAACTGATCACCAATAGAGCCAAGCAGACGATGCAGAGCCTGACCTTCCTTCACAGAATCGTAAGAAGAGAACACGGCCAGAATTTGGTCCAGCTTTTCTTCATTGCTACCTTCGCCGCGATATACCTTGCCCAAGTCACTCATCATGTTGTTGCCAACTTGGATGGTGTGATACTTGTTGTACAGGGTGTCATCTTTGCCCTCTGTCAGGGCTACGATCTCTTCAATTTTGCCGTTCTTGTCGTCAATCATTGCGCCATCTGTGTTCAGCAACTGGTCCAGTAATTTGGCGCGCTTCAGGCCTTTTGCTTTGGCAATGTCGGCTTGCAGTTGTTCGGTGGCTTTTTTGCCTTCGATCAGCGCTTTCAGGTGATCAACATAAGCCACGGGACCGCCGGCCTGATAGCCAGTCTGAGCGAATGCTTTGGCTGAAGCGTCGGTCAGGTAAACGGTAGGAAAGCCACGTGGTTTAAAAACATCTTTCCACTTATCGTTATGAGCACGCTGTTCTTCCGTGATTACGTCTTCGCCTTGCGGGAAGTCCAGGTCTACCAGAACCAGATTGTCTTTTGCATAAGCCAGGAACTCTTCCTTGGACAGAACTTCGTTGTCCAGCTTAATGCACCAGCCACACCAGTCTGAACCGGTGAAGAACATGAAGATAGATTTACCTTCTGCTTTAGCGACTTTTTGAGCTTCGTCCATATCGGTCAGCCACTGCTCACCTTTTTCTGCAAATGCTGAGCTGGCAAAAGCCACAAGTGCAACAGATGCCAATGCTTTAGAGAGAGATTTCAACATAGGGTATACCTCAATGCGCACACGCCTGGTGGCGACTTATGGTTATTTGGGACTACATGACATGCAGTATGCCTGTGCAATAGGTGGGGAGTCTGTTAAGAATTGTTAAAGTGGAATGAATGGTCCAAATACTGAAAATAATTAGAATTATATTTTATGTTTTGGTGGGAAAAAGGGTGGAGCAGAAAGTGGCTGATTCAAGCCCCGGCTTAGAAACAAAAAGGGAGCCAATGGCTCCCTTTGGAATACCCAGGGCTAGCAGCCCGAAAGTACTGATATTATTTGTTTTGCAGTTCTTGCAACATACCTGCTGCGCGTTGGCCGGTTTGGCTCTTAGGGTCCATATCAATGGTTTCCTGGTAGTACTTCTTAACTTGCTCCAGGTCCGGATTTTCACCGTTGGCCATGATGATGCCTCTGAACAGTGCGCTGTCCTGGCGAATCGAAAGGGCAAAGCTCTCGTCGTTCTTGAGGGTTTCCATAAAGGCTACACCTTCGGCGGTTTTGCCGTTACCGATGTGCTGGTCACCAATCATGGCTACCAGTTGTTGTAATGCTCTGCCATCTTTCAGGTGCTTGTAGGAGTCAAACAGCTCCAGTGCGCCGGTCAGCTTTTCTTCTTTGGAGGCATTTCCACCGAACAACTGGTTCATCTTGCCGCCGAGTTCCTGGTTGGCGAGCATGTTGGAGTATTTGCTGTACAGCTCTTCATCCTGACCTTTTGACAGATCGGCAATTTCTTTTACCAGAGTCATAGGATCTTCGATCATGGCGCCTTCAAGGTCGAGCATTTGTGCCAGCAGTTTTGCGCGATCCAGGCCTGAGGCTGTTGCAGCTTCTTTCTCCAGGGTGGCAAATTTGTCCTTGCCGGCCTTGAGTTCTTGCAGGTGAGCAACGTATTTCTCGGCGCCACCTTCGCGATAGCCAGTCTTGGCAAAGCCGTTAGCATTGGCGTCGGCAAGGATGACGGTGGGGTAGCCTTTAGGCTTAAACTTTTCAGCCCACTTATCATTGTGCTCCCATTGCTCTTCGGAAATGATGTCCTCGCTTTGCGGGAAGTCGAGGTCTACCAGTACCAGATTCTCTTCGGCATAGTCCAGGAACTCTTTCTTGGACAGCACTTCGTTCTCCAATCGGATGCACCAGACACACCAGTCGGAGCCGGTAAAGAACATAAAGATGTCTTTGCCCTCGGCTTTGGCCACTTTCTGGGCTTCGTCCATATCGGTCAGCCACGGCTCGCCTTTTTCTGCCAGTGCGCTGCTGGCAAGAGCAGCCAGGGCGACTGCCGACAGGGTCTTGGAAATAAGTTTCAACATAAAATCCTCTCTTAAAGCTTCTCAGATCTGGGTTTATCTGGATCAATTGGTCGCGAGTATGCCTCGAATGAGCTAGAGGGTCTATTAAGAAATGTTAAGGATTGTCAGTAATTCCGCATGTTTTGACGGGTTGATTTTGTCTCCAAAGGCTGTAACTGCTAGAGTTGCGCGGTTTGAAGTGGGTGATCCTTGGTGGGTAAAGAATAACTAGAGAGGTTAATAGAGATGGCAGCGGTTGGGCAGCATGAGAACTGGTCGTCCCGGTTCGGATTTTTAATGGCATCGGTGGGGTTTGCCGTAGGTTTGGGTAATATCTGGCGGTTTCCCTATTTGACCGGTGAGAACGGGGGGGCGGCGTTTGTAGTGGTCTACCTGATCTGTGCATTTGCAATCGGGGTTCCGATTTTGATGTCGGAGGTGATGATCGGCCGTCGCGGCAGAAAATCACCTCCCGGCTCAATGAAAGCGGTTGCCGAACAGGAGGGCGCGCCGCGCGTATGGGGGATTGCCGGTGGCATGAACCTGCTGACCGCGCTGGTGATCCAGGTCTTCTACTGTGTGATTGCCGGTTGGGTTCTGAGTTATTTCTGGAAGGCCGTTACCACCGGTTTTGTCGGCGCCGATGCAGCGATGGCTGAGCAGACCTTTAATGCTACGGTCACCGACGTGGGGACTATGCTGGCCTGGACTGCTGTTGCGCTGGGTTTGACGGCATTCATCATTTACCGCGGTGTTCAAAAAGGCATTGAGAAAGCGGTTACCGTCATGATGCCGACGCTGTTCCTGCTACTGGTTGTGCTGGTTATCTACAATATGTTCGCTGGCGGCTTTGGCGAAGCGGTTGATTACCTGTTCTCTGCTGATTTCAGCAAAATTACCAGTGATGTTTGGTTGGCGGCTATTGGTCAGGCGTTCTTTTCTGTGAGTGTGGGTATGGCTGGCATGATGACCTTTGGTGCTTACCTGCCCAAAGAGGTCTCTATTAGTCGTTCAGTTCTGGTGATTGTGGTTGCTGACACCCTGGTTGCATTGTTGGCCGGTCTGGCGATTTTCCCGGCGGTATTTGCTTTTGGCGGTGATCCTGAAGGTGGCCCTGGGCTGATTTTCCAAACCTTGCCAGTGGCGTTTGCCCAGATGCCGGGCGGTTATGTAGTGAGTATTCTGTTCTTCCTGCTGTTGTCAGTGGCGGCCATTACCTCCATGGTTGGCTTGTTGGAGCCGCTGATCTCCTGGGCTGAAGAGCATAAGGGAATCTCCCGCCAGAAAAGCGCCGTGGGTATTACCCTGATTACCGCTGCGATCAGTGTGTTGTCGGTAATGGCCTACAGTGGTCATATGACCTGGGAGCTGTTTGGGTTGACCTTTGGTGATCTCATGGAGGCTTTCTCCGGGAAGATTCTTCTGCCGCTTGGAGGGCTGTTTATTGCTATCTTTGGCGGCTGGGTGGTCAGTAAGAAATCCAGTAGGGATGAACTTGGTATCAGTAATAAGTTGGCCTACAGCATATGGCTATTCTTCGTGCGATTTATTGCGCCTTTGGCGGTACTGCTGATTATGTTCTTCGGTTTGACCGAGTAACGAAAGTTTTGTGAAGAAATGTGAATGCCACTTTGAGTTTGGCTGTCAATGAGGCAAGCTTTGTGGCATTCCAGATGTGTGAGGGTTCAGATATGAAAAAGTTGATGGTTGCAGTGTTTGTGTTGTTCGCAAGCATGTTGTCCCAAGTGGCATTGGCCGATAAAACCCATGAGTTCTCTTTCCCTGATCGGGATGGGAAGATCCACAAGCTGTCCGACCACAAGGGCAAGTATGTTCTGGTGGATTTTTGGGCCTCCTGGTGTGTGCCATGTAGAAAGGAAACACCACACCTCAAAAAATTTGAAGAAGATAATCACTACGAAAATCTTGTGGTTATGGGGGTGTCTATGGATGAAGATCAAGATGCCTGGATTGATGCCATGGATAAAGACAAGCCAAAAGGTATTCAGGTTGTTTGTGAAGAAAACTTTGATCATGAATTGGCTGTAGAGCTGGATATTTACGCGATTCCCCGCTTTGTACTGTTTGGGCCAAATGGCGAGTTGGTGGACGGTGAGTTGCCGGCACCGAGTAGTGATAATTTTAAAAGCACCATAGAGAAACACATCGGTACTAACGAACACTGATGATGGTATCGAAGATAAAAGGCTGCCTTTAGGCAGCCTTTTTGTTTTTCAGGGTCACAAATTCAAGCAACGGCCTGTTGCTGAAAATGGCGGCCTATCCAGGAAATCGCTTCTTCTGGCGACAGGAAAGGATGGCTCCATAAAGACTTGTTGTCTTTCAGTGAAAAGCCGGTGACGCAATAGACTTTGCGATTGAGCTTGGCAATTTCTCCGGTCACGATGTAGACATAAACGTCGTCGCCCTCATGGGGTACAACGATGGCTTTGCGTTGCCAGTTGTCCAGTGTAATGGACTGGGCAATATTGGTGTCGCGAATTCCCAGAATTGGATCGTGATTGGGGACAAAATATTCTGTGCTGTGGTTCATAACAGTTCTCGTAGCAGTTGTTCACAACGCTTGTTTTCACAAGCGGATGGCAAATAGGTAACAGGCAAAAGTAACGTGGTTGGTTCCAGCGTCACATTCGCATTCGGTGTTCCATTTGCTCGGTGAAAATGCTCATCGAAAACAGTATTTCCGCTCTTGGTAGCCGCTTAGTTGCAGCTTTAAAAGTTACAGGCATAAAAAAACCTCCGCATGGGAGGCTGACGCTTACTTTGAAAGTAAGTATTTCGCTTGAATGATTGCGCTCGCTTTCGGTCGATATAACGACCACTTCGAGCACCTCATCTCCCCACGCAACTTTAGGGGAAACCACCTTGCCCAAGCAGGCAGGTTGGTGATGGCGTCAGCCACTTCTCTTGATGAATGCGTGAATTCTAATGATGATCTTTTTCATTGTCCAGTGTCTAAAGGGGTGGTTGGGGATTTATTTCTGCAATCACTGCTAAGCTTCTAATAGAACATATTGATCTCAAGGGGGATCGTATATGGGTATCTACCAACAATTCCCGCGTTTAATCTGGATGTTGGCACTCGTTTGTTTTGCTGGCCTTACGGGGTGTGCCAGTGGACAGATCCATTCAAGTTCCGATTTTGAAAGCAGCGGTTTGGAGGCGAGCGAGCTGGTTGCTGGTGGTGTGGCGTTTATAACCCCGTCTACGGTGACCGGTCAGGAGGCAGACCGTCAGGCGCTGGCTCTGATTTTTACCGAGGTTATTCGAGAGGCAAGGCCTGAAGTGGAAATCACTTCTCTGTCGCAAACCTTGAGTGCAATTAATGAAGCAGGGCTTTCGGATCAATATAAACAGATGTACGTGGACTACAGCGATACCGGTATTTTCAAATTAAGCACTCTGCAGGAAATATCAAAAAGTACCGGACGTCGTTATTTGTTTCAGTTGAAGCTTTCCAGTTTCAAGCAGGATACAAAGGGACGATTCAGCGCTCTGGGGTTGCGATTGTTTCAAACTACCCTGGCGAATATTCGGCTGTTTCTACAAGTATGGGATGCTCAAACTGGCGCTATAGTCTGGGAAGGAAACGAAGAAGTAACTTTTGCAGAAGATACCGGTTATGAGCGCCCGGTGACTTTTGAGAGTATGGTGCGCAAGGCTGCGGGTAACCTGATTAAAAATCTGCCTTGAATCCGTGCAGGTTTGGTTGTCGGCGCTGGTATTTGTTGTTGTGCCACGCCATAAACCCGTCCCTAGGGGCTCGAGGTCAGCATCCATGCTGGCCTCGGGCTCATCAACAAATAACAGCGCCTCGAAGTAATTTAGACTCAAAGCAGCTCGTTGAGCTTCTTGTTGAGAATCTCGTTGACCTGTTGCGGGTTGGCTTGGCCTTTTGATGCTTTCATTATCTGGCCAACAAAATAACCCATCATTTTGGGGCGTTTCGCTTCATCCGCTTTTACGAAGTTCTCCACCTGTTGCGGAGAGTTGGCAATAACCTCATCAACCAGCGATTCAATGGCACCACTGTCTGAAACCTGTTTCAGGCCGTGGTTCTCGATAATGGCATCTACGTCGGATTCGCCTTGCCACAAGTGATCAAACACCTGGCGAGCCATCTTGTTGGACAGGGTACCATCACTGATACGAGTGACCAGTGCGGCGAGCTGCTCGGCATTTATAGGTGAATCCGACAGTTCTTTTTCTTCCGCATTCAAGCGAGCTGCCATTTCACCCATCATCCAGTTGGCTACCAGCTTGGCGTCTGAATCGCCGGCCGCCTTTTCAAAGTAGCTGGCAGTTGCTGACTCGGCCGAGAGCAGGCTGGCGTCGTAGTGGGAAAGCCCGTATTGCTGCTCGAAGCGAGTGCAGCGTGCATCCGGTAGTTCCGGCAAGCTGTTGCGCAATGCTTCGATGTAGTCATCTTCTATCACTACAGGTAACAGGTCCGGGCAGGGGAAGTAACGGTAGTCGTTAGCTTCCTCTTTGGTGCGCATTGAGCGAGCAGTTTTGGTGGCGCCATCGTAGAGGCGTGTTTCCTGGACTACCTTGCCACCTTCTTCAATGACGTCAATCTGGCGTTGTACTTCCTGGCGAATACACTCTTCCATAAATTTGAAAGAGTTGAGGTTTTTGGTTTCAGTCCGAGTGCCCAGCGGCTCGCCTTTGCGGCGAACTGAAACGTTTACGTCAAAACGCATGGAGCCCTGAGACATATTGCCGTCACAGATTCCCAAAGAGGTAACGATTGAGTGGAGCTTTTTGGCAAAAGCCACTGCCTCTGCAGCGTTGGACATATCCGGCTCGGTCACTACCTCAATCAAAGGCGTGCCGGCACGGTTCAGATCGATGCCGGACATATCATGGAAATTTTCGTGCAGGGATTTACCGGCGTCTTCTTCCAGGTGAGCGTGGTGAATGCGTACGGTTTTGGTGCTGCCGTCCGGTAGATCTATTTCAACATGGCCCGCCCCGACAATTGGCTTTTCCAGCTGGGTGGTCTGGTAGCCTTTAGGCAGATCCGGGTAGAAATAATTTTTTCGCTCAAATACCGAAGTCTTGCCAATCTCGGCGTCGATCGCGAGACCAAACATCACTGCGTAACGGAACGCCGCTTCGTTGGGAACGGGCAGGGTGCCTGGCATTGCCAGATCAACGGCACTGGCCTGGGTGTTTGGCTCGGCACCAAATGCGGTGCTGCTGCCAGAAAAGATTTTGGATTGGGTGGCCAGCTGCACATGCACTTCCAAGCCGATTACTGTTTCCCAAGTCATTATTCGATACCTCCGGCAGTCTGCTTGTGCCAATCGGTCGCCTGCTGGAAGCGATGGGCGATATTGAGCATTTTCGCCTCGTCAAAATAGTTACCGGTAATCTGCAGTCCGACAGGCATGCCATCGCTGAATCCGGCAGGGATTGACATACCAGGCAGCCCCGCCAGGTTGGTGGCAATGGTGTAGATGTCTTCCAGGTACATGGCGACGGGGTCGCTGCTTTTTTCACCCAGCTTGAAGGCGGTGGACGGGCATGTGGGGCCCATAATTACATCCACTTCCTTAAAGGCATCGATAAAGTCCTGGCGAATCAAGCGGCGCACTTGCTGGGCTTTTTTGTAATAGGCGTCGTAATAGCCGGCGGAAAGTGCATAGGCGCCTACCATAATGCGCTGTTTAACTTCGGTGCCAAAGCCTTCTGCGCGGCTGCGGGTAAACAGGTCCATCAGGTCTTTTGGATCTTCACAGCGATAGCCGTAGCGGACACCGTCAAAGCGGGACAGGTTGGCTGATGCCTCGGCGGGGGCGATCACATAGTACGCCGGTACCGAGAGGTTGGTGTGAGGCAGGCTGATCTCTACCAGGGTTGCACCCAATTTTTCATATTCCGCCAGGGCGTTGCGTATTGCCTGTTCGGTGCCGCTGCTCAAGCCCTCCCCAAAGTATTCTTTGGGAACGCCAATTTTCAGGCCGCTTAAATCGTTGCCCAGGGTGGCACTGTAGTCTGGTACTTCGCGATTAATGGAAGTGGAGTCTTTGGGGTCAAAGCTCGCCAGGGTGTTGAGCATAATGGCTGCATCTTCGGCGCTGCGGGTCATCACCCCGGCCTGATCGAGGCTGGAGGCAAAAGCGATCATGCCGTAGCGGGAAACTCGACCGTATGTGGGCTTAATACCGGTTATGCCGCAGAGTGCTGCGGGTTGGCGAATGGAGCCGCCGGTGTCAGATGCGGTGGTGGCGACAGCCAGGTGCGCAGCAATGGCCGCGGCGGAACCGCCGGAAGAGCCGCCTGGTACTCGCTCGGTGTCCCAGGGATTTTTCACCGGACCGTAAAAGCTCGATTCGTTGGAGGAGCCCATCGCAAACTCATCCATATTGGTTTTACCAAGCATCACTGCACCTGCAGCGTTGTAGTTGGCAACGATGGTGGCGTCGTAGGGCGGTACAAAATTATCCAGCATTTTAGAGGCGCTGGAAGTGCGCACGCCGTTGGTGCAAAACAGGTCTTTGTGGGCAATGGGGATGCCGCACAGCAGTGGAGCATCGCCCTGTTTTATGCGCTGGTCGGCAGCAGCAGCTTGCACCAGTGCCTGTTCAGCAGTCACGGTGATAAAGCTGTTGTAAGTGCCATCCAGTTTTGCGATGCGATCCAAATAGTGCTGGGTAAGCTCGACACTGGAGTACTCGCCGGCGTGCAGGCCTTTGGCGAGTTCGGTCAGGGATTTGTTGTGCATGTCGTTACTCGCCATCAGTCGATCACCTTGGGAACCAGGTAGAGGCCGTTCTCTGCAGCCGGCGCAATGCTCTGAAACGCTTCGCGCTGATTGGTTTCTGTTACCTCATCGGCTCTCAGTCTCTGGGCCGCCTCTGTCGGGTGGGCCAGCGGCTCGATATTGCTGGTATCGATATTCTGCAATTGATCCACCAGATTGAGCACCTTGTTAATGCGGTCAGTGGTGTCATTAATCTCGTTTTCGGAGATGGCAAGGCGCGCCAGATGGGCGACTTTTTCGATGTCGTTGCGTTGGATACTCATGATGATTTCCGCGATGAATTCGAAGTGGATCGATTGGTAAAAAGCACAGGCCGGAAACTTTAACATAAGGATATGGATTGGGCAGTACCGAAAAAGGCATAGATTACTCAAAAATGTGAGCTTTGGCCGGGCTTTGCCTAAATCTTCGGTTGCCCTGTTCCACGCTGGTTGCTACAGTCGCGTGTTGAATTTATCCGTTGTGTGCTGTAGCCCTGAAGCCAGCATCCGGACTGTAATTGAGAGCGCGGCAGGTACATGTAAACTCTGTCGGCTGACAAGGAAAAAGAATGTTCAAACGACTCCGTGGAATTTTTTCCAACGACTTATCTATTGACCTCGGTACCGCAAATACACTGATCCATGTCCGTGATAAAGGCATTTTGCTGAATGAGCCTTCGGTAGTAGCCATTCGCCATCACCATGGCCAGAAAATTGTTGAAGCAGTTGGCGTTGAAGCCAAGCGCATGCTGGGACGTACCCCGGGTAACATCACCGCTATTCGCCCAATGAAAGACGGTGTGATCGCCGACTTTCAGGTAACCGAGAAAATGCTTCAGCACTTTATCAAGAAAGTGCATGAAAGCCGCCTGATTCCGCCAAGCCCGCGAGTTCTGATCTGTGTGCCCTGTCTGGCTACCGAAGTGGAAAAACGCGCTATTCGTGAATCGGCAGAGAGTGCTGGTGCGCGCGAGGTGTACTTGATTGAAGAGCCGATGGCTGCTGCTATTGGTGCTGGCCTGCCGGTGGAAGATGCCTGTGGTTCGATGGTAGTGGATATCGGTGGTGGTACCACTGAAATTGCCATTCTTTCATTGAATGGTGTTGTTTACTCGGATTCTGTTCGTATTGGTGGTGACCGTTTTGACGAATCCATCACTAACTATGTTCGCCGCAACTACGGCAGTGTGATCGGCGATTCAACAGCTGAGCGCATCAAGATTGAAGTGGGTAGTGCCTACCCGGGTAGCGAAGTACGCGAGATAGATGTGCGTGGTCGCAATCTGGCGGAAGGTGTGCCAAAGAGTTTTACCCTGAACAGCGATGAAATCCTTGAGGCGCTGCAGGAGCCGCTGGCAGGTATCGTCCAGGCGGTAAAACGCGTGCTTGAGCAGTCTCCTCCCGAGTTGGCATCAGATATTGCCGAGAGCGGTATCGTGCTGACGGGTGGTGGCGCACTGTTGCGTGATATTGATCGTCTGTTGACCCATGAAACCGGCCTTCCGGTGATTGTGGCGGAAGATCCACTGACCTGTGTGGCGCGCGGTGGTGGTAGAGCCATGGAGATCATGGATAAACGCAATCTGGATATTCTGTCTTCCTGATTGCCTGCCCGGGGAGCTGATATCTTTATTATTGCTCCCCGGGATTCAAGCATCTATCCAGTAGGTTTGCGTTAACTGTTTACCTGGCCGCTGGCAACGCGTTGTGAACAATAAAAGACTGGACGGCTCTTCGTGTGTCACACTTGTCCTCTCAAACAGCAGTTATTTTCAAAGCCACTTACGACTTTAGTCGTGTAGTGCGCGGCTGCTTCCAGGAGGCCTGCCATTAAAAATATCTTCCAAAAAGGGACTTCTCCGGCCCGTCGTATTCTTATATTGGGTGTGGCGGCGCTGTTGCTGGTAGCTATAGATACTTACACCGATTGGTTGAAACCGGTTCGCAATTTTCTCGAAGAAGTTACCTATCCATTACATCAGCTCGCCGATCTGCCTAGTCGCGTTGCAGATTGGGGGGATGATGTTACCCGCAGTCGTGTGGATCTCGAGCAGGAGAACGAAAAACTGCGTACCGAGATATTGGTATATCAGGCGCTGGAACAACGAATGGCCGAATTGGCGGCTGAGAATATCCGCCTGCGTGGCTTGTTAAATGCCACTGAGCTGGTTAAGGATAGGGTCCGGGTTGCCGAGTTGGTCAGTGTCTCCCCTGACCCTCTCAGTCATAAAGTCACCATTAATCGCGGAGCCGAGGACGGCGTATTTGTCGGTCAGGCAGTGATTGGCTCGCTTGGGTTGATGGGGCAGGTGACTGATGTGTATCGGCACCACAGCCGGGTGTTATTGATTACCGACAGCAGTCACGCACTACCAGTGCAGGTGAGTCGTAATGGCTTGCGTTCTATCGCCGAAGGTATTGGTGATTACGGCGAACTGAAGTTGCGTTATGTGTCTCCCACCATGGATATTCGCGAGGGTGATACTGTGATCAGCTCTGGTCTTGGCGATCGCTACCCGGTGGGTTACCCGGTAGGTAAGGTAGTCAGTGTTGAGGAGCAACCAGGGGAGCCATTCCTGAACGTCACCATTGAGCCTGCCGAACCCCTTAATCGCCGCCGCCATGTGCTGCTGGTCTTCTCCGATCAGGAGGCAAAGGTACCGGTTCCGAATGTTGAGGAGCAGCCATGAGGCGGCCCTATCAAAGCAATCAGTTGGGGGCATTATTAATTGCTCTGCTGTTGGCTACCGTGCTGCAGATTTTACCTCTACAGCAGCAGCTTTCATTCTGGCGCCCCCAGTTTGTGTTGTTGGTGCTGACCTTCTTCCTTTTATACAGGCCGCTGGATTATGGGGTGGCAACTGCCTGGTTGATAGGCTTGATGCTGGACTTCGTGTTTGGCGGAGTGGTGGGGCGATATGCTTTGGCGTTGGGAGTTTGCGCCTACCTGATTAATCTGCTGGCGAAACGCTTATTACACGCCCACATCTGGCATCAGTGCGGCGTCGTATTTCTACTGGTGGCAGCGTCCCAGCTGATTGTGGCCAGTGTAAATCTGCTAACGCATAGTAACGCCAGTTGGTCGATCATATTTTTGCCGGCAATCAGTTCGGCGTTGATTTGGCCGCTGATCTATTTTTTGATGTTCCGTTGGGTTCGTCGATAATTCCATTCATTGACAGAGCCGGTACGCCGTAGAGCTTCTGGGCGTTACAATAGTTATTAAGAATCACAGACAAGGTAGTACATGACGGCACCAGTGGATTTTATTCTCGCGTCGGGATCACCGCGGCGTCGGGAGCTTCTCGAACAGATTGGCGCTTGCTTTACCGTCGCCCCGGTCGATATTGCCGAACATCCCCTCAATTCAGAATCTCCTCGCGATTACGTGACTCGTCTGGCGCTTGAAAAGGCGCAGGCCGGGTATGTCCGCCAAAAAGAACCTCGTGTGCCGGTGTTGGGGTCTGACACGGCGGTGGTTTTAGGCGATCGAATTTATGGCAAGCCCGCGAATGAGGCTGAAGCTGTAGAGATATTGATGAGCTTGTCCGGCTGCAGTCACACCGTCATGAGTGGGGTGGCAGTAGTAGATGGCGCACATCATTCGATATGCCTTGTGGAAACTGAAGTGCATTTTCGCGAACTAACAGAACAGCAGTGTCGCCAATATTGGGCCACTGGCGAGCCCGCAGATAAGGCTGGCGGTTATGGTATTCAGGGGCTTGCAGCGGTATTTGTCGATCGTATCAGTGGCAGTTATTCCAACGTGGTAGGTTTGCCGCTGGCGGAAACGGCGGATTTATTGCGTAAGTTTGGAATTGAGGTATGGAAGGGAGTGTGAGAGTGGCTGGAGTTTGTGAGCTTAATAGTGACGGGTCGCACGTCGCACGTCTGACGTCGCACGCTGCGGAGCTTTGCTCCGCGTGGTTGTCATTTCTGGTTGCGGAAGTTTTAAGCGTGCGACGTGCGACGTGCGACGTGCGACCTCTTACAGAACGCACCGATATCTCAATGCAACGCCACCACCTGGAGACCCTCCACCAATGAGCGCAGAAATTCTCATCAATATAACTCCCATGGAGACCCGGGTAGCCATGGTTGAAAATGGTGTGCTTCAGGAAGTCACCATCGAACGCACACTCAAGCGCGGTGTGGTGGGCAATATCTATCGCGGAAAAGTGGTGCGGGCGATGCCTGGCATGCAGGCAGCCTTTGTGGATATCGGTTTGGAGAAAGCTGGCTTTATTCACGTTGACGATATTCACAAACCGGAAGGCTGTGCAACGGATGATATCCGTCAACTGCTGCACGAAGGGCAGCCTGTAGTTGTTCAGGTGGCTAAGGATCCGTTAGGCACCAAGGGGGCTCGGCTGACCACACAATTGTCAGTATGCTCCAAGTACCTGGTGTATTTGCCTCAGGAAGATCACATCAGTATTTCCCAGCGCATTGAAAATGTTGAAGAACGTGAGCGGTTAAAAGCTGAATTGGCCGCAGTGCTGGAGCAGGAAAAAGACAATAGCGAAAATCTCGGTGCGCCCGGTGGCTATATTATTCGTACCGCCGCTGAAGGTGTGGCTGTAGATGAGTTGCGAAAAGATATCGGCTTCTTGCGTCGCCTTTGGCTGGATGTGAAGGAACGCGCCAACAATACCCCAATGGCCAGCAACGTGTTTGAGGATCTTCCCCTTCACCTTCGCACCCTGCGGGAAATGACCCGCGACGGGGTGGAAAAAATTCGCGTCGATTCCCGCGAAGCATATGAAAGCATGCTCTCATTTGCCAAAAAATATCATCCGGAGTTGATGGAACTGATTGAGCATTATCCCGGTGAGCGGCCACTGTTTTACCTCTATTCGGTAGAAGACGAAATTCAGAGAGCGCTGGAACGCAAGGTACAACTTAAGTCAGGCGGTTACCTGGTGATCGATCAAACCGAAGCGATGACTACGGTGGATGTAAATACCGGTGCATTTGTTGGTCATCGCAATCTTGAAGAGACCATTTTTAAAACCAATATGGAAGCCGCTACGGCCATTGCGCGGCAATTACGATTGCGTAACCTCGGCGGCATTATCATTCTCGACTTTATCGATATGGTGGAGAAGGAGCACCAGCGGCAAGTGCTGAGGATTCTGGAAAAGTCGCTGGAAAAAGACCGTGCAAAAACCACCGTGCTGGGCACTTCTGATCTCGGCCTTGTGGAGATGACCCGCAAGCGCACCAGCGAAAGTCTCGAGCACATGCTGTGTGAACCCTGCAGTGTCTGCAACGGAAGTGGCACGATAAAATCTGCCGAGACAGTGTGCTACGAAATTCTGCGGGAAATTATTCGCGAAGCACGCGCTTATGAGTGTGAAAAGCTGCTGGTATTGGCGTCACCAATGGTGATTGACCGGCTGCTTGACGAAGACTCGGCCAATGTCGCAGACCTGGAAGAATTTATCGGCCGACCGATTCAGTTCCGTGTGGAAAACATGTACACCCAGGAACAGTACGACATTATTCCGGTTTAAAGTTCAATGGCACTTAGTTAAGCCTGATGTTGCCTATTTACAGCGGTATCCGTCATTCCCGCGCAGGCGGGCGAGGTGCTACATGGACGTAGCGCTTACCGAACCAAGGGATGTAATCCATGCAGTTCGCCGCTCGAAACCAAATGGATCCCCGCCTACGCGAGGATGACGGGCTTAACTAAGTGCCATTGGTTTAAAGTTAACAGGGCCTAGTAACAAGGTAGTTGTGTGATCGCATTAAAAGTACTGACCAAGTTGTCTCGCTGGCTGTGGCATACCGTTGCTGCAGTAGTGATTGGTTATGCGATTTTGGTGGTGCTTGGGCGATTACTGCTGCCTTCACTGGATAATTATCGCGACGATATCAGTAGTTATTTGTCCGGGTTGCTGGAGATGGATGTGCAGGTGGAGCGTCTTTCCGGCACCTGGCCGAGATTGGCACCGATCCTCTCTGCCGACGGTGTTGAATTTAAGTTGAATGACAATTCCGACGGCGGCATAGCTGTCAGTCAAATCAGCGCCGAGCTGTCGCTGTTTGAATCAATCTGGGAGCGCGAGCCTATCTGGAAACAGCTTCACCTGGGCAAAGTGTCGCTGGTTCTTGAAGAAGACGCTAACGGCCAGTGGAGTATCGCCGGTGTGCCACTGGCTGAGGGTGGCGGGGGGTTTGATCCGCTGGGAGTGCTGCTGTACAGCAGCCTTATTCAAATTGACCAGATAAAACTCGCGCTTAATTTTTATTCTGGTACTTCAATGCAATTTTCTGCCAACGACATCAAGGCGGAAAACAACAGTGATTTCCACCGCGTAGTTGCCTCCCTTAAGGATTCTCAGGGTGTCCAGTTGGCGCGTTTAGTGTTTGAGGCAACCGGTGACCACAACGTCCCTGACAGCTTTGATGCCAAAGGTTATCTCAAACTGAATCGCATCAATATTGGGGGTGGTATTAACGCTGTGGCGCGGCAGTGGTTTCCAAAGCAGATAGAAACGATTGGCAAGCAGCAAACCCAACTCAATTCCGAACTCTGGTTTGATGTAAAAGCAAATGGACAGGCGACACTGGTCGGCAAGTTAAGCGCGGATACTATTCCGCTGGCCTGGGCTAGTGACTTACCGCCGCTGACCGACCTGAGTGCCAAATTCACTGGTTGGTATCATCCGGGTACCGATTGGGGGCTGACTTTACAGGGGCTCGATTTTGGCTGGGGGGACTATCCGGTAAAACCACTGGATATTCGTTTTGGCCAGCGTGTGGGCGCACGTTGGGGTGAGTTTGGGCTGGATGTAAATCACATCAACCTGGGCGTAGCCAGTGAGCTGTTAAAGCAGACCGGATTATTACCAGAGAAAGCACTGGAAATGGCGCAAGCCATGAATCCTCGCGGCACAGCCGAACGTGTAAGTGTTGATTTTTCCCAACAGCCTGATCGTCCACCAATTCTGGTGCGCGCTCATTTACAGGATGTAGGCATTGATCCATGGCGCGGTGTGCCGGGAGCAGAAGGGCTGGACGGTTATCTGGAAATGTCCGGCGACAACGGCCTGTTCGTGATGGATGCAACTGACTTCAGTGTCGATTTTGATTCCTTGTACGATCACCGCTTTGAGGTCGGCAAGGGAAAAGGCACTGTGCAATGGGAGTGGCAGCGTGAGCGAAGTGAAATTCGCCTGGCCACCAGCGAAATGAACTTCAGCCTGGAGCCGGGTGATATTCACGCCCAGTTGATGTTGGAATTGCCACTTTCCCGACCTGATGACGCACCGCAAATGATGCTGCAATTGGGCGCACGTAATGTACATTCCCGCTACCGCAGCCACTACACGCCGGAATTACTGAGTGACAATTTACGCGCATGGCTGGATCAGGCTGTGGGTGATAGCAACGTCGACAGTTTGGGCGTTATTTTTCGAGGCTCGTTGCGCAAAGGGGATCAAGAGAATCGTACTGTGCAACTCTTTGCCGATGTAAGCAGCGGTGAGTTGACATTCCTGTCCGACTGGCCGGTACTCAGTGAATATACTGGGACCATGGTAGTTGATGATTACAGTCTATACAGCTCGGTTAGCAAGGGGAATATTGGCGGATTACCGGTATCCGGTTCCGTCACATACAAGGATCAGCGCCTGAATATTAAGGCTAACAGCGCCAGTGATATCGCAACAACTCGCAAGGCCCTGCAAGTCAGTCCATTGAACAGTTACCTGGCTGGCTTTGAACAGTGGCAAGCAAGTGGCGACATAAACGGTGAACTCAATATGGAGTTCATACTGGATGGAAATAAGGATACGAACCATTACCAGGTTTCAGGGAAAATCTCTGATGTTCGACTGTTTCGGGAGCAATTAGGTGTAGAGTTCACACGCATCAGGTCGGATTTTTTGGTAAACGAAAATGGAATTCATATTCCCGATGCACATGGCTTGTTATGGGGCGCGCCAATCAACCTCTCGTTTACCAGCGATAAAAACAATTTCAAACTGGATGCAAATGGCGAAGTGGATGTAGAAAAAATCCACCAGCATTACCAATTGCAAAATAGTGTACTGCTCAGTGGTCGCACTCGATTGTCTGGCAGTTTGAAAAAGGATCCCGAAACCAGTGAATTGGTTGGCACATTAAACAGTGATCTGGAAGGGTTGGCTATTCAGTTGCCCGCACCGTTTGGAAAGACCACTCAACAAAAACGCAGCCTGATTGCAGATATTCGCTTTAAGGACAATCTACAACTCGAGGCCAAACTGGAAGGTGGGCTGAGAGCGGGAGCCAAATGGATAGAAGGTAAGCTGAGCGGTGGTTATCTCGGTATAAATCGTTCTGATCTGACATTGCCGAATGGCAATTACCTGCAGATTGCCGCCGATATCAAAACGATAGATATCAAAGACTGGCAAGCTGAACTCAACAAAGCGTTAAAAACAGCCAAGCTGTCTGCCCAGTCCATTGATAGTTTCCCAGTGCATTTTGACGCCAGGGTTGGTGAGCTGATTTATTCCGATTGGCAGGTTCGTAAAGCACACCTCAAGGGCAGTTTTGAAGAGGGGCAAGTGGCTTTGTCGATTAATTCGGATCAGGTAGCTGGTACTGCGAGAATTCCACTCGACAGCAACCAATCGGTGGTTGTCGAGCTGGATGATTTGCGACTGCCAGAATTAAAAGAAAATGATGGATCCGAAACTGCCGATAATAAATTAGAGGATTTTGACCCACGGACATTACGGGCCATGGAAATAGCGGTTAACCACCTGTTTGTCGGTGATCGCGAACTCGGCGATGTCAGTTTTAAACTCAACCCTACGGGTACTGGATTAAAAGTCAGCAATATTGATGCAACCCTTTTCGGGCTGGATATAGGTGGTGAAGGTACTGACACGGAGATGGAATGGGTTCATGAGGCAGCGTTTCCTCGCACTCGCTTCAATGGACTTTTGCAAACTGATAATTTGGCCGCCGTGCTGGATAATCTGGGAGTTGGCGCCGTATTGGGAAGTGAAAACGCAGTATTTCGCAGTCGGTTGTTATGGCCTGGCGCACCCTGGAAAATCAGTCCAAAGAACCTCTATGGCCAGATCAGTTTCGCCATGGAAGAGGGCAGTTTTTATCAGGATACAAACGCGCCGACCAACGCCTTTATTCGCGTGGTCAGCTTGTTCAATTTTGAAACCTGGCTGCGCCGCCTTAAGTTTGATTTCAGCGATCTTTACAGTAAAGGCATCAGCTACGACACCATCAAGGGAAGCCTCTGGTTCGATGAAGGGCTTTTGTCGATTCGCGAACCTCTGGTTGCGGAGCTCCCGTCCGGTACCATGCAGATGCAAGGTGATATTGATCTGAATAACGAAAATATAGATGCGCGTATCGTTGCCACACTGCCGGTTGGCACCAACCTGCCGTGGATGGCGGCACTCGCTATCAACCTGCCAGCGGCAGCGGGTGTTTGGCTGGTGAGTAAAGTATTCGACAAGCAACTCGACAGCCTCTCCAGCATCAGTTATCGGGTTAAAGGCTCCTGGGATGAGCCGGAAGTCAGTGTCGAAAAAGTATTTCAGGACCCTAACCGCTCCGAGAAAAAAGCCGCCGAGAAAAAGGCTCGTAAAGCGGCCCAGCAATCCGACAGCAAAGGTGAAAAGTAATGACTGTTACCGTCGCCGCCGTACAGATGTGCAGTGGAAAACAGCTGGAAGAGAACCTGCAGCGCGCCGCACAATTGGTGGCTGAAGCCGTAGAACAAGGTGCCAGGTTAGTGGTGCTTCCGGAAAATTTTGCCTATTACGGCAGTAAAAACTTGCAGGAAATAGCTCAACAGGAACGTACCCCTCACGGCCCGGCAAGGCAGTTCATGGCAGAATTGGCGGCGAGCCAGGGCGTCTGGTTAGTGGGTGGAACCATACCGGTGGCGGATGCGGATTTCCAAAAAGGCTTCGCCAGCTGCTTTGTTTATGACGATACAGGTGAAGAGGTTGCTCGCTACAACAAAATTCACCTGTTCGACGTGGATGTAGGTGACACCCACAATCGTTACCGAGAGTCCGACGACTATATGCATGGTGCCAAACCAGTGGTGCTCGAAACCCCATTCGGTAAAATTGGTTTGTCTGTCTGCTACGACCTGCGCTTTGCTGAGTTGTATCGCGAATTGGCTGAGCGTGGTGCGGAAATTATCGTAGTTCCATCAGCGTTCACTGCCACCACAGGTGAAGCCCATTGGCAGTTGCTGTTACGAGCCCGTGCAGTGGAAAACCAGTGTTTTGTCATCGGTGCCAATATGGGAGAGCGTGATCATCCTCGCAAACCCACTTGGGGAGAATCGATGATTGTTCATCCCTGGGGCAAAGTCCTGAACGCTCTGGAGGGTGGTGAAGGTGTAGTTTGTGCGGAAATCGACCTCGCTGAAATCGCCCACCTCAAATCCCGCATGCCGATCGCCAGCCATCGCCGGCTTTAACCATCTCGTTACAGCCGGTTGTCGATAGTTACCGTTTGCCAGTCGTTGAGGATGGCAAAGAGTGTCTATACTTTTGAGTCATTCGTACGACAAAACAGGGCGCAAGGAGAGGAGCATGGCGGTAGAGCTAAATATTAATGGTCAGGTTAAAACCCTGGAGGTGTCCCCGGATACTCCATTACTCTGGGTGATCCGCGATCACCTCAATATGACCGGCACCAAATTCGGTTGTGGTATGTCGTTGTGCGGAGCTTGCACCGTGCAGATGAATGGCCAGGCGATTCGATCCTGCACCATGCCGGTGTCGGCAGCTCAGGGACAGGCCATCACCACTATTGAGGGGGTAGAGAGCAAGGCTGCCAAAGCGGTGCAGCAAGCTTGGGAGGAGCATGCGGTACCCCAGTGCGGTTACTGCCAGTCCGGTCAGATTATGTCCGCCTCTGCGCTGTTGCAAAGCAACCCCAATCCCAGCGATGACGAAATCGACAGTGCCATGTCCGGCAATATCTGTCGCTGTGCTACCTACATGCGTATCAAAACCGCCATCAAAGATGCCGCCAAAAAACTGGGTTAGGAGAGAGTCATGAGCGAAGTAATGCAAACCATCAGCCGTCGCAGTTTTTTGAAGCTCTCATCCACCGCTGGTGCCGGATTGGCACTGGGGGTGCACCTGTCACTCAGTGGCTGTTCGGAAAACAAGGAGCCGAGCAAGGTCACCCCTGAAGGCACCGAGTTTTCCGCCAATGCTTTTGTGCGCATCGACCCTGACAACACCGTTCATTTGGTAATGAAACATTTCGAAATGGGGCAGGGCACCTTTACCGGCCTTGCAACCCTGATTGCCGAAGAGCTGGATGCCAGCTGGGACCAAGTGGTGTGTGAAAGCGCCCCGGCCGATGGCACACGCTACAACAACCTGAGCTGGGGGCCTGTCCAAGGTACCGGTGGCAGCTCGGCAATGAACAACGCCTTTATGCAAATGCGTCGTGCCGGAGCGGCTGCTCGAAAAATGATGGTAGACGCCGCTGCTGGCCATTGGGGGGTGCCCGCCGAAGAGATTGCAGTGACCAACGGTGTTGTCAGTCACACCGGTTCTGGCAACAAGGCCACCTTTGGTGAGCTGACCGGGCTGGCAGCACTGATGCCGGTACCCGGCGATGACAGCCTCACCCTCAAACAGCCGGAAGACTTCAAACTGATAGGCACCAAACTGCCGCGAAAAGATAAGGGCAAGACCGATGGGACGGCCAAGTTCACTCAGGACGTTCAATTACCGGGCATGCTGACAGCAGTCGTTGCTCATCCACCCAAATTCGGTGCAACGGTTAAAAGCGTCGACGGCAGCCAGGCACGTTCGATGGCTGGTGTGACTGATGTCGTGACCATCTCTTCCGGTGTGGCTGTGGTAGCCAGCGATTACTGGACTGCTAAATCAGCGCGCGATGCCTTAAAGATTGATTGGGACGAGAGCAACGCATTTACCCAGAGTTCAGATGAGATCATGGCCAGCTATCGCGCCATGGCGGACAAAAACGGTGAAGTAGGCCGTTCCGATGGTGACGCCAAAAAGGCGCTTAAGCAGGCAGAGGAAGTCATCGAAAGCAGTTACGAATTTCCCTATCTAGCCCATGCCGCCATGGAGCCGATGAACTGTGTCGCTCAGGTAACCGATGAGGGTTGCGAGCTGTGGAATGCTGATCAGATTCCTACCCTCGACCAGGGGGGCATCGCCGTGATGCTGGGCATTCAGCCGGACAAGGTGAAAATAAACACTTTATACGCCGGTGGCAGCTTTGGTCGCCGCGCCAACCCCAAGTCTGATTATGTATTGGAAGCGGTGGAAATTGCCCGCAGCCAAAAAGGCACGCCAGTGAAAATGGTTTGGTCGCGGGAAGATGATACTCGCGCGGGGTATTTCCGGCCGATGTACTTCCACAAAATTCGTGGGGCACTGGATGACAAAGGCATGCCGTTGGCTTGGTACCAGACCGTTGTCGGCCAGCCAGTACTCAAGGGGACTCCGTTCCATCAGGGGGGCATTGACCAGACATCGGTAGAGGGAGCATCAACCCTGCCTTACCAGATGCCGAATCTGCAGGTCGAATTACACACTGTCACGCTGCCAGTGACAGTGCAGTGGTGGCGATCAGTGGGCCATACCCACACCGCTTACAGTACAGAAACATTTATCGACGAGCTTGCTGCAAAAGCCGGGCGAGACCCGGTGGAGTATCGTAGCGAATTGCTGCAAAACCACCCGCGTCACCTTGGTGTACTGAAATTGGCTGCGGAAAAAGCCGATTGGGGTAAGCCACTGCCAAAGGGGTGGGGACGTGGCATTGCCGTGCATGAATCCTTTAAATCCTTCGTGGCCCAGGTCGCCGAAGTATCAGTAGACGACAGCGGTAACTATCGTGTTGAACGTGTCGTGTGCGCAGTTGATTGCGGTGTTGCAATTAATCCTGACGTAATTGCTGCGCAGATGGAGGGTGGAATTGGCTACGGCCTGTCACCGGTTATGGTAAGTGAAATCACACTGGATAAAGGCCAGGTAGCCCAATCCAACTTCCACGATTACCAAGTGCTGCGTTTTAACCAGATGCCAAAAGTTGAAGTGCATATAGTGCCCTCCACCGAGCCACCAACCGGTGTCGGTGAGCCGGGTACACCGCCCATTGCGCCGGCAGTGGCTAATGCACTCAGTGCGGTAACCGGAAAGCGCTATTACAAGTTGCCAATTACTAAAGCGTAAGGGAGTCAGGAATAACAACAATGTGTAGAAAAAGCCGGACTTAATTAGTGTGAACAGGCCCTAGTAAGGCGAATTGTTCAACGTTAACAGGAACTTGTCATCCCCGCGCAGGCGGGGATCCATTTTAAAGTGCTGGTCTTGATGGATTCCCGCCTCCGCGGGAATGACGGAGTTTGTTAAGTGAATCGCAATGCCGATTGATCCAAGCTATCTCTTGGCGCACTATTCAATAAATCAAATTTCTGACGTTTTGTATGGCAAACCAACTTTCCAGCTTGTTGCAACAGTGGTATTCAAATCGGGATAACACCGAGTGGGTGCTCGGTACCGTGTATAAAACAGAAGGCCCCTGCTATCGAAAAGCGGGTGCAATGATGCTTTTTAATGGTCTGGGTCAGCAGTTTGGCCTTCTCAGCGGCGGATGCCTTGAGTCCGATATACAGCAACACGCGCGTCGAGTTATGCAAACCGGCAAAGCAATGACACTCTGTTATGACGGCAGCGACGAAGATGATCTGTCTTTTCAATTGGGCATTGGCTGTGGCGGAACCGTTTATATTCTGCTGCAACCGGTGACAGCGGAAAATAATTATCTGGAGCTATCAGCGCTTTATGAAGCCCTTTTGGCAAGACAATCCGGTACCTATCTTCAGAGGGTTTCAGAGAGTGATGGCGTTGTCGCGTCGTCTTTTAATCATGACCCTGTCATGGGAAACACCGTTACCCTGATTGAAAAAAAAGATGGCCAATGGCTAAGGACACCAATCAACCCGGATCCACATCTGCTGATTGTTGGTGGTGGTGTCGATGCCCGTCCCCTGGCGCGTCTGGCACATGAACTGGGCTGGATGGTGAGCCTCTGCGATCCACGCCCAGCCAATGCCAGGCGGGATTTTTTTCCAACCGTTGATCATATTGTTCGAGATTTCGAATTACTGGAGGAATTTGCCAACAGTCAGCGTGTTGATGCGGCAGTACTTATGGCGCACCATGTCACCATGGATGCAGAAGGATTAAAAAAACTGCAAACGGTAAATCTCAAATACCTCGCAATGCTTGGCCCACTTAGTCGCCAGGAAAAAGTTCTAAATGCAGCAGATCTAAACCTCGAAGACTTGCGTACCCCGATTGCTGGCCCGGCCGGATTGAATCTTGGGGGCGAGCTGCCGGAAAGTATTGCCCTGTCAATTTTGGCTGAGTGCCACGCGCGTCTTTTTAATCGCGATGCTCACTCGCTGAGCGGAGTTTTGACACAGTGAATTCCCTTGCGGTAATGATAATGGCTGCCGGGCAAGCAGAGCGCTTTGGCAGCTGTAAATCACTGGCACTATTGAACGGCAAACCGTTCTTGCAACATGTGATAGATGCAGTAACTCCAATTGCCAATAATCAGATCTTTGCCGTCACCGGTCGTTACCATGAGGAAATTAAAAAGCAATTTCCGAAATTATCGCTGATAGAAAATAAACAGTGGCAGCAGGGGCTTGGCAGTTCCATTTCCCGCGGTGCGAAGGCTTTAAGTGATGAATATGAAAACCTGTTAATAGTGCTGGCCGATCAGGTGGCGATAAAAACCGATGATATAAAAGCCTTGATGGAAAGCCACCAGCCTAATCAAATTACTTGCGCGTTTTATTCTGAAAAGTGTGGTGTGCCGGCAATTTTCTCTAAGTCATACTTTTCCCAGCTGTTAGAGCTGAATAGTGATCAAGGGGCTAAAGCACTGTTGAGTAACAGCGAAAATAATGTGGTCACTATTTCCATGAAAAGGGCTGCACTAGATATCGACACCCTCGATCAACTACAGCGATATTTATCCAGCAACTGAACATCATATGGTGCTCCGATCTAACACGATTGGCAGGAATCGGGTATAGCTTGCTGTGACCGTGGCCAGTATGGTCGGTTTTTGCTCCTGCAAAACCGACATTTCCACCCTCCATAGCAGTCAGGTTCTGGCGACGAGTCCCCACGTATGGGTCTACGACGTTATACCCGGTTCATGCCCAGCACCAAACTTTCACCTCCTCTAAAAGCTCTTTTCCGCCAGAAATATAGCTGTCGCCAATCTGTGCTATAAAAACCCTTACGGTTTTGAAAATTCCTATAACAACTTGAGTCGTTTATGACACAACCACCTCTTCACGTAAAAGCCTTACTTTTTCTATTGATTTGGCCAGTGCTGCCAGGCGAAGTGTTTGCCAATGAGGGTGTTCCTGTGGTGGTTACATCGCCCAAGTTACAGCCGATCTATCGCCAGGTTCAGGTTACCGGATCAGTGACCTCCCCACAGGTTTCAGAGTTGTCGCCATCATTGGATGGCCTGATTGAGGCGTGGCACGCCGATGAAGGCGATAGAGTCAAAAAAGGCCAGCTGCTGCTGTCGCTGGATGATGAGCTGGCTACCATTGAGCTGCAAAGTGATCGCGCCCAAGTGGTTCAGGCAGAAGCAACACTGGCAGATGCAAAAAGGCGTTTACGTGAAGCAGAGTCAGTTCGCCAAAAAGGTGGCATTGCCGAATCACTGATTGAAACCATTCGCACCGAAGTGATTCAACAAGAAGCGCTGTTGAATCAGCGACGTGCCGACGCCGAGCATCAGCAGGCAGTGGTCAATCGTCATCAGGTAAAAGCGCCCTACAGCGGCGTAATCAGCAAACGCATGGCAGAGCAGGGTGAGTGGGTGTCGCCTGGGCACACCGTATTTGAACTGGTGGCCACGGAAAATCTTCGCCTTGATTTTGCGGTAGCTGAAGATTTTCTTGCTGAGTTAAGTACCGGCTTGCCTGTGCAATTTTCCCTCAATGCCATGCCAGGGAAATCTTACAGTGGAGAGGTGTCCGCCATTGTTCCCATTACCACGCCGGGAGATAGAACATTTTTGGTGCGAGTCGTTCCACAAGTGTCCCTGATGGAGTTGAAACCGGGAATGTCTGCTAGTGCCACTTTGAATTTGCCCTCAGGTCAGCAGGGTTTGGTGGTGCCCCGGGATGCGATTTTACGGTATCCCGATGGCCGGACCGTAGTGTGGGTGGTGCACAGCAACAGCAGTGATATGGTGGCCAGGGAAAAGAGAGTGCAAATCGGGCAGAGTTTTGATGGTCGGGTAGAAATCCGTAGTGGCTTACAACTTACCGATCAAATCGTAGTGCGCGGAAATGAAAGTTTGCAGGAAGGCCAGCAAGTTCGAATCATTCAAGCAGGCACCGAGTAAATCATTATGTTTGAGCAGATCGTCAAACGAGGTATTTTAATTACCGTTATCGTGTTGATTATCGCGGTGCTCGGCATTGTTGCCTCGCTGCGAATTCCGGTGCAGATGATTCCCGACCTTGATGTGCGCGCCATCAGTATTCGCACCAGTTGGCCCGGTGCTACACCTCAAGATGTAGAAAAAGAAATTCTGATAGAGCAGGAACAGTACCTTCGCAACCTGCCAAACCTGTCGCGGATAGTTGCCAGTGCCGAAAGTGGCCGCGCTGAAATTGAGCTGGAGTTTCCGTTCGGTACCGATATCACCGAAATGCTAATTAGGGTGAATAATGCCCTTAGCCAAGTCCCGGATTATCCAGAAAGCGTAGATGAGCCAACTATTTACGCCAACTCCTTTTCCAGTAACGCCTTTATGTTTTTCAGCATCATCGCCCAGCCCGGAAATCCGAGAGAGCTGGACATGGACCTGATGCTGGATTTTGTCGAAGATAATGTTAAACCGTTGATGTCTCGAGTCACGGGCGTGTCGGAAGTGAATATTCGCAGCGGCAGCGAACGACAGCTCCAGGTATTGATTGATCCCGCCAGATTGGCGCAGCGGCAGTTATCGCTCAGTGATGTGCGCGAAGCCATTCGCGCACGCAATCGCGATCGTTCAGGTGGTGATATCGAATCTGGAAAGCGTCAGTATATGGTTCGAACCATAGGCCGTTTTGAATCGCCGCAGGAGTTGAGTGAGCTGATTCTGGCACGACGTGGCGATGCAGTAATTCGGCTTCAGGATGTAGCTGAAGTTCGTCTCGATCACTTCGAAAAACAGAATATCTCGCTTTACAACGGGACCCCGCAAATATTTGCCATGATCCGCCGTGAGGCTGGCTCCAATGTAATTGATATCAAGCGCGAAATGATGGCGCAGGTTGCCGAAATAAATCGCGACGTGCTGGCTCCCGCTGGTATGGAAATGCACCTGATAGCTGACGATGTTCGCTATGTGCAGGACTCTATTCGCAATGTACTGCAAAACCTCGCGCTTGGAAGTTTGCTTGCCATCGCAGTGATGTACCTGTTTTTACGCTCCGCGAAAGCCACAGCTATCGGTGTGATGGGAATTCCGCTCTGTATTATCGTGGCATTTTTAGGGTTGTTGTTGTGTGGGCGAACCATCAATGTCATTTCTTTGGCGGGTATCGCCTTCGCTATCGGTATGACCCTCGATAACAGTATTGTGGTATTTGAAAGTATCGAGCTGGAGCGGCGTCGTGGTGAAGATCGGCTTCGCGCAGCAATTCAGGGCGTCGCCAAAGTTTGGCCGGCAGTATTTGCATCCACTATGACAACAGTGTTGGTTTTTCTGCCGGTCTCATTTATCGCTCAAGAGGCCGGACAACTGTATTCTGATGTGGCGATCGGTATTTCGTCGGCCATTCTGGCCTCCATGCTGGTGGCCATTACCGTATTGCCAACAGCGGCCGCGCGCATTTCGTTTCAGCCAAACCAATCAAGGCAGACAGACATTGGCAAGCAGCCGGGCACTCATCACTGGGGTGAGCGCGCCAGAACGAAAACCTTGAATGGGGTGAGCTGGATTCTGGCCAGTGGCAAGCGACGTTGGAACTGCATTGTTGCGGTAACCGTTTTCAGCGCTGCAGTGATGGCGTTTTTAACCCCGGCAGCGGAATACCTGCCTGAGGGTGAAGAGCCAAAAATGTTTGCGCGCCTGAATGCGCCCCCAGGTTACAACCTGGCTGCAATGGAAGAAATTGGGCTGGATATTCAACGCCAGATGTTGCCCGAAGTGAATGCAGATCCGGAGAGGTTTCATCGTGGTGAGGCACCAGTGCCAGCGCTAGCCTATTTTAATTTAAGTATCGGTGTCACCTCTCTTCGAATTATTGCCGAACCGGTCGACTCTGCGGATATTGAATATCTGTTGGATGCCACCACCAAAATTTATCAGCAGTATCCAGGGATGAGGGCGTTTGCTACACGCGGTTCAATCATTACCAGTAATGATGGGGGTACGCGCAGTATTAACCTGGATATTTCTGGATCCAACTTGCAGGATATTTATCAGGTAGCCCAAGAGGCGTACCGCCGTGCCGGGACCATTTTTGATAATCCACGCATTCAGAGTTCTCCGTCTTCTTTGAATATTGCCCAACCTATGGTGGAAATTCGTCCCGACTGGCAGCGAGCGGCAGAGTTGGGTTTAAGTAGTCAGGATCTGGGTTTTACCGTCGCATCACTCACCGATGGGAGTTACGTCGATGAATTCTTTTTGGAAGACGACAAAATTGATATCTATCTGTATAGCAGTGTCGGCCAGAATGCCGAACTGGATACGCTGTCGCAGTTGCCAATTTATACGCCTGCTGGTGCGGTGCTGCCGTTGGAAGCACTGGCAAAAATCAGTGAACAGATGAGCACCACAACGGTGCGGCGAGTAAATGGTAGCCGTACCGTTACTTTAAACATCATTCCCCCACGGGATATACCGTTGGAAAGTGGTGTAGAGACAGTCCGCAATCAACTGGTTGCGCAAATGCGCGAAAGCGGGGCAATTCCTGCGGGGATAAATATCAGTATTTCCGGCGCCGCCGACCAGCTTGATGCTACCCGGGAGGCACTGACCAGTAACTACGTAGTTGCCCTGTTGGTGATCTATCTGTTGCTGGTGGCCATTTTTAATCACTGGGGTTATCCGCTGTTAATTATGACCTCGATTCCGTTGGGTATTGCCGGTGGTCTGGTGGGACTCTGGCTTCTTAACGCGGTGGGCGGCTTGTTGCCTTACCTCGGAATGGCGGCGATTGTTCAGCCGTTCGATATGATATCCATGCTCGGCTTTTTGATACTGATGGGTACGGTGGTCAATAACCCGATTCTGATTGTCCATCGCGCGGTCAGTAATGTGCGGGAAGAGGGAATGCTTGCCGTGGCAGCTGTAAAAGAAGCTGTTGAGACTCGCCTGCGCCCCATTGCCATGTCTACCATTACTACTCTGTTTGGCTTGGCGCCGCTGGTATTAATTCCAGGTGCTGGTACCGAGCTTTATCGTGGCGTGGGTGCAATTGTGATGTTTGGTATTCTCGGTGCGGCTGTGGTTACCCTGACATTGTTGCCGGCGTTGACGGTGGTGGTATTGCAGTGGGGGCAGCGACAAAAAGTTCGATAATAGGCCTCTGTTATCTCATTAGTGTTGTGGCGGGCATAAATAGAATATGGCTTGGTGTGACACGCCGTAAACCCTTCCATGCTGGCCACGGTAACATCAAGCCATATTCTGTTTATGTCTTTAAATTTGTGTGGTACGGCAGGAAATTATTTACTTTGCTATTTCTTAAGCTCTAATGTCATCGGATTGCAAAGTACCCCGTTTGTATCTTGCAGAGGTGCAGAACGCTTAAAGCCAAATGCTTCATAAACCACAACTGCATTATTAGAAGCATTAACGGTAAACTTGCCCGGGTTTCCATTATCCTGACATTCCTGTTTTGCCAGCTCCCAAAGCTTGCGTGATAAACCCTGTCCCTGATATTTGTCAGCCACAAACAGGTGGTGAATATGGCTGTTATCTCGCATGGCAATTATGCCTGCCAACTCACCAGACTCTTCCGCAACAAGATATCGATAGCTATCGGAAAAACGCTTTTTAACTGCGCTTTCTGTAAATGACTCAAGGAGGTGTTTCTTTCCTTCTACACTGAATTCGGGGGCGATATGTTTTTTAGCCAAAGCAGTAATTAACTCAGCTATGCGAGCGGCGTCTCTTATGTTGCCTTGTCGAATATTCATATTGCGCACCAAAGTTTGTAACCAAGATTATATTTTTTAATGGCAGGCCTAACAAATTCTTTCAAATGGTAATGGTTAGAGCCTGCCAGTTAAAAATCAACTACAGAGAATTGCCTTGTATTTACTTGGAAGTGTTGTCTTTTTGGGTCATGTTCTCTGTGCGAATCCTGTAGCTCTCTTCAAAAGCCACAATTGCAGCGGCGATGCCTGAGATAAATAAAAATCCCAGTGAGATACATATTGAGATTAGAACGGAATAAGTGGATCCCCAGACGGAAGCAAAGCTGCTGAAGAGGCTGCTAACAGCGAAAGCCAGTCCGATAAACAGGGCCAGTATGCCGGAAATCGCAAAGGCTCTTGCAGCAAAAAGTAATAATCCAAGGTGGTGAGTGGAGATATTCTTATAGGGTTTCATTTATGGTCCTTTTAAAGTCTTTTATCCTGGTGGAGCAAAATTTGAGTCGTTAGAACGCCATGAAGCTACCGGTTAATGGATTGATGTAATAAAAGGGGAGACCTTTCCATGGGTAGTAGTAGTTCCAGATCGGAAATAATAGCCACTTAATTTTATATGTGAAAGTTGAATGACTTCTGGTGCTGTATTTGGGTCTATTCGTTGCTTCTTTGCAAGAATATACTCTCAAACGTCTTGATATTCTCCTGAACATAACCCAAAAATGCTTTCATCGCCGAAGTGAGGTGTTTGGCTTGTGGATAAACCACACACCAGCTTCGCCGTAGCGGAAAGCCATCTATCTCGACGATTTTTAATTTTCCCAGTGCCAGCTCGGGAAGAATGCTCAATTTGGGTAGTACCGCAACGCCAAGGCCAGCTATGGCGGCGTGTTTTACGGCATCGTTGGAGCCAAGTTCCATGCTGGGTTGAATTCTCAGGCGTTGTTGCTGGCAGTGTAACTCCAGCGCCAGACGACTTCCGGAACCTGATTCCCTCAACAGCAAGCCGCTGTCCAAAAACTGCTGCGCGCTGATTTTTTTCTGCTGAAGAATTGGGTGTTCTGGCGGTGCAACCGCAACCAACTCGTTGTCGAGAAAGGGCAGCGAGGTGAGCGGTTTATCGCTGGGAACAATACCCATAATCACCAGGTCATCACTGTTGTCGTGTAATCGCTGCAATGCAGTTGCGCGGTTAACTACTTTGATGCTTACCCGAATCTGTGGGTACTGTTCGAGAAAGGCCTTCAGTAGATAGGGCACCACATACTGGGCGGTATTTACCGCCACCAATCTCAATTCGCCGGCCACCTGTCCCTTCAATGCGGCAAGGTCACTGTGCAGTTCAGACAGCTCGCTGTAGATGTTGTCGATACTCTTTGCCAGTCGCTCAGCGGCTGCTGTGCAAAACAGCCTTCTGCCCACGTACTCAAAAAGAACCTGATCCAGCGACTGTTCCAGTTGGCGAATCTGGCTACTAACCGCTGGTTGGGTCAGTCCCAGCTGGTCACCAGCCTTGCTGTAACTCTGGCACTGGTATACGGACTTGAACACCTGAAGCTGCCTGAAAGTCAGGCGATTGGCGAGTTTTTGGGTGGTCAGGGGCACAGTTTTTGAACCTTGGAAGTCAATATATAAGGTATATCTTATGGATAAACGAAAAAATATCAATTTCTACTTATTGCTAATGCCTTCTAGGATTACTGTTCCAGCATCAACACCCTTGCGTTCCTTAAATGCTCCAGGAGAGCCCAATGCTGAAAAAAGTTCTGATAGCCAACCGTGGCGAAATTGCTGTTCGCATTGTGCGAGCCTGCGCCGAAATGGGGATTCGCTCGGTGGCGATCTACACCGAGCCGGATCGCTATGCACTTCACGTAAAGCGAGCCGACGAATCCTACTCATTGGGGGAGGATCCTTTAAACGGATATCTGGATCCGCTGCGCATCGTCAATATGGCCCTGGAGACCGGTTGTGATGCTATTCACCCGGGTTACGGTTTTCTTTCCGAGAATGCCGAGCTGGCGAGACTCTGTGAGCAGGCGGGAATAACCTTTATCGGACCATCTGCCGAAGTGATTCACAGAATGGGCGACAAAACCCAGGCCCGCGACTCCATGCGCGCCGCCGGTGTACCGATTACTCCCGGTTCTGAAGGCAATCTGGAAAGCGTTGAGCAAGCGTTGGAATTGGCTGAGGAGATCGGCTATCCGGTAATGATCAAGGCCACCTCTGGTGGAGGTGGTCGAGGGATTCGCCGTTGCGACTCTGCCCAGGAATTAAAAACCCAGTATCCACGTGTAATTTCAGAAGCTACCAAGGCATTTGGCTCTGCCGAGGTGTTTCTGGAGAAGTGCATCGTCAATCCGCGCCATATCGAGGTGCAGGTTTTGGCCGACAGTCACGGAAATGTGGTGCATCTGTTTGAACGAGATTGTTCCATTCAACGCCGCAACCAGAAGCTGATCGAGATTGCCCCCAGCCCGCAGATTACCCCAGAGCAGCGCCAATACATCGGCGGCCTGGCGGTGAAGGCTGCAGAGTCCGTAGGCTATGTGAATGCCGGAACCGTGGAATTCCTGCTGGCGGGCAACGAAGTTTATTTCATGGAAATGAACACCCGCGTGCAGGTAGAGCACACCATTACCGAACAGATTACCGGCGTTGATATTGTGCGCGAGCAGCTGCGAATCGCGGCGGGTTTGAAATTGAGCTATCGCCAGGAAGACATTACCTTCCGTGGTTTTGCCCTGCAATTTCGCATTAACGCCGAAGACCCCAAAAACGATTTTTTGCCCAGCTTTGGCCGTATCTCTCACTACTACGCGCCGGGTGGCCCAGGAGTGCGGGTGGATACCGCCATCTACACCGGTTACGAAATTCCGCCCTATTACGACTCAATGTGCCTGAAACTGGTGGTGTGGGCGCTGACCTGGGATGAGGCAGTGGCACGCGGCCAGCGTGCGTTGGATGACATGCGCCTGCACGGTATCAAAACCACTGCCGCCTACTATCAGCAGATTCTCAAAAACCCGGATTTCCAAAGTGGCAAATTCGATACCAGTTTTGTGCCTGAACACCCGGAGTTGATGCAGTACTCCGAAAAACGTCACCCCAGCGAAATTGCCTTGGCCCTGGCCGCGGCATTGGCAGCCTATTCGGCAGAATAACCGGCAGCGGTTCAAGAGGAAAAAATGATGAGTAACACCAAAAAAATTGAAGTCACCGATGTGATTCTGCGGGATGCCCACCAGTCGCTGATCGCCACCCGTATGCGCACCGAAGACATGCTGCCGATTTGTGAAAAGCTCGACCAGGTCGGCTATTGGTCACTGGAAGTGTGGGGCGGCGCCACCTTTGATGCCTGCGTCCGTTTTTTGAAAGAAGACCCTTGGGAGCGTCTGCGTAAGCTCCGCGAAGCGCTGCCAAATACCCGCCTGCAAATGCTGCTGCGCGGTCAGAACCTGTTGGGTTATCGCCACTACGCCGATGATGTGGTGGAAGCCTTCGTACAAAAAAGTGCTGACAATGGCATGGATGTATTCCGGGTTTTCGACGCACTCAACGATGTGCGCAACCTTGAAGTGGCCATGAAGGCGGTGAAGAAAGCCGGCAAGCACGCCCAGGGCACCATTTCTTACACCACAAGCCCGGTACACACGCCGGAGCTGTTCGTAAAGATGGCTCACACCATGTGCGACATGGGTGCTGACTCCATTGCCATTAAAGATATGGCCGGTTTGTTGACGCCTTATGCTACCTACGATCTGGTCAAGGCGCTGAAGGAGGAACTGAAAGTGCCGGTGGTGGTACACAGTCACTCCACCGCCGGATTGGCGGAAATGTGCCAGCTCAAGGCGATCGAAGCCGGTGCTGATCGAATTGATACCGCCATCTCTTCATGGGCGAGTGGCACCAGTCACCCGGCCACTGAAGCTCAGGTAGCGGCATTAAAAGGCACGCCTTATGACACTGGCCTGGACCTGACCTTGCTTCACGAAATCTCCGAGTACTTCCGCGAAGTGCGTAAGAAGTATCACCAGTTCGAGAGTGAATTTACTCGCGAAGATGTATCGGTACAGATCAATCAGGTGCCGGGCGGCATGATGTCCAACCTCGCCAACCAGCTTAAAGAACAGAACGCCCTCGATCGTATTGAAGAGGTATTCGCCGAAATTCCCCGTGTGCGTAAAGACCTCGGTTACCCGCCGCTGGTTACACCCACTTCGCAAATTGTCGGCACCCAGGCGGTGTACAACGTGTTGTCCGGCAAGCGCTACCAGACCATCACCAACGAGGTGAAGCGCTACCTGCAGGGCGGTTACGGTGCGGCTCCGGCCGAGGTGGACCAAGAAGTGCTTAAGAAAGCCATCGGCAACGAGCAGGTCGAAACCGGTCGTCCGGCAGATCAGCTGAAACCGGAAATGGACAAACTGCGTGCAGACATCGGTGACCTCGCCAAGACCGAAGAGGACGTGCTGATCTTTGCCATGTTCCCGGATCTTGGCCGCGAGTATTTGCAGCAGCGCGCCGATGGCACCCTCAAACCGGAAGAGCTGTTGCCGCAGGATTCCGGCAAAGCCAGCAAGCTGGGGCAGCCAGGTGCATCCGAGTTCAAAGTGGTGGTGCACGGCGAGGTGTACGACATCGCAGTTACGGGTGTGGGTGACCACGGTGCTGGCAAGCGCAAGGTGTACCTGTCGCTGGATGGTATGCCGGAAGAGGTGATCTACGAGCCTCTTAATGAATTCGTTTCCGAAGGTGGCAGCGGTCGCCAGCGCGCCAGCGAGCCGGGTCATGTCACCACCACCATGCCGGGTAATGTAGTGGATGTGCTGGTGAAAGAGGGCGACACTGTAGAGGCGGGTCAGACTGTTTTGATTGCCGAGGCGATGAAAATGGAAACCGAGATTCACGCCAACATTGCTGGGACCGTCGAGGCAGTACATATCGCCAAAGGTGATCGTGTGACACCGGGCGAGGTGTTGATCGAGATTGGCTGATATAATGGGGGCAATAAAAGAGTATCGCTGTGAACTGATTGATAAGAGAGAAAATTAACGTGGAAAAAATTGTAGAAGGTGTGCTGAATTTTCGCAAGAATGTATACCCCGAGCACAAAGATCTATTTGGCACCCTCGCTACTGGCCAGAATCCAGATGTGCTTTTTATCACCTGCTCTGATTCCCGTATAGATCCAAACCTGCTGACCGGAACAGCGCCCGGCGACCTGTTTATCTGCCGCAATGCTGGGAATATCATTCCTCCACACAGTAACGAGACTGGTGGCATGACAGCTTCTATTGAATACGCTGTGGCGGTGTTGGGAGTCAAGCACATTATTGTTTGCGGTCACACCGACTGTGGCGCGATCAAAGGTGCACTCGATCTGAGTTCGGTAGAAGGATTGCCCCACGTTAAAGAGTGGTTGAGCCACTGTCGGTCAGCAATGGAGATCGTTCGCGAGCGTCACGGTATTTCGTTCGAAAAACCGGTGGATGCCGAATACCTCAACGAAGCCATTGAAGAAAACGTACTGCAACAGGTTCAGCATATGCGAACCCACCCGGTTGTTGCCGCCAAGCTCGCGACCGGTAAAGTCAAAGTTCACGGTTGGGTGTACAACATCAAAACCGGCCGCATCCGCTGCTGCCGTCACAACGATACCGAGTTTATGGATTTTGAAGAGCGCTATGCGAAGGTGATCGAGCGGTTAGAAAGCCAGTAACAGATTGGTTATTTGGAAAGCCTTGTGTTCTCGTTTTTTGAATCGGGAGCACAAGGCTTTTTTGTTTGGGTTTATAACTGACGTCTGTTTCTCGCCACGAATGTCTTCAATGCTTGTTCGGCATGTCAATGGTTAGGAAGACCGTTCAAAATAATTTGTGTTCTCAATTTCAAGTCTTCGAAAGTTAACCTTGGTTCCGCCAGGTAGTACATAGGAATTAAATGCGGCATAGCCTACAAATTCTTTGCTGACGTCTAAGTGGATGAGAAGGCGTTGGATGCGCAGGCTGTGATCAAAAATACGATCGTAATAATTGGGTATCTCACGGTTTAAGGCCTATAGTTTGAGTGTGGTGAAGACTAGCCGTGGAGGGGAGGTTGTATGCGTTGTTGGACGATATTGATACCAAAAGGAAGTGACTGAAACAGTTCTGGACGAATTAATTACGATACGCTTGGATATATTAACAGTTAGCAGGATAGCCTTTTAAGTGGTGTCGCGTTAATGGGCATATAGCGTAATGTGTGTTTGTGCCATCCTCCTTGCTGTTTCTTAATCGAGGTAGGTTTAAAACCCTATGATAGAGCGAACCTTAGGTCAGGATCTTCGTCAAGAAATGGAAGATCTTATTGGGCAGCTACAAGAATCATTGGCAATGGTTATTCGTGGTACTGACGATAGGATGGCACTGCCGCCTGATGCGGTGTCTGCATTAGCGAATCTTGATGAAGCTCTGCCAGAATCGGGCTGTGGTGCTAAAAAGACCATTGAGCGGCTACTTGAATTGAATACGGCTGCTAGCGGCAACACAGGAGGGCCACGTTGTTTTCATTTTGTCATCGGAGGGAGCACACCTGCCGCACTTGCCGCAGATCTTTTGGCGACTGCTTATGAAACGGTAACCTACACTTGGGTAAATTCACCTGTGGGCGTAAAAATGGAGCTTGTGGCCCTCAATTGGCTCAAGGAAATGTTCGGGCTTCCCAGGGGTTGGGGTGGTGTTATGGTTACAGGCGCCTCAATGGCCAATTTCACTTGCCTCGCAGCGGCGCGTCAATGGTGGGGGGAGCAACTCGGTGTTGACGTTTCCGAAACCGGTCTCTCCGGTATGCCAAAAATGCAAGTACTAACATCAGGTTTGGTGCATGCTAGCACGTTAAAGGTTATGGCGATGCAAGGTATTGGCCGTGCCAATGTGCGGCAATTTTGTCGCGATGAATTTGGTCGTGTAGATCTTGTTGCAATGGAAAATGCGCTTGATGACCTTGATGGTCAACCCGCCGTGGTGATTGTTAACGCCGGAGAGGTCAAAGCGGGGGAATTCGACCCTGTTGATAAAATGATAAGCCTGGCTCGCAAGCACAACTGCTGGGTTCATGTTGATGGGGCGTTTGGCTTGTTTGCGCGACTATCACCGCGAACCGCACATTTGGTTGCGGGCGTTGAAAAAGCGGATTCTGCCACCGTTGATGGCCACAAGTGGTTAAATGTACCCTACGATTCTGGTTATGCGTTCGTGCGCGATTGCAATTTACTTGCGCGTGCTTTTCGTTACGCTGCGGATTATTTGCCGGGTGAGAATATTGAACGCCCGACACCAGGAGCCATCGGTCCCGAAAGTTCGAGGAGAGGGCGAAGTTTTGCTGTATGGGGAACGATAAAAGCCTACGGTCGTAATGGTCATCGTGAAATCGTTGAGCATTGCCTCGATCTGGCACAACATTTTGCTGGACAGGTTAGGCGACTAGAACATCTGGAGTTGATGAATGACGTTCAGCTAAACATCGTTGCGTTTCGCTATAATCCAGGAGGGATGAGCGAAGAACAGCTGAACGTACTGAATAATCGTTTGGGAGAAGCGGTTCTTGCAGATGGCCGATTCCAGGTCGGCACGTCAAAGATCGGATCTCGAACTATTTTAAGACCTGCATTCTCAAATTGGCGAACACGCTTTTCCGATGTTGAAGACTTTGCGAAGGTTGTGTTGGAAATTGCGCAATCGCTTAGGAATGTAACGAGTTAACTTGCATTGCTTTGCGATAGAGCTAAATGTCGAAAAATACGTGGGCTCCATTGGCGAAGATTGCCACATAAAACCAAGAGATAAATGGATCTGGTTCATTGGTGATTGATAGGTTAGAAAGCCAGTAACAGATTGGTTATTTGGAAAGCCTTGTGTTCTCGTTTTTTGAATCGGGAGCACAAGGCTTTTTTGTTTGGGTTTATGATTAACGTCGGTTTTTTGCCACGAATGACCTCAATGCTTGTTCAGTATCTCAATTGCGGTCATTAAGGCCGGATCTTTACCCTGGGTATTGGTGTCTGCAGCGTCAAGTAAAGTGTCTGGTATGAAATCCTCTCGAAAGCTGCCATTAATGTGATACAAACGCTCAAATCTAAGCTCCAGCCAAGCGCCACTCTGTTTAAGCTCCACTTTCTTGATTCCCCCTAATAAATCAGCCATTGGAGAGCCAATAACAGCTTTAGCACCCAGTGCGTCTAGTCCTATTGTCATGCCTTCACCCATGCTGCCGGTCCAGCGGCCAGCCAGTACGACAAAAGGCTTATCTATATAAAATGCCTGCGGTTTTGCGATAGCTTTCTGTAGGGTAGCTTCTGTGTATGAATGGCCGGGTGTTTGAGTCTGGTAGCACTGATACACTTTTTCTGTATCGGTGAAATAGCCAAGAATAGGCTCGGCAACCCCGGTATTACCGCCACTTGGGGTGTTTCTCAGGTCCAGAATAAACGCGCGACTTTTCTTCAAGGCTTGAATGGCTTCTTCGAACTCTGTCACCGTCTCCAAATTGCCAAGGGAGTTATTAAAACGAATGTAGCCAATGCCATTGATGTCTTTGAAGCTAATGGCAGGCCCATCGTTCAATTTGTTGATGCTGTCATAACTGGCAGCCAGTGAATAATGGTTCTGGCCTTCATCAGTTGCAGTGATAAGTGATCGCTGCTGATAGCGTTTGCCACCCAGTGCAATATTCAATGCATAGTTTTTTTGTGCCAGTGAGAGCTTTTCAATGGATAGGCCTGTTACGATTTCAATGGCTTCATGGATATTTAATCCATCAATTTCCTTAATGGTCATCCCCGTCCGTAGCCCATTATTGAAAGCGTCTGAACCGGATTTTATATCAACGACTAATGCAGTATTGCCGTTCACCTCGGCGTAAATATCCGAGCCAGTGGGGTAGACGATGTAATCATCTTTATCCATGGGGCCAAGGTTGAGGTGAGGATCCCTAAAATTGCGTAAGAACGATTGGGAGACGTCAATGAACTCTTGCTTCGATGTTGTTGCCAGTGCTTTAGTGCGGAACTGTGAGTCAAGGCTGTCAAACTCACTGTTCAATCTGTCCAGATAGGCATAGTCCGATTTCAGGGTGGTAATCAATTCTTCCCAGGCACGACCAGAATCAAAAGCATTGCTGCAAGCAGATCCTAGCAGGCAGAAAGTAAGAATTAGCAGCTTATGAGTAGAGTTCATAATATTGGATTTATATAGATAATGAAGTTATTAGGGTTGAGTCATTTGTTATTGGTTTCACGAAAATGACCGTATGACCCTCTCGCCATCTTCGTGCAAGCAGTATACCCAAGTCACACTAAAAGTGACTTGATAACGGCAAAGATCTCCAAATTTTCAACATTGTTTGCTACCCTTGCGCTCTTTTAACGGCTGCCATCTCTGGAGTTATATATGGCCCTTCAAACCTTTATCGACAGGCTGAACAGTTCACCCCAATTCATTGAATTTGGCGACACAATGGCGGTAATTGACAGTCTGTACCTCTTTACCCCAACTGCCTTTCAAAACGGCGAATTGCACAACGCGGCAGATCAAAACAATGGTTCCTGCAAGCTGTTTGCATTTGCGCGTGCCCAGAATCTGAGCGAAGAACAGACTCTGGCTTGCTTCGGTGCCTTTTATCGCGATGATGTACTCAAAGATCCCGATGGCAGCTCCCACCAGAATATTCGCAACTTTATGCGCAGCGGCTGGGCAGGGGTTCAATTTGAGGGTGAGCCGTTGGCGGAGAAATAATCTTTTTCTGGGATTTATTTCAAGTGTGCCACAGTGCGTTTTTGCATTTGTGGCTCGCTGGTCCAGTATCGGGAATAAATAGTCTCGGTGTCCTTTGCAATTAGTCTCATCAAGAAGTGTTCGATCTTTAATCCTTTAATGGGATTATGCCGATAAAACTTATCACGGATTTTCTTCATTCTTAGTCTTAAAGTTGATCTCCCTATCGATAACCGGTCAATAAATCTGACCCCGGAGATCTGGCTTTTCAGTGTTGGTGTCAACTATCTGCCCCTCTGAGTTTCTTCGTTTTTTTAATTTCAAAACCTTCAAGCACAAGCTGGGGGTTTATTCTATTTGTTTCTGAAGCCTTCGTGATTCCTGGCTTGGTACACCCTTGTACACACCTTGTGGAGCAGTAATCCAGTTAGGCTTGCTGTGTTGAGTGCCCTGATTCAACCCCACATACCTCAACCCTCCAGATGGAATCTAAACAGCGGGATTTGAATTGGCGAGGGGAGGATCTAATATTGATATCAGAGCTCCCTGCTAAAGGAATCAAACCGATGTTTGCCAACGAAAACGATATCGTCATCGAAGCTTGGAATACGGTACTCTTTGATAAATTTATGCGCTTCCGTCACATCCTTGTCGCGGGACTCTCCAGTCACAGTGATGAGTTATTGTCCCGCCAGATCCATCAGCCGGGTACGCGGGTGCTTGACGTGGGCTGCGGTTTTGGCGATAGCACTCTGCGCCTAGCCAATATCGTTGGGCCGGAAGGTGAAGCTGTGGGCGTTGACTGCGCAGAGAATTTTGTAAATGTAGCCAAAAACGACGCCCGTGATGGGGGCACCGACAACGCGCGATTTTTCGTCGCCGATGTTGAGCGCGATGATTTGGGTGGCCCTTACGATAATGCGTTTGCCCGTTTTGGAACTATGTTTTTTATGATGCCCGGTGCTGCCATGCGCAATATTCGCCAGGCACTACGGCCCGGAGGGGAGTTTCATCAGATTGTCTGGCGTCAGCGCGAGGACAACCCCTGGGTGCACAAAGCTGAACTCTGTGTCCGCGAGATTGTTCCTGTTGTGGATCACAAAGATACAGATGCTGTTCATTGTGGCCCGGGACCATTTTCCATGGCAGGACCGGATATGGTGAGCGCCATGTTGAAGTCGGCAGGCTATGATCGGATCAATTTTGAACGATTTGACAGTGATATTTGTATAGGCAGAACCCTAGACGAGGCAGTTGACTTTGCTGTGGCGCTGGGCCCTGCGGGAGAAATCATCCGTCTTGCTGGAGAGCAGGGAGAAAAACTACTACCGGAAGTTACTGCTGCCTTGCGTGAAACACTGGGAGAATTTGTTCGTGACGATGGTGTCTGGGCGCCATCAAGCACTTGGTTCATTCGTGCGCGCAATCCGGGGTGAAGGTGTGCATTTTTAATCTTAAGCTTTCTCCAATTAAAGAGGGCAGATCCCTTTAATTTTCGACTTGATAGGTATGTTGACATCACTTGGTGTCAAGAGCGTGTTTGCGCTCCTCTGTATATGCCCACCAAGGCTTGGCATCCTCACCATCCATAAAGCGAGTAATTGATATGAGCACATCAATTACACAAGGGTCATGTTTGCGCCCAGTCGTATTACAGAGTTCTTCGTACATTTGGTAAGGGTCACGTCCCACAAGATCTTGTGGACTCGTGATGCCAAGCAATTGCAAATCAGAAGCACCGGCCTTGCCAATATTGGGGAGGTCAGTCAACTTTGTCGTTTTGCTGCGATCAACTTTTGTTGGATTCATGTTTGCCTGTCCAGTGGAGACGTGTCTTTTTGCGGCTAAACGAAGCTGCTTACCTTTTTCTGCAGCCTCAACGCAGAGCGCACCGGCGGCCCTATGTGACGACGCTCCCGAATGCGAATACCACGAGCCGGGCATCTGTTTCGGCATCCACAGTCAGCGGCGATGACGAGATCATCAGCGGATGATGCTCATCCAGCTGGGTATCATCAATTCGCACACTTCCTTGAATTAGCAGCACGCCATAGGTTTTTGCGTCGGGATCTGCTGCCTGCTGCCAGTTCTGGCCGCTAAAGAGCGCCATGCCATGGGCGGTTTTCATGACACCGGGACGAACGAAAAGATTGAAATCATCCACATAAGGTGAGTGCAATTCGGCGTGAACCTTATCTCCGCCATCAAAATGCCAGCCTTCATGGGCCGCAGATAAGCAAAAGATTTCGCCTCTGTGGGTTATTGTCAACTCGCCGTTTAAGATCAGTAGCAAGCGCTGGTAACCGCTGAAATCGCTGAAAGCGCCGGATTGTTCGACCCGCGCACAGCTGATCCTGACATCGAAGTCCCGCGCCGCAAGGGTACTCCCCTGGGGGCCAATAAGCAGTTCTGTGGTGGTGCCGCCATCCCAGCGATTGTGAAGAAAGCGAGTAGCCGCGATTAAGTGGCTTGGCATGGAATGGCGTCTTCAGAAGGTTCAGATAAATTTTTGTGCATACCGTAGCCCCTGCTTTTTAACGCCTCGGTTAGCGGCGAAGCACGCAGTGCTGAGTCCAGCCTAAGGCGTGCTACACCGACTTGTTAGGGCTGGCATTCCTGCCAACATAGTAAGTAGCGATTATACCGATAAGTGCCATTACTACTGTTAGAGTTACAAATCCTATGGATGGATAAACTTCCCACCACCCCAAGACAAAGTATTTATATATTGGTGGAACAACCACTCCAAATAAAAATCCAATCAACCCCACCTTGATTAGAAGGAGTGATTTCCCCCAGAAGGGCAGCGTTAATGTCCCAACCCACAATAGCATATATAAGCACGCTGAAATTAGGTTCAACGTAAAGCCAAATGGGTACTCAAGCATCAATGATAGATTGCCATCATCGTGTACGAAATGACCCATTGAAGCTTCTAAATATCTGGCATCTCTATCTCCAGATAGTAATAGAAAAATTACCATATAGAGAACAAGTAAAATTCCCTTCATTGTCCTAACTTTTGTATATCGCGCATGCGCGATTTGCCTAATAAGCTTGTTTCTCATTAGTCGGTAACTTATTGCTGGGAAAGGGTTTATCAGAAGTTACGAAGAATCCTTTCCTGTGCATGTGAGTTTTCCTGCGAACAAAGATAGCGAGGTCTCGATATTTTTGGAAGCCTGCTTTTAACGCGTTGACTTAAAAGAACTTATTTTTTCCGGCTGCCGAGAAGTCGCGCATACACCCAAAACAAAGCGAGCAAATTTCTCACCCACCGGCACCTGCCTGCCATTGGGTCAAGTACCACCGCAAAGATGGGCGCACATGAAGCTGAGTTATTCCTGAGTTATCTAAGTGAAAGGTGTTATTGATCAAGTGGCTCCGGCTGGTCAATAAACACCATCCCATTGCGCACTTCGCTTTCCACAGAATCCAGATACTCACCACTGCACGGCCCTGCAACACAAAGCCCGGTATCCGGTTGAAAGATGGCGGCATGAATGGCGCACTGGATGTATTTTCTGTCGAGGTCGAAAAACTGGTCAGGTTGCCAGTTGAGGGGCATGCCGGTGTGGGGGCAGCTGTTGCGGTAGACGTGTATCTGGTCGCCACTGCGTACGGCAAACAGCGGTTCGCCGTTGGGGTAGAACTCTTTGCTGCCGCCGTCGGGGATATCGTTCAGGTGGCAGAGTTGTATGGTGGCGGAAGTGGATGTCATGGCTGATGGGTTACCTGTGTGGTTTGGAGATGCTTTGTTGCTTCGCGCCTCAGCATGACAGTGTAAAGCATACTTCGGCGCTTGGCGCCGAAGTATGTGGGGTGTGTGATTACTGAATGCCAGCCGGGCTGTTGCGCAGGGCTTCGATGCGTTTTTCCAGCGGCGGGTGGCTCAGGAACAGTTTGCTCATGGTTTCTTTAAAGCCACCGGAAATACCAAACGCAGTCATGGTGTCCGGCATCTGGTTGGGTACATGGGCGTTGGTCTCTTCCTGCAGGCGTTGCAGGGCGCTGATCATCGCTCCGCGCCCAGCCAGGTGGGCACCGGCGGCGTCGGCGCGAAATTCACGCCAGCGGGAGAATTTAAATACGATGATCGAGGCGAGAATGCCCAGCACGATTTCGGCAACGATGGTGACGATCCAGTAACCCATGCCGTGGCCTTCTTCGTTTTTAAATACCACGCGATCCACCATGGTTCCGATAATGCGGGCGAAGAACATTACAAAGGTGTTCACCACGCCCTGAATCAGTGACAGGGTGATCATGTCGCCGTTGGCAACGTGGCCAATTTCGTGAGCGAGTACGGCGCGAATTTCGTCTTTGTTGAAACGGTTCAGCAAGCCTGCGCTCACTGCCACCAGTGCGCTGTTTTTATTCCAGCCGGTGGCAAAGGCATTGGATTGCTGAGCTGGGAAGATGCCCACTTCCGGCATGCCGATGCCGGCTTTTTTCGCCAGATCGGCAACGGTGTCTACCAGCCAGCGTTCGTCAGCGCTTCTCGGCTGGTCGATGATCTGGGTGCGGGTGGACATTTTCGCCATCCACTTGGAGATCAACAGTGAGATGAACGAGCCGCCAAAACCGAACACTGCACAGAAGATCAGCAGGCTGTTCAGGTTCAGCCCGTAGGGTGCATTAGCGTCCAGATAATGATCCACACCTAACAGGCGCAGGGTGAAACTGGCGACGATAATCACCGCCAGGTTAGTCAGCAGAAAAAGGCCGACACGTAACATACTTCCCTCCAAAGGATACTCAAATGTTTTCTAACCCCTTAAGATGTGGCCGGAAGCAAAAAATTCAACTGTCAGCCGAATAAAAAATACCCGGTCTGACGGCGACAAAAGGGAAGTGAAATGGCAGGTGCTGATTCCGTTAAAAGTATCTTTTACGCGCTGTTTGCCAACAGTGCGATTGCAGTAGCGAAAGGGGTTGGGGCCTGGTTTACCGGCTCCGGGGCAATGTTGGCGGAGGCGGTTCACTCGCTGGCCGACTGCACCAACCAGGCTCTGTTGCTGCTTGGTATCAAACGGGCCAAGCGGCCACCGTCGCCGGACTACCCGCTGGGTACGGGCAAAGAGATCTACTTCTGGTCATTTATCGTCGCGCTGCTGCTGTTCAGCGTCGGCGGGCTGTTTTCCATCTATGAAGGTGTTCACAAGCTGCACGAACCGGAACCGCTGAGTTATCCGTGGGTGGCGATCGGCATTCTGTCGTTTGCGGTCGTGGCGGAGGGGCTGTCGTTGCTGGGGTGTATGCGCGAGGTGGACAAAGTGCGCGGCAAGCGCAGCTACTGGGGCTGGTTTCGGGCCACTCGACAGAGTGATCTGATGGTGATTTTTGGCGAGGACCTGGCTGCACTGGTGGGGTTGGTATTGGCGCTGATTGCGGTCGTAGCCAGTATGATAACCGGCAACCCCATGTACGACGCCTGCGGCAGTATCGCCATCGGTGTGCTGCTGGTATTGATTGCGATTCTGATTGGCCGCGAGGTGAAAGCCCTGCTGGTTGGCGAAGGAGTCGACCCGGCAGTTAAGGCTGAAATGCGCCAGTGGCTGAGTGATCGATCAGAGGTAGATGAGGTCTATAACTTGCTGACATTGCAAATGGGTAATGATGTAATGGTGGCAGTAAAAGCAAGGATGGCGTCGGCAGGTACTGCGCAGGGGTTGGTGGCTGATATCAATCGCTGCGAAGTGGCTTTTCGGCAGGCGTTCCCCCAAATTCAATGGCTCTTCTTTGAGCCAGATTGCAAGGATTAAGCAGATGAAAGTAGTTCTATCGTTACTGTTTTTGGCATTGGCTGGCTGTGCCACGTTGTCACCGAATTTCACTGAACCCGAGGCTCGTCTGGTCTCTTTTGCGCCAATTCCGGGGCAGGGTTTGGAGCAGCGTTTCAAGCTGGGCATTCGCATTATCAACCCCAATACCCAGCCACTTCATTTGCAAGGTATGTCTTACGCGCTACAGCTGAACGGTCACAAAGTGGTGAGCGGGGTGAATGGTAATGCCCGCGAGGTACCAGCGTTTGGGGAAGAGGTAATTAATATGGAAGTGGGTGCCAGCCTGTTTGGCGGTGCGCGCTTTATTTTCGATATGGTTCAGAACAATGATGGCAAGGTGGCATATACCCTGCAGACCAAGTTGAGCGTGAATCAGTTTTTGCCACCGATTACTCTGGAGGAGAAGGGCGAGTTGGCGTTTGCGCAGTAGTTTTTCCTACAGTCCAGTAGGGTGCGCTGTACGCACCTGAAATAAGTAGAGCGGTGCGCACGGCGCACCCTACAAGTCGTCATTCCCGCGAAAGCGGGAATCCAAATAAGTATTCAAGTCTATGTGGATTCCCGCTTTCGCGGGAATGACGATGATTGGTCTCCCGTCTTACCCTTTATCCAACAGCCTTACTTCACGTTGCGGGAACGGAATAGTCACGTTGTGGCGTTTCAATTCGGCATAGATGTCGTCGTTGATTGCCATGCGGGTTTGGTGGAATTTGTCGGTAGGCACCCAGTAGCGCAGGCCGATATTGATGCTGCTGTCACCAAATTCGTCGATACCGATTTTCAGGGCGCGGTTGGTGGCGCCGTGTTTTTCAATCACCTCGGTAATGATCCGTTTTACCAGTTCAATATCTGAGCTGTAGGCAACGCCGATTCTGGCGTCCACCAGTTTTTCCTCGCCGGAGTTGTGCAATATTTCGCCGACGATATGACGATTGGGAACCAGGATGGTGACTTCGTCTTCATCCTCCAGCACGGTATATGCCAGCCGAACCTCTTTTACCAATCCGGTCACGCCCTGCACGGTGATGGTGTCACCCACCACGAACAGTCGTGTGATGATGATATTGAGCCCAGAACCATAATTGGACAGCAGGCCTTGAACGGCTAAACCGGCACCCAGTGAAATTGCACCGACTGCGGCGATAAAGGGGGTGATGCTGATGCCCAGCTTTTGGAGGCAGACAATCCCTACGCCGATCATGATGATGGCTTTCACTACACTGGCGATAAAGTGAGACAGGGTAACGTCGAGATTTTTGCGCAAACACAGGTTGTCGACCGCTTTGGCAACGCGCCCGGCAATCCACAAGCCGACCAGCAGAATGATGATGGCACCGATAATCTGCACACTGTACTCGGCAAAAAACTCCGTCATGGTGTTATAAAACACCTGTATTTGTTCGAGTTCCTGATCCATGCTCGCTCCAATCGGCAAAATTTAAGTAATTCGAAAGGTTAGAATAACAAAGTCAATTTGGTTAATCTGGTGCCATGAGCGAAATCAGTATCGAAATTATCACCGGCCAGACCCAGCGCCATCTGGCGAGACTGCCCGGCGAAGCGCAACAGCTGCACTCGGAAATGCTGCCCAGCCTGATGGCGTTGCAGCAGCGAGCAGCTCAGTGCGGTTTTACCCTGGCGGTGGCTAGTGGTTTTCGCAGTTTTGATCGCCAGTTGGCGATCTGGAACGCCAAGGCGCGTGGCGAGCGGCCGGTTCTGGATTACGACGGTAACCCCTTGAATGTGGAAAAGATGTCTCCGCTGGAGTTGGTCCATGCCATTATGCGTTGGTCGGCCCTGCCGGGAGCTTCCCGTCACCACTGGGGCAGTGATTTTGATGTGTGGGATAGAGCCGCAGTAGCTGAGGATTATCAACTTCAGCTGGTACCCGAGGAGTATCAGGACGGCGGCCCATTTGCACCGATGAGTCGGTGGCTGGATGAGCAGATGCAGGACGAGAGGTTTGAGTTCTTTCGCCCTTATCGACTTGATCGCGGCGGCATAGCACCGGAGCCCTGGCATTTGAGTTACCGTCCACTGGCCCGGCAATTTGATTCGGTACTTACTCCGGCTTTGTTGGTCAAAGTACTGACTCCGGTGGAGATGGCGCTGAAAGAGACAGTGTTGGACAATATCGACTTTCTCTTTGAGCGTTATATTCAAAATATTTGTGATAGTGTTGAGAGCTGAATTGACGTGATTCACCTCGGGAGCAATTGAGAGCGTGCCAGACTTTAAGGAAAGGGCGGATGCCGCCAAACAGGCTGTAACCGAAAGTTCGCAAGCCGCGCGCCAGGCGATGCGTGAGCGCGCCGAGCAGGCGCGGGAAACCATGCAGCAGGCGCTGGAAAAGCTGGATCGTACCGGCTGGTTCAGACGCCGTGTTCTGGGTGCTACACGGTACTCCTTGCAGGGGCTTCGCGCCTGTTTCAAAAATGAAGAGGCATTTCGCACCGAAGTGTTTCTTGGGTTGGCATTACTGCCTGCGGCTTATTTCCTGTCCACGACACTTACTCAGTTTTTGTTGATGTTTGCGTCGCTGCTGCTGATTCTGATTACCGAGCTTCTCAACTCAGCCATTGAAGCGGCTGTGGATCGCACCGGTACCGATTTTGACGAGTTTGCCAAACACGCCAAAGACCTAGGCTCCGCCGCCGTGTTTATGGCACTGCTGCTGTTTGCAGTTGTGTGGGGTAGTGTGATCTGGTTGCGGTTTTGGGGCTAGAACCTCATTTCAATAAAGTGAAATGGGTTAGGCTCGTCTGCTGTCATGAATAAAAATAGAGGGGGTAACCGGTATGTCTGACCAGTTATTCGAGATCGTTTTTCGAGGGGATATTGCCCCCGGAGCAAATTTCGCGGAAGTACGCCAGCGACTTGGTGAACTGTTCAAGGCCGATGAGCAACAGCTTGAGAGGCTGTTTAGTGGCCGTCCGTCAGTGATCCGGCGGAGTCTGGATTCAGCTACTGCAGAGCGTTACCAAAACGCCATTCAACAGACGGGGGCGTTGGTGCAGATTCGCGCCAGCAAACCGGAGATGCCAGCTCAAAAACCAGTTGAGGCTGCTTCTTCAGCAGAACCAGTACCAAGTGAACAGGCAGCAGAAACAGACCCTGGCCCTGGTTGGGGGCTGGCTCCAGTTGGTGCTGATGTCCTCAATGACAATGAAAAGCGTCCGCAAGTGGATGCCAATGTGGATACCTCTGCGTTGAATCTGGCGCCAGAAGGTAGCGACGTGCTCAAACCGGAAGAGCGCAAACCCTATGAGGAGAGAGAGGTAGACACCTCCGGTTTAACTCTTGAGTAGCCTGTTTGGTTACAATAGTGGCTGTTAGCAGTACACCCCCGCATTCTGTTTTCATACATTGTGGGGTAAACGAGGTATTTCAGATGAGTGACGACGATTTCACTTCCTTCAGCGATCTGGTCGGAGAGGTAACTCCCCTAAAAACAGACAAAAAAACCGATCAACGCGCCCCCAAAGTTATCACGCCCGGCTTACTGGAGCGCCGCTCCGCTGCCCAGAAAGTGGTTTCAGTGGATCGCAACGGGTTGGCATCGGAAGAACACATACCACTGGTGAAACCTGGCGATCATTTGAGCTTCAAGCGCGACGGCGTTCAGCACGGGGTGTTCAAAAATCTTCGACTCGGCAAGTACCAGTTGGATGCCCGCCTCGATCTTCACCACCACAATGTTGAGCAGGCCCGTCGCGCGGTGTTTGAGTTTATTCGCGATTGTGTGGAGCTGGGCATTCGCTCGGCGATCATTACCCATGGCAAAGGGGAGATGCGGGATAAGCCGGCACTGCTCAAGAGCTGCGTGAATTACTGGCTCAAAGAACTGGAGCCGGTACTGGCCTTTCACAGTGCCCAGCCGCACCACGGTGGCTCTGGTGCCACCTACGTGATGTTGCGTAAAAGTGCCGACCAAAAGGACCAGAACCGGGAGCAACACCAGACCAAGCGCAAAGGGATTCATACGCCCTGATTGGGGATCATTGTTATTTGTGAAGACGCTGGATCGCCACGCTTCGCTCGCGATCACGGCTAAATGATTGTCCACTAGCGTCATTGCGAAGGCGCGCAGCGACTGTGGCAATCCAGTGTCTTTTCAAATATGTAAAATTTGGTAAAAGCAGATCAATCTCACAGCAATCGGGAACCATACGGCTACTCTTTCATCCTAGATTATCGAAATAAGACTCTAGAGGAGTGTTTGTGAGGCGTATCCTTTTTGCTGTTTTTGTATTGCTTGCTGCTGGTTCCAGCTGGGCCTATCAGGACGAATATATTGAAGTCACGCTGGTCAGCGAGCAGCAAACGCTGCAACCGGGCAGCACTACCTGGCTGGCCGTAAAGCTGAAGCCCATTGACCACTGGCACGTGTACTGGCAAAACCCGGGCGATGCAGGCCTGGCCCCAAAAGTGTCCTTGAGCCTGCCCGAAGGTTTAACTGCTGGTGAAGTGGAGTGGCCGGTTCCCAAGCGTATGGTGGATGCGGATATTGCCACCTATGGTTATGACGAAACCCTGTTGATGTTCCCCATATCCGTTGAGGACTCCGTGAATGTAGACCAGAGTGCCACCATTGAGGCAGCTGTTCGTTGGTTGGTGTGTAAAGAAGGTTGCATTCAGGGTTCTGCCAAACTGCAACTGACCCTTCCGGTATCGGCAATGGTGCCAATGAAAACCAAGCACGCCAAAATCTTTAGCGACACCCGTCAGCACATCCCACAACCCTTGCCGGGAGTTGCCCGTTATCAGGTGGCCGATAACCAGATTAAGCTTGAGCTTGATTCACCCCTAAAAGTGGTGGATGTCTTTCCAATTACAGCTGAGCTGGTTGGCTATAACCCTGCACCGGAAGTTGCCTACGCCGGTGAAGGAATGACAATCAGATTTCCAATCAGCGAATACGCGACCGATATGAAAAAACCGTTCGATTTTGTAGTGAGCTTATCCGATGGCACGGCCCTGCAGGGGCGTGCCGAAGCAATGGATAAATAATTTTTAATGGTGCAATTAAATAAGAGGGAAAAGGTATGAAAAGCTTGATCTTAAAAAGTGGTGTGTTGAGTCTGCTGTTTGTCCTGTTACCGCTGTCAGTTAATGCAGCACCGGATGTTGGTCAGGCGGCACCGGATTTTACTTTGATGAGTGCGTCGGGAGAAAAGGTTAGCCTGAAGGACTATCAGGGAAAAACAGTGGTGCTGGAGTGGACCAACCATCAGTGCCCGTTTGTTGTTAAGCACTACGGTTCCGGCAATATGCAGGCGTTACAGAAGAGGTGGACTGATAAGGGCGTTGTTTGGCTGAGTATTCTGTCCTCTGCGGAAGGCAAGCAAGGGTATCTGAATGGACAAGAGGCAATGGATTTAGGTAAAGAGCAGGGAGTACACCGTACTCATCTGCTGATGGATGCCGACGGCTCAGTGGGCAAGGCCTATGCCGCTAAAACTACACCTCATATGTACGTGATCGACGGCAACGGTGTGTTGCAATATATGGGTGCAATTGACAGTGATCGCAGCGCCAGTCCAGAGTCGATTAAAACAGCTACTAATTACATCGATGAAGCTGTACCAGCGGTGATGGCGGGTGAAGCACCTAAAGTGGCCAAAACCCGTCCTTACGGTTGCTCTGTTAAATATAAATAGCGTTCGTTAAGCGGGAATAAAAAAGCTTCCCTATTGGATACTACGGTTCATTTAGGACAAATCGTCATTCCCGCGAAGGCGGGAATCCACTATTTTGAGTATTTTCCGGCAGTGGATCCCCGCTTTCGCGGGGATGACGGATCAATCTTTAGCACTTAAGTGAACAGCATTGTCCGTATAGGAGGTATTGTTGGCTGGCTTGTAAGGCTACACTACTACGTCGGACAGCACTTCCCGCGCCTTGTCAGGGTCGCTGCAGGTAATGGCGACAATGGAAAAATCATCCACATCGTCCACGACATTCATTCCGCGAATGTCGACTTGCTGTTCCGCTAACTGGCGAGAAATTTTAGCCAATGCGCCAGGCTGATTTTTCAGCCTAACCAGAACACTCTCTTCGGCTACCGCGTGGTAGTTGGACTCGGTAAGCGCATGCAAAGCCGCATCAACTTGCTCGGTTTCGAGGCGAATAATGCCAGTGTTGCCGAGCAGTTCCACGTTAATGTCGGATATGTTGACGGCGTGCTTGTTAAGCAGGTCAGTGACATCTGCCAGCAGACCAGTGTAGCTTTCGTTTACGATGGTTATGCTTTTCATTCAGTCCTACCCGTTATTTTAAGACTCTTCTTTTACTGATTTGGCTTGTTCCAGCTCTGCTGCCAACTCACCAATAAATTGATCAATCTGTTCCTTGGGGGTGTTGGGCATCAGGATCAGGTGGCAGATGCCATTTGAGGTGGCAAGTTGCCAGCGGTTTTGCAGGTTCTCGCTCACCTGAGGTAAGACTACAGTAATCGCATTTGGATTGCGCCATGCATCGACGCCAATTTCCTTCAGGCGTTTCTCGGTGTAGGCAGCCATTTCCAGGCTGTTCATGGCGCGTTCGCGCAACCCTTCCATGCCGTACTTGTTGATGGCGTGCCACAAAACCATCGGCGTAAAGCCGTTGCGTGAGCCGGTGATGGTGGTATCCATGGTGCCGATGTAGGAGATAGATCGGGCAATTCGCTGTACTTTGTCCTTACGGGCGATAACCACACCACAGGGAATCGGTGAGCCGATAAACTTGTGGCCACTGATGGAAACGCTGTCTGCGCCGTCGGCAAAATCAAACTTGGGGCGCGGATCCAGGAACGGGTTGATGGCACCGGCCAGCGCCGCATCCACGTGAATGTAGTACTGGGTGATCGCCAGGTCGTCGAGAATCTGGTGAATCTTGTCGAGGTTGTCGCGAGCCTCGGTCATGGTGGTACCGCTGTTCACGAACAGAATTGGCGGTACATCACGGTGTACCCGCATGGTCTCACGCAGATCCTCATAGTTCATTTCGCCGTTGGCTTGTGACTTGATCATGATGTGGCGAGTATTCAGCAGGTGCAGGTTTTTGCTGACGCTGTAGTGCGTGTCCTGCGAGAAGTAGCAGATGCCATTAGGATACAATTCGCGGGCCAGGTACAGGCCGTAGAGGTTGCCTTCACTGCCACCGTTGGTAACGTAACCCCACCAGTTATCTTCCGGTGCGCGCAGCAACTTGGCAAAAAACTCGATAACCTCCCGCTCGAATTCACGGCTACCAAACTTCAGGGTGGATTCAAGGAATGGGTCGCCAATGTTGTTCAGCGGGTAAGAGAGCAGCGGGTACAGTTCTTCCAGCGAGAAGTCCCGGCTGATCGGATAGCCGAGGTAGTTCTTGGTGTATTCACCGGCTTGAGCAATAAAGTCTTGCAGGCGCTGCTGATTAGCCTCAGAAAGTGACATGGCGTTACCTTGGGTATAGGGTTGTGGAGAGGGCGCGAAATATAAGATAGCCTATCGTCAAAGAACAGTAATTTGTTTAAAAATTGACCAAAAAACTGTACAAAAAATAACCAGATAAATTCATTCTAGTAGTTAAAATAACCTTTTCAAAAGTGAGCTGAATCACAATGCATATATGGGTTGATGCCGATGCCTGTCCCAATGTCATCAAAGAGATCCTGTTCCGGGCTTCACAGCGCACCAAAGTGCCACTGACACTGGTAGCAAACCATGCGGTAAGCACGCCACCTAACGCCTGGATCAAGTCTGTGCAGGTATCACAGGGGTTTGATGTCGCGGACAGCTTTATTGTCCAGCAGGCTACACCGGGTGATCTGGTAGTGACCGCTGATATTCCGCTGGCAGCGGAAGTGGTGGAGAAGGGCGTCGAGGCCGTTAACCCAAGAGGCGAGCACTACACCAAAGCCAATATTCGCCAGCGTCTTGCCATGCGCAATTTTATGGAAGAGATGCGCTCAATCGGCGAGGTAACCGGCGGCCCATCCAAACTTGACCAAACCAATCGCCAGCAATTTGCGAATGTACTGGACAGGTTTCTGGCCAAAGCAGCAAAAAGCTAACCCATTCCCTTTCAAAACTCGAAGATACCTTTGCCTCTCGGGAACTGTTTCTCCCGATTTGTGTGTATATGAGGGAGAGGCGGCTCCCGAGAGGCAAAGGCGGGGTGCTACTACAGACCTTCATTAATGCCAATACAAACCAGTCCAGAGCGGTCGGCAAGGCATTGCTGTTCAAAACACGCTGTGAATACATCCTTGTACGCTCGGAGCCGGCATCCATGCCGGCTACGGTTTTGAACAGCAATACCTTACCTCCTCAAAATCCAGACGTACTCCCAAAGTCAGCCTTTGATTGTCGGGAGCTGTTTCTCCCGATTTGTGTGTATATGAGGGAGGGGCAGCTCCCGAGAGGCAACGGCGGGGTGCTACTACAGGCCTTCATTAATGCCAATACAAATCGGTCCAGAGCGGCCGGCAAGGCATTGCTGTTCAAAACACGCTGTGAATACATCCTTGTACGCTCGGAGCCGGCATCCATGCCGGCTACGGTTTTGAACAGCAATACCTTACCTCCTCTAAATCCGAACGTACTCCCAAAGTCAGCCTTTGATTGCCGGGAGCTGTTTCTCCCGATTTGTGTGTATATGAGGGAGAGGCAGCTCCCGGTAAGCAAAGGCGGGTACAAGGCAGGCACCTCTGTTATAGACCACTGTATCGGGAAGATTTAACCCCCAGCCCAGATCCGGCTTTACCACCAATTCCAGTTGTACAAAAAATAAACTATCTTATTATTCGTCTGGCACGTATAATGCGCGCCCTTTTTCCCGCATGGCTATCGGATACGCGCAACAGTTGGGTCTGCGCTTGCTTCGACGGCCTCAACGAGCAATCCGATACATGTCCTCTTCCGAAAATAACAACGAACAGACCACTCTGTTCGCTGACCTTGGCCTTTCCGAAGGCGTTCTTAAAGCCATCACAGATGTGGGCTACGAGCAGCCCTCACCGATTCAGGCGCAAAGTATTCCGGTACTTTTGAATGGTGCCAACCTGCTGGGTACCGCCCAGACCGGTACCGGTAAAACCGCAGCATTTGCACTGCCGCTGTTGAGCAACATTGATCCCAAACAGCGTACTCCGCAGGTTTTGGTGTTGGCGCCAACCCGCGAACTGGCAATTCAGGTGGCCGAGGCGTTCAAAAGCTACGCCCGCTACATGAAAGGTTTCAGCGTGCTGCCAATTTACGGTGGCCAGGATATGCGCGGCCAGCTTCGTGCCCTGGATCGTGGTGTGCAGGTAGTCGTTGGTACACCGGGCCGAGTAATGGACCACCTGCGTCGTCGCAGCCTGAATCTGTCGCAACTGAAAGCCGTGGTGCTGGATGAGGCCGATGAGATGCTGCGTATGGGCTTTATCGACGATGTTGATGAAATCCTGTCCCACACGCCGGACGAGGCGCAACGTGCACTCTTCTCGGCCACCATGCCGCCCGCCATTCGCCGCATTATTGGCAAATACCTGGGTGATGCCCAGGAAGTGAAAATCGCCGCCAAGACCACCACCGTGGAGCGCATTGAACAGCGCTACCTGATCGTACACGGCAACCAGAAGCTGGACGCGTTGACGCGCATTCTGGAAGTGGAAGACTTTGATGCGATGATCATCTTTGTGCGCACCAAGCAGACCACCATTGAACTGGCGGAGAAGCTGGAAGCTCGCGGGTACGCAGCCGCTGCACTGAACGGTGATTTAAGCCAGCAACTGCGTGAGCGCACCATCGATCGCCTGAAGAAAGGCCAGATCGATATCGTTGTAGCAACCGACGTAGCGGCCCGTGGTCTGGATGTTGAACGCATGAGCCATGTGTTCAACTACGATATCCCCTACGATACCGAAGCCTACGTACACCGCATTGGTCGTACTGGCCGCGCTGGCCGTGACGGCAAGGCGATTCTGTTTGTGGCTCCTCGTGAGCGCCGTATGTTGCAAACCATCGAGCGTGTTACTCGCCAGAAATTGGCCGAATTGACTCTGCCAAGTGGCGAAGAGGTCAGCGCCCAGCGCATTGAGCAATTCAGTGCTCGCATTCAGGACACCATCGAGCAGCAGGATCTGGATAAGTTTGGTGAGCTGTTGCAGGAATTTGCCAACAACAGCCAGCTGTCCATGACAGAGATTGCTGCCGCATTGGCCTACCAGGTTCAGAAAGAGCGACCACTGTTCCCGAAATTCAAAGAGCCGGCTCCACGCAGCGAGCGCCCAGAGCGCGGCAATCGCCAGGAACGTGGTGAGCGCCAGGAGCGTGGCGAGCGCAAAGGTCGCCGTGAACTGCCCGGTGTACAAGCTGAGAAGCTGAAGGAGCATCCGGAAGTGGAGATGGTGCGTTACCGTCTGGCTGTGGGTCGTCGCGACGGTGCCATGCCTAAGGATATCGTTGGTGCGATTGCCAATGAAGCGGATATCGACAGTCGCTATATCGGTCGAATTCAGCTGTTTGACGACTTTACTGTGGTCGATCTGCCATCCGGCATGCCTAAAGAGCTGTTGAATGATCTGCAAAAAGTTCGCATTCGCCAACAACCAATCAAGATTCGCGAATGGTCAGATGCGCCTCCGCCCCCAAAAGGTGGAAAGCGTCCGCCCAGAGGCGATAAAAAGCCTGCTCGTAAGAGTAAGGGCGATAAGTAATAGTCATAAAAAAAGGGTGATTGAAAAATCACCCTTTTTCTTTTGCTGAGCGGATATCAGGCTTCAGCATCCGCTTCAATATCTTCGGCTTCCGGCTGGCTCCGGCTGCCCATAAACCACAGGGCGGCACCTACTACTGCCATGGCGATACGAATAATAATACCGGTGTCATAACCCCAATTATCTATCCAGGAAACCAACGCAAACTCATAACCAAAATAATTGAGTACAAAAGAACCCAGTCCAAACAACAACAGCAATTTTCCAAGACTTGCCATAATCTAATCCTTCATTTGTTGATTATTGTGTTCCACTGCACGGCAACCATCCCAGACTATGTGTGGGGTGTCAATTAGTGTTATCAGAATCAGGGGATTGCCAATCCTTTCAGCAAAAGCGCACAATGGGACAAAACTGTCTTAAGGAGTTGTGATGGACAGAGATGCCAAACTGCGCCGATTGGGCGTTTTACACCTTTCTTTGGGGGTGTTGGTTGCGGTCGTCGTACCGTTGCTATATTCCAGCCTTGTCGCCTTTACCGGTGATTGGGCTCTGGTTCTGGCCCTTGTTGCGGCAGTTCCACAGATTGTTGCCGGAGTTATGTTGTTGAAAGGCAAACGATACTTTTTTCCATTGGCAATGATTGCCGGTGCAATCAGTCTGGCAAGTATTCCCTTGGGAACCGTTCTTGGGCTGTACACTTTTTCGGTACTTACCACTCCCGAGGATGGTGGTGAGGACGATCTGACTGAACTTCCCTAGGGCCTGTCGACAGGCCCTAAAAATCTTCCCGGGATGAATCCGCTTCAATACGATAGAGACTCCCACCTTTCCAGGTATTTACTTGATAGTTATTAAAAGCAACTGGGCATAAGGCTGTTTTTGATCTTTTTTCGGGGAAGTGTGGCGTTGAAACGTTCTTTATCAAAGCTGATTACATTGTGCCCACTTGATTGGTGGGGGAAACGTGGCGCTGAAGTGTTTAACTTCTAGAGCTGATTACTTTGCGCCCACTACCACCGGAGCATCTGTGAAACTATTCTTGTCTGTTGTGGTCAGATCGCCCTAACATTATCCCTACACCAGCTTTTGATGAACGTTGGTCAGTTATGACCAACTCATATAGGAATTTTTTACCCCCTTAATGGGGACCTTTGGAGGAGAAATGAGAACAAAACTCAGTATTATCGCCTTGTTAGGCGCGTTAACGGCTTGTACGCCATCCGAACAGGCGGCCGATGCCAGCCGCATTGAGGACCCCTCCGCCTATGTGGTGCAGAGCTTCCCTCTGGATACAAAAGAGTATCGCTACATTGAGCTGGACAACGGTATTCGCGCGTTGCTGATTTCGGACGACAAGGCGGTTAAATCCCTGGCGTCACTGAATGTTAACGTTGGTTCTTACCAGGATCCGGAAGGCTGGGATGGTCTGGCTCACTTCCTGGAGCACATGTTGTTCCTGGGTACCGAGAAGTACCCCGAGTCAGCCGAATACAACGAGTACCTGGATTCTCACGGTGGCAGCCACAACGCTTACACCGCTTACGACATCACTAACTACCATTTCTCGGTCGACAACAACGGCTACGAAGGCGCGTTGGATCGCTTCGCCCAGTTCTTTATCAGCCCGCTATTCACAGAGAAGTATGTGGATCGCGAAAAGAACGCTGTTCACTCCGAGTACTACACCCGTATCGAGAAGGATGGCATTCGCAATATGGAGGTGTTTGAAAACACCATCAATCAGGCGCATCCGGCCTATAAATTTAACGCTGGTACCCTGGAGACCCTGTCTGACAAACCTGACCGTCCGGCTCGTGACGAGCTGATCGAGTTCTACAACACATACTACAGCTCAGACATCATGACCCTGACTCTGGTCAGCAACAAATCACTGGACGAGCTGGAGCAGCTGGCCCGTGCCAAGTTTACTGCCGTGCCCAAACTGGAAAATGTACCGGAAACCAATTTCCCTGAGTTGTTCGCCGAGGGTGAATTGCCGAAGGTAATTGAGATCAAGCCAGTTCAGGACTCACGCTCACTGACCCTGACTTTCCCGATGCCTTCCCAGAAGGACTATGATCAGGAAAATCCAGTAGGCTTTGTTGCAGCAATGCTGAATGCCAAGACTGACAACAGTCTGAGTGATCGTTTGAAGGCCAAGGGCTGGATTCAGAGATTTCAAGCTGGTCCAGGCATGGAATACGGTACCACCGATACTTTCGTGATCAGTGTCTCCCTGACCGAAAAGGGTATGGAGCATCAAGACGAAATCATCGCTGCACTATTTGACCAGGTCGCTCTGGTTAAGAAAGAGGGTGTACAGGAGTGGCGCTACAACGAGATCAAAAACCTGTCTGAGATGGGCTTCCGTTTTGCAGAAAACAGTTCGCTGGATATGCAGGGTGCAATAAGCTTTGCCAATGCTCTGCAAGACACCCTGCCGCGCGATCTGTTGGGTGCCGGATACAAGCGTTTCGACAGCAAACTTATTAACAACGTGTTGGCCGAACTGCGTCCGGACAACATGGTGGTTCAGCTGGCTGCACCAAGTGTAGTGCCTGAGAAAGAAACCAGGTTCTACGGCGCCGACTACCGCACTTACCAGCCGACCGCTGAGCGCGTAAAGTCCTGGAGCGTTTCACAGTACAGTGACCTGAAGCTGGCTGATCGGAACCCGCTGATTCCGGAAAACTTCGATCTGATGGATGTGCAGACCGCTGAAAAGCCGGTGAAACTGGACAACACAGATGGCATGGAAATCTGGCACTACCCGAATATCGAGGACAATATTCCCAAGGCCACAGTCCAACTTGCCATTGATCGTCCTGAGCGTCCGACCCTGGAGCAGGATCTGGTATCCCAGCTTTACTTTGGCATGATGGGTGAGCAGCTCGAAGAGCTGAAGTTCAACGCTAATCGTGCGGGTGTCGGTTACAGTGTGGGGCAGGGTGGTGTCAGCTTCAGTGGATACTCTGACAAACTGCCGGAGCTTGCGGATGAGGTATTGGCACAGGTTCTGAAGCCGACCTTCACCGAAGGCCAGTTCAACCGCATGATGGAAAACGTCAAACGCTACTTTGCCAATTACGATAAGGCCCAGCCTACCCAAGGCGTTAACCGCGACCTTGAGGAGCTGTTGGATGCTGACAGCCATTCGGTGGAAGAGGTGCGTGCCATGGCTGAGTCCATCACACTTGAAAAAGTGTTGGCTGCTCCGAGCTGGCTGTTCGGCGAAGGCCGCATGACCATGATGACCTCCGGTAACATTACCGAGCAGCAATCTCGCGACTTCGCTGAACAGATCAAATCGACTCTTGGTTTGAAGTCTACCGAAAAAGCGATTCCTAAGGGTCAGCGTGTTGTGAAGTTGAATCCGACAGAGAAGCCTGACGTTTACCTTTCCCAGCTGGCACATGGTGACGCCGCAGTATTTCGTTACTACCAGGGCCGCGAAAGTACTCGCGAAGAGAGAATGAAGCTGCATCTGTTGAGCCAGATCATGCACCAGCAGTACTTCAACAGCCTGCGTACCGAGCAGCAGCTGGGCTACATTGTTCAAGCTGGTGCCAAGCGCAGCGATCGTACCCCGGGAATCATCTTCGTGGTGCAGTCACCGACTGCCAGCGCTGCCGAAGTAGAAGCGGCAACCGATAAGTTCCTGCCGGAATTTCAACAGGTGTTGAATGGTATGACTGATGCAATGTTGGAGCCACTGAAGCAGGCCACCCTGGCTCAGCTGATGCAAGAGCCGCAGAACGTTGCTGAAAAAGTTGGCCGTTTCTGGCAGGACTTGCGTGATGACTATCCAAACTTCGACTCTAGAGAAAAATCGATCGAAGCGCTCAAGAACATCACTATGAAGGACGTCCAGGATGCGTACAATGAGATCATCATTGAAAATCCGCACGCAGTCTCCGTAATTGCACCGGGTGCCAAAGGTGGTGTGAAAGCCACGGTGAAAAGTGCTCAGGAGTTCCGCAACGGTAAGGAGATCATTACTCGCAGCTAATTTACTGTCAGTGAGGACATCCCAAAAAAACCCGCCATAAGGCGGGTTTTTTGTTTTTGATACGGTTGGCAATGAAACCACGAAATGGCTTTTATGAAAGTGCCTGGACCGTCAAGGTGATTCATACCTGGCACAGTATAAACCCTAAAACCTATAGATTCCCGCATTCGCGAGAATGACTAGTGACTCTTGTCTGGCAGGGCTGCTTCTCAAATTTTTCTCGATAGTGCAAATGGATTTAGTAACAAAATCGCTCTCTGGCTATTTTAATTTCGATAATAGACTGCCTGCCAGACTTGTACGAACTTAACAGCACCATCAAATCCTGATGGCGAAAATGGATGCCTGTCTTTCCAGCCACTTCCATGCGGTGTCCGGGGCCCAACTGGCTTTCGAGACTGTCCGTCAATTCCTGCCAGTGCTTGCCAAACTTGCACATCCAGAGTTTTTTCCGATAGGGGAAGTGGGCCACGAACTGGAGCAACTTACCATTGCGCTGTACAACATCCGTCTCGCCAGGCTTTACACCCTCCCAGGCAAACCGGTAGCTCTCGCGACTGGCCAGTATAGGTAGCTTGACCTGATTGGTGCTTTGTTCGAAGTCATCGCAAGGCTCAGCTCCGGACTCACGCAGAAAATCATTCAGCTCATCGCCCAGATTGCCCTGTATACAGTGCTTTGCTTTGGCGAATAGTGACATGGTATTGAGCATTAATGGTCTCCTGTGGTGTTAGTGCAAACAGTAAGAAAGATCACGCAAAGGAGCTATGACAGGGTTATCAGATCCACTGTGCGCAGTTGAAGATTTACAGGAAACTGTTCGGGTATTGCCTACTACATGACCAACTTCTGGGTTTTGGTTCCAGTTCCTGTATTTCTGGTATTGGACATTTCAAAAAGAAATTCAGGAGTTTCCGTAGGGGGAGGGGGGAGCAGTGCGTTGTCTATACTGAGAGGTGTATTCCATGGTTCCCAACTCAGCCCTCATGGTAAAAAAACAAGATAATGTAGTAGACCTGCAGGGGCGCCCGCTGGAGACTCGGGAGCAAGCGCTTGAGCGCCTGTTTCATGAGCATAGATCTGCGGTTAGCGCCTTCCTGACGGTGCGCTTGCGTGTAAGCCGTGAAGAACTCGATGACGTCGTGCAGGAGGTGTTTGCCCGACTGGCTCGAATGGAGGATCTGTTGGAGAAGTTGCCTCCCGACAATGAGTCTGCACGGTCTTACCTGTTTGCTGCAGCCAACCGCCTGGTGGTTGATATGGAGCGCAGACGAGTGGTGCGGATGCGTTATCAGCAGCAGTTAGAACAACAGGTCCGGGCTGAAAAGCCAGCTGCGGACTCGCCGGAGTCTTTAGTGTTGGCACGTGAGGATCTGGAAGTGGTGAAGGCGGTTCTGGCGGGGTTGAAGCCGCTGTGGCGTCAGGCTTTTATTCTCAGTCGATTCAAGCAGAAAAGTTATCAGGAAATTGCTGATCGAATGGGAGTCTCAATCAAGACAGTAGAAAAGTATATTTGTATGGCTTTATCCCAGTTGCGTAAAGCACTGATGGAAGGTCGAGGTGAAGAGTGATGATCGGCAAAGGTAAAAACTCGCGAGATAACAGCAGTGTCATTGAGGACAGTGTTCACCTGTATTCGGGTAGAGCCAGTGCAGCGGAGCGTCTGGAGATCAATCGGCGCCTTCAGGATGAGACTGCAGAGAAGGCATTTGTTGAAGTCAATCACCTGATTGCCGGGTTGGATGAGTGGGCGGCTGAATTGAGCTCTGACCCCGAGGTAAAGGCTTGGCTGAATGAGACGCCTGAATTGGATCGGGTGTCCGGGGCAAGAAGTTACTGGCCCAAACTGGCCGTAGCAGCTGGCCTTGTGCTGGCGGTTGGTGTGGCGATTCTGCAGCCTTGGCAGTCTGCTTTGGAATCGACTGGCAATGTCTTGCGTTATGTTACGACGGTCGGCGAGCAAAAACAGATTGCCCTGGATGATGGCAGTGTACTGACTTTGAACACTGCATCGCAGGTGCTGGTGGATATGAATGATCAGGCGCGTCGGATTGTGCTGGATCGCGGTGAGGTCTACTTTGATGTTGCCAAGGATGAATCCCGTCCATTCAGTGTTGAGGTTGGTGGACGCAATATCACCGTGTTGGGTACTGCATTTAATGTGCACCGTACAACGGAAGGATTTTCGCTGGCGCTGGTGGAGGGTGAGGTTGCCATGCATCGCCCGGGACAGGGGGATTTCGATCTGGCCCCGGAATTGGATCCACAGAACGGGGAAGAGGTGCAATTAAAAGCGGATGGCGCATTGCGAGTTCAATCCGGAACCTATTTTGAGTTCAGAGACCTAACCCAACAGCTTAGTGCTCGTCATGATCCTGGTATCGCCAAGCGCCAAGCTTGGCGTACAGGTTTGCTGAGCTTTGAGGGTGTGCCGTTGGGTGTGGTGGTGCAAGAGCTCAATCGCTATTCGGCCAAGCCCATCCGCTTGGTTGGTGACCAATTGGCGGGCATAGAAGTGTATTCCACACTCAATATCAACAATATAAAAACTGCTTTGAGTGGACTGGAGGTTTCGGCCCAGGTAGTGGTCACCCATCACGTGGACCGTATTGATATTTCGGTGAAATAAATGGCCAAAAGGGTTTTGGCTATCTGGAATTGGCGATAAAAAAATATTTAAAAATTTATTTTCATAACCGTAGGGGGGGGTGGAACAAGTGCGTTCTCTCAAGTAAGCCAGATGAATCTGGCTATACATAGAAACGCAAAAGAAGGTGGGTAAATGAAAATGAAAGCAAGTAAATTGCAGAAAACTCGACTCGCGAACAATGTGGCGGCAGCGGTTCTGTTAATCGCAGCAGCCAGCAGCCATGCCGATACCGAAAAATATTCTATAGATATCAAAGCCCAGAAAGCCGGCTCAGCCTTAGTGGCTCTTGGTGAAAGTGCCGGTGTCCAGATTTCCATTCCGAATAGCCTGGCTTCCAGAGTCAAACTCAATTCCCTGAAGGGCGAATTTACCCTGAGTGAAGCGCTGGAGCAGCTGCTTTCCGGTTCAGGGCTCGTTTATAAGTTTGTTGATGACAGCAGTGTGGTGGTCAGTGAGGCAGAGGCCGCTGAAGCTTCTACTGCCAAGAAAAAAGACACGCAGGAAGTAGAAGAGATTGTAGTTACCGGTTCTGCCCTGATTCAGGATCCGGGCAAGCTGACCCGTCAGACCACTACCTTTACCCGTGAAGATATAGAGAACAGCGGTTTGACTCGCCTTGATGATTTTTTGAATCTGCTGCCTCAAAACCTGAATGCCCCCACCAATGTCGGCTCTGGCGACTTCAAAAATCAGACCTTTGGTCTTGGTAAGAATGTTTATGGTGGCTCCTCTGCCAACCTGCGTGGTCTGGGTGCCCTCTATACGTTGATACTGATTGATGGCAAGCGACCCACCGCAGGTGGTCAGTTTGGTGAGATTACCGACATCAGCAACATCCCCATCGACAGTGTTGATCGTATTGAAATTTTGTTTGATGGTGCGGCTGCTATTTATGGCGCTGATGCTGTGGGTGGTGTAATCAATATCATCACACGTAAGAGCTACCAGGGAACCAATGTGTCGATGACCCTTACTGGGACTGAAGATGGTGGTGGCGAGCAATTGAATGCCAGTGTTGGCCACACTTTCGGCTGGGACTCCGGTCGCTTTACTACCAGTTTTAATTTTCAGGGGCAGAAGCCAATTGATGGCTCTCAGCGTGGTATCGCTTTTACTCCAGACGCTGCCGCGGACTTTCTGGTGGAGCCAGCAAAAGATGGCAACCTGGTATCCAGTTATAGTACCAGGGCATTGATGTTTATTAAGGATTTGAATGGCGACGGCGACTATGACGATGAGGGTGAACGTCTGGGAGGCGGGACTGAAAATGGTAGATATGGTATCACGGGGGGTATTCCGTACTACTCGCCTCGCAGCATATCAGGGATGGAGGCCGACGGCTGGGAGCCCATTTTTGCAATTGGCCTTCCAGAAGATGGGTTTCCGGATGATCTCTATGGCTTTGATCTGAGCAATTTTGACCCAGAGAATCCTGAGGCGTTGCTCAATCCTCGTGGAGATTTGCCGCTGCAGAACTTTAGCTTAAAGCCAAAGGACAGCACTTATGGTCTGAGTATGTCGCTGTATCAGGAGCTGTCTGATCGCCTGAGCGTAAAGCTGGACAGTAGTTACAGAGAAACAGAAAAACAGAGCTTTACCAGTAACCAGGATCGCCAAGATATCTTGGGTACCAGGAGCTTGTATCAGACATTGTTTGGCACCCCTTTTCGCCGTGCTTTCCAAGTGGACCTTCCGACCCAGAATCAGGAAATTGAGATTCGTAATTACTCGTTCAGTGCCGGATTTGACTATGAGTTGACTGATAAGTGGAATATGAGTGGTGGCCTGGCGTGGGGGCTGAGTCGCTCTGAGTCCAGAACCAATGATCGCCTTAATTCACGGGGTGTCATCTACGATACCCTTATGGATGGTATGGTAAATGTTCGTGGGGATAACCCCAATACCCCTGAAGTGGATGGTGCGGTTGTTGGTGATACTTACGAGCACCCATTGTATGGCCCTGTGACAGTGAGTTCGATATATAGAGGTTATGCAAGATTTGTAAACCCTAATGATGGTAGTCAGGACTATCTGATCGAGGCGGTGCCGGGTTACTGGGAGCCTAATATGGGCTTTAGCTCTCAGGATGAGCTTGCGGAATATATTACCGATAAGAATGTTCTAACCAGTACACGCAGTACGAACAAATCGGCCAACTTAGCTCTGCAGGGCACCTTGTTTGATACGGCTGCTGGTGGTGTGCGTGCGCGTCTTGCTGCTCGGTACAGACAGACTGAGAGTCATGCCATGAATAATAATAGTGACTTGCCTTCCTATATGTTCACTACTGGCACCAATGACAAGGCAGATGGGGCGTCGGGAATGTTCTTCCCTTCGGGTACTATACAGAAGGCATATGACAAGCGTTATGGGCGAGATACCGCTACCCTGAGTGGTGAGATCGCTGTGCCTCTGGTTAGCAGCGATATGAGTATTCCATTTGTTGATAGCTTCCTGGTTAATGCTGCGAGCAGTACTGAGGCGTATAGCAAAGTAGATATGCGCGGCAATAACTGGTCTATGGGGATGAACTGGGGTGTCAATGACTGGATGACCGTTCGTCTCAACCGCAACTACTCACTGCGTGTGCCGTCTTCAGTTCGATCAGCGACTGAAACTCAGTGGAGTTTTTACGAGTTGGGCTTGAATAATACCAGGCCAAGTGGATTCCCGGCTTTTGCTGCAATGAGGGCACTGCGTGGTGGCTCTGAAGAGTTGAGGCCAGAGCGCAACTTTGGAACCGCGCTGAGCTTTATCTTTACACCGACGTTTGTCGATGGGATGAAAATTAAAGTCAATGCACGTAAATCTGACACTTATGACCGGATTGGAACGCCGCGCGTTGGTTTGGACAACTGGCTTGACGACTACTTGAATCCAGAGTTCGTGGCTCTGCACCCGCTGTTTTTGACCGATGTCGGTGACTATACTGAAGACGCAGATGCCAATGCCAACTACAGGCTTTCATACGCCGTTATTGATGGTGCTGATTTAAGAGAGTATCCCATTGTCTTCGATGCTCGTCAGCGCAATGTGGGAGATGTTAGTAACTCCGGTATCGACTTTGAAGTTAACTACCGTGCAGATACAGACTTTGGTGATTTTGTTGCTTCCTGGCGTCATACCTACACGCTGAAAAACCTGATTACTCGGGAAAACCTGTGTGAGGGGAAACCAGAAGATGTGTGTTCCGTTCGGGCGGGTATTGTCTTTACTGAAGATACTGAGATGTATGACTACACCCAGCCGGTAGATACTGTGGATACAGTGGATCGCCGTCGCAGAGTTAAAGACTTTCCATTGCCTGCGCATCGCGGCTCCGTGCAGTTAACTTGGAACTATCGTGGGTTGAGTGTAACCGGTACAACCACTTATCAAGCGGATACTCACGCGCTTGAAGAGCTTCGAATTACAGACGAAGAAACCGGTGAGCGTCCTTTTGTGGCCTTAGAGGCTACCACTAAGGCGGCTTCTGCACTGACACTTAGTATGGGTTACGATTTCGGCAAGGGAGATTTGTTTGAGGTGCCAAGCTGGCTGGATAAAACCCGCCTGCGCCTGTCAGTAAGCAACGCCTACGTATTCCAGGAAAACGAGATTGAGCGCAAGCGTCTGGATAATGGGGGACCTGTTGGGTTTTCACGGGCTACTTACTACAATCCTCATGCGATTGATCCATACGGACGCCGCTATGTGCTGAGCCTGAACAAGAGCTTTAATTAGTCTTGCAATTACAGTGCTAACACCTCTTCAGCCGGCCCTTTGGGCCGGCTTTTTTGTTTACAGCGCTTTTAAGGCTTAACAAAAGTTAACGTATTTCTTTCTGCTTCATCATAGGGGAGACGTGGATGCGCGCGTTCTCTTATGTAGAAAAGACAAAAAAATATCGCCTACCGTAGTTGTTAGGGCGGCAGATCAAGAAGACTTCCCAACGCTGACAGTCACGAAGATGTTCAGTTGACTTGATAGTCATAGCAGTACATTGGAGGGTTTAGTGGACAATAACAGGGATAAGGCGAAACTCGCCTCCCGTGAGTTTGGTGTGCAGTTATCTTTAAACCATCTGGCTGAAGCCGGTGGTCAGTGGCTGCGCCAGTGTCATTTGAAGCGACGTGCACAGGAATTGGTTGGCTGTGCGCTGCTGTGGTTGGCGGTTTTTCCTGTGCCAATGTTGATGGCAGAGTTGGTCCGATATGCCTGGGGACAGCCCAGCTGGAATCTGTCGTTTCATCATTACGTCTCAATTGCACTGGGCTTGGCACTGCTGGTCACAGTCATTCGTTGGATCTCGCAGTGGTTCACGCTGACCATATCTCGTACCGCTGCACTGGCGCGTTATGACCGGGAACTGTCGCTCAGCGATCGGTTGGTAACGGCTGAGGAGTTTTCCCGACGGGAGACCCGTACCCCATTTATGGTGGCTGCAATTGAGGATGCTGGCCAGTTGGCACGTGCCGCCCAGCGTCACAAGCTTCATGAGACCGATCCTTCACCGACGCTTATTTCCCCTCCGGCAATCGTTTCGATATGGCTTGCCATTGTGCTGATGTTGCTGTCCGTTTGGGTCGGCGCACAACAACAGGCTCCGGGTATTGTTGTGTCTGGAGTTTCAGTCGATATCACTGGCTCGTCAGGCAGTGTTGATCTGCGTGACCAGGGGCAAAACTCAACAAATGGCAGTCAACTGGCATCTGAGCCTGCCGCAGGGGCTGGCGATATGGAGTTAGCTGGTAACCAGGATTCTCCACAACAACAAGCGAACTCGTCGGAAGGTGCTGGTCAACAGGCTGACCTGGCGTCTCAGCAGTCGTCTGAAGCGGAGGCAAGCAGTCATGGAGGCGCACCCAAGGCAACCGCTGGTAGTGAGTCTGGAAACGGACTGGCATCGGAAGGTAAAGGCGGCTTATCAAAGTCAGCATCTGGTAATCGTTCAAAGAAAGAAAAGAAAGAAAATACAAACGGTGAAAAATCATCGGCTGGTGCATCGTCTTCCGCGCATTCTGCGACATCAAATTCTGATGGGGGTGTTGGTGAAGGCAGCAATGCAGACTCTTCCGTAGAAATGGAGGAAGAAGGTGGTGATGGCGTAATGGTTGGGTCTAACCGTCTTGAGGCCGAACAGAAGCCTGAGGAAATTGAAGTTTCCGATGATGATCCGCAAGAGTTTGAAGAAGGTGGAGAGGGCGGCGAGCAAGGTGAAGAAGAGTCGCAAAACGGTCAGGCAAAAACAGCTAGCGGTGGTAAGCCGGATCCAAATGCCGAAAGCAAACGTGCCAAGCAGGAGTCTTCTGAGTCGTCTTCCAGTGAATCACAGGTCGGAAAGCCGGCAGATGGCCGCGGTGAGGGTGAAGACCCGATCAAGAAAGAGCGCGGAGCACCGAGCGCTATTTTGGGTGTGCCGATGCGGGATAAGTTAATTGGTAAGTCCGGTATTGGCCCTGAGAGCATGAAACAGGAGCAGACTCAGCCTAGCGCGGAGTCTGCGGTCAGTCTGTTGGCGCAATCGCGTATGAAGCGCTCAAACGCTATGCGCGCCCTCGAGCCGACCGCCGTTGAAACCTGGTCCGAACCCGTGGTGAAAAATTATTTCAAATCCCTGCGCCAGACGCAGGAGCAAAAAACAGAATCCAGGAAAGTTGAGAGGTAGAGAGAAAATGACTTCAGCAATTAATAATCCGGTGTTTACGTCCGAAGATGCTCGCAAAGCGGCTGAACGGTTTCGCGAAATCTACAGCAATATCAAAACACAGGTTTGCGAGATGATGGTGGGTCAGGACGAGGTGATTGACGGTGTAATGACTGCACTTTTTGCAGGCGGTCACGTACTGCTGGAAGGTGTTCCGGGCCTAGGTAAAACCATGTTGGTGAACTCTCTGTCCAAAGCGGTTGGAACAGATTTCTCACGCATTCAGTTCACCCCGGACATGATGCCTGCGGATATTCAGGGTACATCCGTGCTGATGGAAACCCCGGACGGTGGTCAGGAGCTGCAGTTCCAGGAAGGCCCGATTGTTTCCAACCTGGTGTTGGCGGATGAGATCAACCGCGCTACACCCAAAACACAGTCCGCACTGCTGGAAGCGATGCAGGAGCGTCAGGTAACCGTTGGCAAACGGACTATTAAACTGCCTGAGCCGTTCTGTGTGCTGGCCACTCAAAACCCGGTAGAGCAGGAAGGTACTTATCCGCTGCCGGAAGCACAGCTCGACCGTTTTCTATTTAAATTAGTGGTTGGTTATCCAAAAGAGCAGGATTACCACACCATTCTTGATCGCACCACAGGCGGAGCCTCTCCGGTAATTACCGCTGCGACTACCGGCCAAGAAATTATCGAAATGCGCAACATTGTCCGTCAGGTTCCGGTGTCTGATGTAGCCAAAACTTACGCTATTCATCTGGTGATGGGTACCCAGCCGGGCAGCGATTATGCCCCGGACATTGTCAATGAATTTGCAGCATTGGGTTCATCGCCTCGCGGTGCCCAGTCATTGCTGCTGGCCGGTAAGGTCCGGGCTTTGTTGAGCGGTCGATTTGCGGTGAGCTGCGACGACATTCGTGACGTGGCTATACCGGTATTGCGTCACCGCATGGTGATTAATTTCCATGGCCAGTCTGAAGGCATTAACGACGCCGATCTGGTGCGCGAAATTGTAGCCAACGTAAAACAACCAAACGAATAATTAAATAACGATATTTATTGCTGCCCCCGAGGGGCAGCCGGAGAGAGGGAGTATTTATTATGTTTAAACGAACTGCTATTGCGTCTGTTGTCGCTGGTTTGGCACTGTCCATGAGTGCGTTTAGTGGCGATTTCGATTATGTGCTGGAAGATATGGCGGCGGTGAAAAAACAAATTGAAGCTAAAATCTCAATTGTTCCAGATAAGAAAACCCAAATGACTATTGCCCAGCAATTGGATTTTGAAGTCGAATTACAATCGTTGATGGAAATGCAAGCGCAAACGGTTGGCCTGGAAGCTGAAGCCTATCGCCTGGCTGAACTCAAGCTTTACATGGATTACCAGAATAAGAAATTCAAAAAAGTTTTGAAAAAAGTTGTCAACGATGTTCCGGCGTCCAGCTATGCCTGGTCTGCATTTCCCGAATTGGCTGGTTCCGTGGCCATTCATTTACCGAAAGTCATCAACCAAAAAGCCATGCCTTACATTGACGGGTTGCGAAGCAATAGTTCTGCGGATGTGGTTGCCCATGTTGAAGGTGTTGATCTGCTGTACATGATTTTTAATGGTCAATTACCGAAAGCGGAAGCCACCTACGATCGCCTGTCAAAAACTTATCCGGATATGGCTGTTCTGGAGCAGGCCAAACAACAGCTGGAACACCTGCGCACTAAGCCACATGTTGGCAAAGAGGCTATGGATTTCAGCGTCGCCAATTTGCAAGACGAGTCAGAAACATTTTCACTGGATTCATTTAAAGGGAAGTATGTGCTGCTGGACTTTTGGGCAACCTGGTGTGGCCCCTGTGTCAAAGAGTTGCCAAATGTGTTGACTGTCTACAACCAGTATCACGATCAGGGATTGGAAATCCTGTCACTGTCCGGTGATCAGAGTCCGGAAGATGTGCTGGAGTTTCTCGACGGTGGTGAAGCGGAAATGCCCTGGAATCATGCATTTCTCGGTGCTGGCGGTAAACCACAAATGGCTAAGGACTATCAAGTTCGCGGTTTTCCAACTATGTTTCTGATCGACCCTGAAGGCAAGATTGTTGCCATGGGTGATTCGCTGCGTGGTCACAAACTCAATGAAACCATTAGCAAACTGATGAATTAATCCGTTTTTTATTGAACGAATTTTTTCTGCACGTTGAGACAAACGAGAGAGCTAATGAGTACCGCATTAACCTTTGATGAGCTTTTTGACCCGGAATTTCTATCTTCTCTGGGACACTTGAGTATCACCGCCCGGCGAGTTGCCGGCGGTGGCCGCTTTGGTGAAAAACTGTCGAAAGATCTGGGCAGTGGCCTGGAGTTTAAAGATTTTCGACCTTATTCCGCAGGAGACGATTTACGGCGTATCGACTGGAATATTTATAACCGTCTTGGGCGGATTTTTCTGCGGCTCTATGAAGAGCAACAGGACCTGCCGCTATACCTGATGCCGGATCTGTCGGAAAGTATGTACAGCGAAGGTGCAGTGCGAGCAAAAGCGGCGTTGAGAGCCAGTCTGGCAATGGCGACGATCAGCATGAATCAAAATGATTCAGCCGGTCTGGTGCCTTTTGGTGAAGACATGGAAGTGATTACCAAAGGAAAGTCCGGCAAAGCCAACATCATGAGTTTTGCCCGCCACTTGTCCGGTCTCAAGCCACAGGCTAAAACCGACCTGCCTAAATCACTGCAAAAACTCAGCAGCTTGAATCTGCGTTCGGGTTTGCTGGTAATTGTCAGTGACTTTTTTGACCCGGCCGGATTGGAAGCGATTAAAAAAGCCTTGGGCAAAGTGAAGCACAAGGTTTTACTGATTCAGATCGTTCGGCCTTCTGATTCTGATCCCACGTTGCAGGGCGAATTGCGGTTACGCGATTGTGAAACTGGTGAGGTAGCAGACATCGCCATGACCACGGCAGTTCTCAAGCGCTATCAGGAAGCTTACCAAACCTTCAGCGAACAGCTTGCGCAAGTGGCTAAAAAGCGCCAGGCGGGTCTACTGCGATTGGATGCTGAAGGCGATGTGGTCGGCCAGTTGGCCAAGCTCTTTGAGACTGGCAGTTTACATGTTTGATGGGAGAGCCCAGATGAGTCTTGTCATGCACTGCACAGCTGAGCAAGCACAAGCCGGCTCTTTTCCCGGAGGGAAAGAATGAATTTCGTCAACCTATCCCCTATGGCTGTTTTGGGCGGTGTTGCTGCTCTGGCTGCGATTCTTTATGCAGCCCAGCGTTTGCGTATTCGCTTTCAGGAGCAGGAAGTAGCTACTTTACTGTTTTGGAAGGAAGCGCTGAATGAGGCGCCGGTGCGCACCTTTAAGCATAAATTTCGTCACTTCTGGGCGTATTTGTTCTTGTTATCTATTTGCACGCTGCTCTGGCTCGCATTTGCAAAGCCGACTATAGAGGCTTCTTCAGAGGCGGATGAGTATGTGCTGCTACTGGATGGCTCGGCACTGATGACCCGTGAGGGTCGATTCCAGCAGGCTCTGGCTGCATTGGAAGCCGACTTGGCCGAGCTCCCGGAAGAACGGCGTAGAGTTATCTGGTGCGGCTCACGGTTTATGACTCTGTTGAAATCGGGCGAGCACAGTTTGCTGCTGGCTGAACGTGTCAAAGATCTTCAGCCGGAGGCCGTACCTTCCTCTCTGGCCTTACAGTTAAGTCAGCTCAATTCCGGAGCAGCTCATACACATGTACGTATCTATGGGGACTCCCCGGTCTCTAGTGCCGATTTGGAGCGACTGCCGGAAACGGTTGAAGTATCGCTTGGCTTTGGTGCCATGCCGGAAAACTTTACCAATTCCGGTATCACGTCGATTGGCGCGACGGCCGCCGCCAGTGGCGAGTGGGGACTTGTCGATCTGTTGGTTCAGGTAGAGGGTGACTTGCCTCTTAAGGCATCAGAGCTGCAATTAACCAAAGATGGTCAGTCAATACCTGCTGAATTTGTGGTTACTGATAGTGGCTATCAGTGGTGGGCGTTTAATGTCCCAGCAGATGGTTCATCGATTTCGGCACAGTTGGACACCACGGATGATCTGCTCTGCGATAACCGTGCGGATATTACCCTGCCGATTTTTGAAAAAATTCGCGTTCAATTGTCCCGTGCGGTACCAGAGTCACTGGCTATGGCGATTGCTGCAGATGTAGCAGTAGAACTGGTCACAGAGCAGCCCGATGTTGTGGTTCGTCTGCACAATGAAGCGCTGGGTGGCAATGTTCCGGCGATGGAGCTGGCTCCAGCTGAGTTGCAATCGGCAGCGTTCGTAGTGAGCTACCCCTCGGGACGAGATGGCGATGCCATTTTTGCCCAGGCAATGTCTGAAATTGGGCTGGGAAACATCGACGCCGTTGGATTGGCTGAGCAGACACAGAAGACGATTGAGGTGACTGCTGAAGCGGGCGAAGGGTGGTCATTCAGTGTCTGGCAAGAACTGATGCAGCCAAGCTATAACTTTATTCAGTCACGGGCATTTCCGTTGTTTGTGGCACACAGTATTCGCTGGTTGGCGGGTGCTCAACAGTGGTACCCCTACGCCGCTGTCGGTCGCCCGCTGCCTGCGGCTCAACCGGCTATTGAGCCTGGCTTCATCAATGATTCTGGTCAATCGGCCACGGTAGAAGGTGAGCGTTTCTTCCCGGTTCGACCCTCAGTGCTGTCTCGAGCCAATAGCCATGAACCACTGGCAGTTACTTTCCTGGATAGAGACACGACCTTGCTGACGACCGAAAGCGCACTGTTGGAAGGCAGCTTGCCGGCTTTTACACCAGCAGTGGGAGTCAATCTTTGGTGGTGGCTTGTGCTGTTGGCGTTAGTGTTGTTGACAGTGGAGTGGTGGAGTTACAACAAAGGGCGGATGCCGTAGGTTGTGAGACGAGAGACGAGAGACGAGAGACGAGTGATGTGAGAAGAGAAGTTACTTGGGTGAATCGGAGTTAATCGTCTCCCATCTCCCATCTCCCATCTCCCGAAAAAGGTTTTGATTATGCAGATCAGTTTTTTACATCCGTTATTTTTTCTGCTGCTGGTACTGGTGCCTGCGCTGTGGTTATGGCCCAAGCGTGGAAGTCGATCCATTTCAGCAGTGTGGCGTTCACTGGTATTTGTAGCACTGGTAACTGCCCTTGCTCAGCCAATTGTCATCAGCACCAGCAGTGAGTCTTTTCGGGTAGTGATACTCGACCTGTCGGAAAGTGTATCTGATGAGGCGCGCGATCAGCTGCTTGATCGGATCCCAAGCCTGCTCAGTCTTGAATCGAGCAGTGAGAACCTGTCACTGATTGAGGTTGGCGGGCAACTGCCATCTGCCGTCAATGTTGAGTCAGGGGTGGAGCGCATCGTGCTGAATGACCCGGAAAATTCCTCTGATCTGGGTCGGGCATTGGCGGTTGCCAGTGCACAGATTCCTTATCACAGCGCAGGGAGTATCACACTGGTAAGTGATGGCCTGGCAACAAACCCTGACTGGTCGCGTGCCGTACAGGCGTTGATTGAGCGTGACATACCGGTTCATGTTGTCGAGATGGCGGCGGCAGAGCTTGATGTGTATCCAACGGCGCTCAAGGCTGATGGTGAGCTGCGGGTTGGTCACAGTGGACAGGTGAGTGTGACCCTGCTTGGTAGTGGCGAGGCCAAGGTGATTTTGCTTAATGAGCAGGGCGAAAGCCTGGCCGAGAAATTGATTCAACTAAACGGAAGACGCCAGGTCAGCTTTGAATACGAGCCGACTCATCAGGGATTTGAAACGCTGTCTGTGTTGGTCGAAACCTTGAATGCACAGGACGCACCTGGCAATAACCGTCTCTCTACTGAAATAGCTGTTCTGCCACCGTTGCGAGTGCTGTATCTCGGAGACCGGATGTACGGTGGTGCCGATCGAATTCAACAATTGGTAGGCGCCGGTTTTCAGATTGAAAAGCCATCCGTGGAGCTGAATGGCGAATTTCCGCTGAGTAACTATCAGTTGGTCATATTGGATGATTTTCCGGCTGCTAAATTACCGCAGTCGTTCCAGTCGCTGCTCAATGAGCAGGTTCAGGAGCGCGGACTGGGGTTGCTCTACAGCGGTGGTAAATCCGCCTTTGGTGATGGCGGATACCTCAACACAACCGTTGCCGAACTGCTGCCAGTAACACTGCAGCAGCGTCAGGAAAAGCGTGAGCCAACAGTGGCACTTACCCTGATTATTGACTCCTCCGGGTCGATGAGTGGGCAGCGAATGGAGTTGGCCAAACAGGTGGCTATGTTGTCGCTGAAAAAACTAAATCGCAATGACCTAGTGGGCATTGTTGAGTTCTATGGTGCCAAAAACTGGGCAGTACCCTTGCAGCCTCTGGCGGATCGGAATTATGTCCAGCGTGCGATCGGGCGTATGAAGCCCGATGGTCGCACCGTATTAATGCCTGCCATTGAAGCGGCACTCTACGGCCTGAAAAATGTTCAAGCTCGTCATAAACATATTCTGGTAATCAGTGATGCCGGTGTGGAGAAGGGCGACTTTGAGTCAATTATTCGCCGCGCGTCCCGAGAGGGCATCACACTCTCCACGGTCATGACGGGTAACGGCGATGACAACGAAGTCATGAACCAGATGGCGCGTGTTGGTGGCGGTCGTTTTTATGCAGTTAATGATCGCTACAGTTTGATTGAACTGAACCTGAAAAAAGACGCGGAAACCAAACTGCCAGCCTATCAGCAGGGGACATATTCCATTGAAACACAGATGCACTCTGCTGATGGCAAAGGATGGTGGGCAGGATTGCTGACCGACGAATTGCCACCAGTACAAGGTTATATGGAAGTGCAATCGAGATCTGGTGCAGAGCAATTGTTGCAGGTCAGTAACAGTGAACATCCGTTGTTGAGTAGCTGGCGTTACGGCTTGGGAAGGGTAACTGCCCTGATGACCGAACCCGTCGGACCTGGAACACAAAGCTGGCAGAAGTGGGAGAGTTATGGTGCATGGCTGGGTCGAGTTATGCGACGCACAGCGAATGATCTGGCTCCCTTTGAAACCCGGTGGCAGCGAGAAGGTGGTCGAGTTTGGCTGGATGTGGTTGCTCGCCAACGCAGTGTGACTCCAGCTTTGACTGTGGGTAACAGCGAGATGCAGCAAACGCTACCTTTAACGGAAGCCGCACCAGGCTGGTTCCGTACTGAACTGAAGACAGATTATACAGAGTCAGTGCGATTGCAGGTAAACGGCTGGCCTCTGGCTGTGCCTAGCACTTTAAGCCCTGAGCGGCAGGTCGACCCTGTGCACGGGCTGGATCTGGTTGCACTGGCAACAGCTACTGGCGGAGAGCGCCTGGCTGCTGGCCAAGCATTGCCGGAACGGTCAATTTCGAACAGCGCATCATTGCAAATTAAAGAACTCTGGGGTTGGTTCCTACTGGCGGCGCTGCTGCTTTATCTGGTGGAAATCATCCTGCGGCGCTTGCCGCGACAATAAGATTCGCCGAGAGCGTGTGTGCGCTCCTGGCACAAGAGTGTGAGGGAAAGATAGTGTCAAAACTGATCACAAAAATGTCTGGTGGACCATTGCTGGCGACCGTGTTGACTATCGGTGGTATTTCGCCGTCGCTACTGGCTGAGACTGGTATGGTAAGCCAGTCTCCATTAACGACCGCTGTGGCGGCAGTTGTTTCGGCCCAACAGGGAAGCGAATTTGCGAACGCTGATCGTCGTTATCGCGAATCAGTACAGTCAGCTGGAGATGTGTCTCCACTGCTCAAGGAACTTCGCAAGCAGCTGAGTGATACAAAGCGCGGTGCCGATGAGCGAGCCAGAACTTCCCTGCAGCTAAGTCTGGTGCTTTGGCGCAGTGGCGATTTGAAAGGTGCCATTGATGTGGTCACTCAAGGTCTGGATCTGAAAGGTATCAGCCAGCCGAATATGGCAGTACTGCACGAGCAGTTGGGGCGATTGCTGGAAGCACAGAGTGACCACAAAGGTGCTTTGGGTGAGTATCGTCAGGCGCTGGCCTTGGCCTCTAGGGATGATCAACAGCACATTCAACAACGTATAGCCGTATTGACCGGGGATGCAGACCTGCTTCTGGAGCTGGCCAAGGGTGCCGACCAAGTAACAGCTAACCGGATTGCTGCAGTACTGGCTTTGATGGGAGAGCCGGGGCTAGGTATCCAGGTCTTTCAGATCGACCCATCGGCAAGCAAGCAGGATGAACTGGACGGTCACTTGAGGTTAGCGGACTGGGCATTGCTGGCAGAGCAGTGGCCGCTGGCTCAGCAGCATGCTTGGGCAGCAGTGAATCTGGCCGATAACGACCGGGATAGTGGTTACAGCCTGGGTGTACTGGTAGAGGCTTATCGTGCATCGGATTCCCTAGAAAAGTTGGTAGAAGAGCTACAGGCGCGCAAAACACTGAGTGGATTGGAAAAGCAGGAATTGACCAATCTGCTTCGAGAATTGGGGCGTCCGGGTGATGCTCTGGAAATGCTGTTGGCGTCTGAGCGCCGCCTGACAGCGGCTCAAAAGCGACAGTTAATTAATCTGTATCTGGAAGCGGGACGGGATTCAGAACTGCAATCCATGCTGGCAGAGCGCATGCAGGCCAAGCCTTCAGATATTGATTGGCCAGCCGGTCTCTGCCAATACCACCTCAGTAACGGCAACCAAACGTTGGCAAGACAGGTATGGCTCGACTTTATTGAGCGCAACCGAAGTGCCGAGATTCTGATTCTTGCTGCGGAAGAGATGGAGACCTTTGGTTTTGTAGATCTGGCGGTTCAGGCGGCGGAAAAGGCACAGCTGGACGATGAGTTTGTTATGACGGCGGGCCTGTTCCAGTTCGACCTGCTGATGGCCAGTAGCAATCGGGATAAAGCTGAGCGGGTACTGGACGATTTGTCTAAAAAAATTCCCGAGAGTCACTCCGGCCGTAAATCACTTGTAGATAGTTATCTTCAGTTAGATAAACGCGATAAAGCACTGAAACTGTTGACGTCGTTTGTTGAGCAGAATCCAAAAGATGTTTCCGCGAGAATTTATCTGGCAGAAGTGGCGCAAATGAATGGTGAGCATGCGCGAGCCAGAGATTTGCTTTTGGAACTGCTGCCATTAGTTTCGGCAACGCAGCTGAATATGATTGAAAGCCGCTTGCTGAAGAGTGTTGATGCTCTTGGGCAATTACCGGAACTGACAGCCGAATTAACAGAAAAAGTTAACAAGGGTACTGCAGGCAAACCTGAGCTGGGACTGCTGGTGCGTATCCAGGCTAATGCCCTGAAACCAGAAGAGGGCATTCGAGCGATCGAGGCTTATTACCGTCACCATCAGGGTGCTGGCAGTGTGGAAGCGCTAAAAGAGAAGGCCAGTCTTTATCAACAAGTGGCGGACTTTAATGGGTTCGATCGCGTTACCCGTGAACTGATAACAGCTGATCCGGCAAATGCCCTGGACCATGTTCGCGGTACCATTATTAATTACATCGAAAACCTGAGCCTTGAAGTTAAAGACGAAACGCAAGTTGCTCAAGAGCTGGAAAAACTTGCCGCATTACATGCTCGCTACTCAAAAGATCAGGCCGATCGTGAATTTGAAGCCGGCATTTTGGAGATGGTAGGACAATACGACCGAGCCAAGGCAATGTATGAAGAGGTTCTGGCTCGCCACCCAGAGCGAAGTGAAAACTATATCGCTCTGGGTGAAGTACTGAAATATCAGAAACAGCAAAATAAAGCTCGTGCGTTATACCAATATCTGGCGGAAAGTGCCGATAGCGAAGCGCTGGTGGTACTTGCCCTCGATGGCTTGATGACTCTGCAGCCAACTGCGGAAACGGTAGCGTGGGCTGAACGCCAATTGATGCTGAGATTGCTGCAGGATGCTGAAAAAAGTGGTTACTACCGAGTGATGGTGGATATGGCGGCGAGTGCTGGTAACAGTGCTCTGCAAATGAATACCTTGGTAAATATCCTGACAATTGGGCGGGATTTGCGCGGTGTCACACTGGAAGAACTGGCTCAGCTTACCAATCCGCAGTTAAATCCACCGCTGATGCCTGATCCGGAGAAATACCTCAACTATATCCGTCGACTGCTGATAATGGGGCACCAATTGCCTCCCAAGAATTACCTGAATATGGGAGCCGCATTGATGTCGATGGGGGACAGTGACGCCGCATTGCAAGCCGTTAACCTGGCAGTTGAGCAGACCGGGGATCAGGGCATGCTGGAGCGTGCTGGTGAGTTGTTTACTGCGGGTGGTCGTGATGACCTGGCTCGAGTCATGTTTCAACGAGCATTGAATGGTTATAGCAGTAACTATGAATTAAACATGAAACTGGCGGCTATCGATGAACGCGTTGGTAATTTAGCCGGTGCCCGTCAGGGATACCTAAAAGCTTTATTGTCCTTGATGGCTGAACAGCCTGCTCAAGTAAGAATGATCAGTGCCCAGTCGAGTGACGGGAAATTCAGCCGTGCCTCAGATGGACAGTTGCTGCAATGGGCAACAGAAACCAATGTGCCTGACCTCAATAATGACGGACGCATGTCTGAGGCGTACCGCGCGCTGTATTTGCCGTTGCGGGATGGTCTGGTGAGAACGCTGCAAAATGGCAATGATCGACGTGACGTTATTGCCCAATTGCAGGAAACATATCAGGCTGCCATGGAGGCTGCAAACTCTGGACGTCCGCTCAAGATGTTGAGCAACTATCCGCAGCTGGAAATGATTTCCAAGCTATTGCGCTATGTTCTTTTGCAGGGTGAGTCGTTTGAAGTATTGAGCGAATTGGATCTTTCACTGTTAAAACGTTTTCCTGAGGATAAGGTCCTGCCACAAGCCATAGTTATCTGGCGTCAGCGTTGGGGCGTTCCCGCATGGGAGCAGACCTTGGCCAAGTATCGTTCTCAATTGTCCGCCGAACAGATACAACTGTTGTCCAAAAAGTGGCAACGTATTGAAGGTGCAGATTCTGGCAATGGAAACGTGCAAAAATCTCTGCTTGTCGCACAAGCGGATGGTGATAAAAAGGCCATTACCGAAATTTGTCAGAAGATGATTGATTCGGGTGCGTACCGACAGGCAATGCAAGTCGCTCGTAATCACCTATCTGAAAGGGAGAATACAGAGCTGCTGGACAGAATAATCAGTCAGCTGCAGCAAGATGACAGTAAGCTAATAAGGGTTCTGACTAAAGGGCGAAATGGTGAGCCTTCTCTGTTGGCTGAATTGGAATCCAGTAGTGGACAATCCTTGCTATCAGAGCAGCAGTTACTGACATTAATTGGTAATCGAGATGCACTGATGAGAAATGGCGACTGGGATTATCTGTTTCCGAAGCTTTCCTCACAGGGTCAGGTTGTTTGGGTGAAGGCGATAGAGCGTCTGCAGGATCTCAATATTACAGATGCACTCCACTTTGCACTTTCAAGTCCTCTGGATGAACCCGCACAGAAGGAGCTTTTTAGGGTATATCGCGGCATAGCTAAAGCAGTTAACTCCGATTGGGCGACATTGCAGTTGGGGCTTTATACGGTTGATATTGATCCGAATAATATTGCTCTGGCAGAGCAGTTTATTGATACCTACATGAAGTTAAATCGAGTAAGGGATAACCTTTTTGAGCCCAATATTCTTCGCTTGAAAGGACAGGTTGATGCTGCTCTCGACAGCTTTTTGAATCTTTACTTCAATGCTGACTTCAAATTTGGTGTTAAGAATCCGTTTCGAATGAACATTTCACCATCGTTGTTCCTGAAAAAGTATCAGAACATTTTATTGGCACCCAATAGTCAAAAACTACTCGCTAAGCTGTCAGGAATAAAACTTGATACAGCGGATCAGGAAAACCTGCGCATGGAATTGCTGCTGAGTCAGATAGAAAACCTCAGTGGTCAGTTTTTGGAATCTCAATTGAAACAGGCGTTGCAGAGTGCGCCTGAATCAAATCGTTTGCGTCGTCAGCTATTGCAGTATTATCTAGAGCAAGGGCGTGGTGCAGATGCGGTCGATATTGCTGGTCCATTGGTTTCTGCTGGAGCACTGTGGGAAGAACAGAGAGATGCACTTAAAGCCGTTCTCGAAAAACTTGATTACCCGGAGATGTTGCAAGCTATTGTTGAACTGGAGAGGGAAGTAGGTGGGAATGTTGGAGCTGGAAGCTCTCAACGTTCGCGTTTTGGTTATATGATTAAATCTTTCATGCCAGCGGAAAGACTCTACAGAGTGCTGAGCGGTGGTACGGATGAGGCGATTATGCGTGAGGCTCGGAAGCTCTGGCAGCAGGTAAATCTCTGTGGCCAGAAAAATAAAGAGAACGAGCTTATAAACTTGGATCAGCTGCGCTTGTTGAGTGTGGGAGAGTCGGAAATCTCCGTATTGGATGCATTATTACGGCATCCCGTCAGTCTGGTATTGTTAAACGACTGGTATGAAAGCATACAAGTAGAGGCGGTTCGCGATTATCCTTGGTTCGCGGATATGTTTGCAGTGGCTATTCAGCGATACGGTGATGTTGAAGAGCGGTTTGTTGATTTGAGTGAGCGCCTTAAGCAATCTCAAGCAAGTAATAAAACATTGTATCTGTGGTTGGCACTGGCCAGTAGTGACAGTAACCTGGTCCAGTTGCCGGTCGTCGATAGCGCATTGATTAATCAAGTTCAGAATCATTCTGCACTGAATTACGAGCGTCGCAATCAGTTAGCCATAATTTTGAGCCATCGTGGAAAGCATAAGGAGAGCGAACGTATTTTCACTGCACTGGTTATGGATCTGATGACTGGTCGACCAGGCTTTGGAGAGCCTCTACAGGTGCTATCGGCTCGAGTACAGGCGCTGCTGCCTTCAGTGGAACTTAACCGTTTTGTTGATCGCATGTTGTTATTTGCAAAACCTTGGTTAGATGAGCAGCAACCATTCTATGATCTTTTTGTGTTGAACCTGTTAAAGCAAAGTCAGGATCCAGTAGATTTTTACAAGCGTCACCGCGTGTTAGTGGATGGAGCCTTTGAAACAGCAGTGCAGTCAAAAGATCCTGAATTTAATCGCTTAGCGATTCAGCAATTGAGAGTTCTGGGGCAAGATAATCGCGCTCTGGAGGCGTTGCTTCAATTACTGCGTAATAGTGATAAAGATTTTTATCAGGAATTAAGTCTTGATGTGAATCGATATCGCCGGCAGTTGATGAGTGATGGAAGTGATGAAAGTGCACGCTCAACCGGATCTGTTTTCGAGTTGCGGAGTGAGTCCTCTGAAGCGGATCTCAAGAAGGACTGGCCGAAGACTGTACTCAGCGCCACTATTATGTGGCAGCAGAATGGGCAATTGTCAGCAGAACTGGCAGTGGAGACATTATTGAAACTGGCAAAACATTACCCTGATTTGGCCGGCGATATAGTGAAGCCACTTCAGTTGATGTATTCACTAAGTGGTGTATCAGCAAAATTAAAAGCAGGCATTGCCAAGTTGTCTGAACAGTATGGTCGACCACTAAGCAGAAAGCAGCGTAAGGAAATAATGGTATTGGGAGCAACGGACATGTCACAGGCCACTGAATTGCTCCGAGAAGTTAGACAAGAAGAAGGCCTGGAGGCTGCACTCGACATAGGACAACGTTTAGCACGCTTTTCACGCCAAGATGAAATGATGACCACTTTGGTTGAATTTGCCCGCGAAGCGGGAGATAGTCAACTGGTGGCACAATGGCTACAGTTGAAAGACAAGGCTTCACAGATGCGTCTATAAAAATCCCTCTTAATCAATGCTTGGCACTGCAATTGCAGTGCCAAGATATTTCCTATTTTATCGTTCTGTTGATTTGCAAGTGTAGGGTTACCGGTAACTTGTGCGTTCTCTCCAGTATAGACCCCTGTTAGGGGCGGTTAACTGTGGAGGGAAAATATGAAAATGCGCACTTTCAAAGTGGCTCTGGCCGCTGGTCTTTTATCAGTATGTGGAATTAACTCAGTCTTTGCAGAAGACTATATTTCTGATAGTCAAAGTTTACACTCATTTGAAGTGGAGGCAACAAAACTAGTGGAAACGGGCGATATTGAAAGCCCGGAAACCCTGCTGAAAGAGCTGGAGCGCACACATTATTCACTGACATTGCCGTCCGCTAAGGATCAGGAAAAGTCGCCAGCAGAATTGTTTGAGGCTTATAAGCATGCCACTGTTGCGCTGGGCACTCTATACGATTGTGGTCGAGAGTCTTGCAGAAAAGCACATGTTCATATGGCTTCTGGCTTTGTGATTCACGAAGACGGTATCGTGGTTACCAATCATCATGTCATGATGGGCTTGGCCAAGGACGATCGGAAAATTCACTCAGCGGTAGTTCGGGACTTTGAAGGCAATGTCTATCCAATTCGTGAAGTTCTTGCTGCCCATGAAGCCGATGACCTGGCAATTATTCGAGTGGACACGAAAGGCAAGAAGCTCAAAGCGTTTTCATTGGGTGGTGATGTCGAAGTAGGGGATAACGTTAATGTTATCAGTCACCCGAAAGGCAGCTTTTACACATACACCAAAGGGGCGGTGACACGTCACACGATGGTTCCGATTGGTCCTGATTCGCCAGAGCGTAAACGTATTAATATCACTGCAGACTATGCGGCTGGATCCAGTGGTGGACCTGTTTTCGATGATTGTGGAAATGTTATTGGTGTGGTGTGTACTACCTATTCCATGTATTACCACCAGAAAGAGCAGAAAAGCTTGCAGATGGTGGTTAAGGCGATTATTCCGGTTGAGAGTTTGAAGAGCTTGATTAACGGTTGATATAACAAAAACATTCTTCAAGCATTATTGTTATACGATTTTCGCTGAAAAATTCTATTTTTTCGATCTTGAAAGTCCATTAGGAGCTACAGCACCTAATGGACTTTTTCATATCTGTGTATCTCATAAGTTGTTTCAGTAATAGTGATATCGCTTCGTGGCGACATCACAGTCATGTTTGCTTTTCATATCGTATTGATACTTACCATGATGCTTTGACAATACGCTCCTTTTGGTAGGGTGTCATGCCTTAAGGTCGTTTACTTGGCAGGGAAAGACCGTAGAGGTGCGGCTATAGTGGTGTGTATGGCAAAGAAGAAGAGCAATGTGGTTGACATGAATGGACGGCCGCTAGTGTCTCAAAAACAGGTTCTGGAACAATTGTTTCGAGAGCACGGTGCTGTTCTGCGTGCCTTTCTGGCTCCCCGCATCAGTACGGATATGGATCTTGATGACCTTGTTCAGGAAGTATTTCTCAGGTTGGCTAGAGTGGAAGACCTGACTGAGCGGATGGCGACCAATAGGGGAAGTACACTCTCATACCTGATCACTATTGGGGTCAACTTGATCCTGGATATTAAAAAGCATAATGCAGTCGTCGATAAGCATGCCTACCTTGGGGTTCAGAATAGTGAAGAAGAAACACTGCGGACTGCTCCGGACGTTATTGCTTGTGCACGGGAAGATCTTCAGCTTGTGGAGCAGGTGATTTTTCAGCTTCCCCCTGTTTGGAGGAAGGTTTTTCTGTTAAGTCGTGTTGAGGGGATGACTTATAAAGAAATCGCCCAAAAGATGAATGTATCTGTTAAACAAGTTGAAAAGTATATGAGCAAAACACTGAAAAAAATCAGGGATGCCTTTATTTATGACCAGAAACAGGAGGCCAATGATGGCTAAATTCACAGGAGCCCAGGTTTCAAGAGATCTGGCTCGGCTGTATTCCGGTGAGTTAACTGAAGATGAAGCACGTCAAATCAGTGAGTGCATGGCCTCCTGTGAAGAGTATCAGGCTGAATTTTTGAGGCTCTCTGCAGTTCTGTCGGATCCGGAGCGCCTGAAAACCATGCCAGGTCTACGCGTCTCTTGGGGGGAGTCAGCAAGCACCGGTCGAAAAGTCTGGACTTATGGTCGTGGTTATGGGGTGGCTGCAGCAGCATTTCTATTCTTAGTGATTTTTGCCACCAGCTATTTATTTGTTCCCAAGGGGGAAGATATAGAAACGAACAATCTGGGACGTTATGTAACACGTGTTGGTGAGCAGAAAACTATCAATTTGGTAGATGGAAGTTCCTTGATCCTGAATACAGGGACTCAGGTATATGTCGATATGGCTGAATCCTACCGAAAGGTTATTTTGGAAAGGGGTGAAATATATTTAGATGTGGTCGCAGATCCTATGCGTCCATTTAGTGTGGATTTGGAGTCCCACTCTGTGACAGTTTTGGGGACGTCATTCAATATCTATAAAAAATCAGATGCTTTTAATGTCTCTGTTATTGAAGGTTTGGTAGCTATTCACAAGAAAGATGATCCTGTTTCTGGAACATCTCCGTTAATTGAATCTTCTGGCGGAGCTAGGGTTCGAATCGAATCACCTGATCAGAATCGATTGCAATCTGGATGGGTAGCTGAATTTGATGCGAGTGAAAACTCAATAGTGGCTTATAAGCCACAAAACATAGAACGACTGTCTGGCTGGAGGACAGGTGTTATCCGATTTGAGGAGGCGCCATTATATGAAGTGGTTCAGGAGTTGAATCGTTACTCTGGGAAAAAAATCCTTATTGAGGATAAGTCCGTTATGGATCTTGAGTTCTATGGGTCTATACGTGTTGATCAGTTATTTACTGCCGTTAAAGCGTTTGAGGAAATATTGCCTGTCAAGGTGATCCATCATTTTGACAGGGTAATTATTGTTGGAAAACAATAATTGGAAAGCGAAATTTGTTGTGAATTTGTTGGTAGTTTAAGTTTTGTATTAATCCACCGGTAGGGTCATCTGTGAGTTTGTCGTGAACTTGATAGTCGATGTGAGAAATGTCGACACTGTTACAAGAAAACTTAATTAGAGGTGGGTAAATGATTGGCAAGCTATCTGGTCTTCGAAAAAAGCATATGACAATTGGTGTGTTAACAGCTTTAGCTGTTATTCTGTCAGGCGATATTCTGGCTGATGATCCAGTTATCAACATTGATATCAAAACACAAAAAGCTGGTACCGCATTTCTTGAGCTGGCGGAAAAATCCGGTGTTCAGATTCTGATTCCAAAAAATATTGGAAAAAATGTAGATATTGCAGGTATTTCAGGTGAGTTCACTTTGCCGCAGGCATTGGAGAAGATGCTTTCTGGAACGGGTCTTAGTTATAAATTTACAGACGAGAATCTGGTGATCATTCAGGATAAAAAATTAGAAGCATCAGATGAAAAAACAACGGAAGTTGAAGAGTTGGTAGTGACCGGTAGCCGCCTGATTCGCGATCCGGGAAAAATGACCAAGCAGATGACGATCTTTGATCGGACGGAAATTGAACGCTCGGGTGTGACTCGATTAGATGAGTTCTTGCGTCGACTTCCCCAGAATGTGAACGCCCCAACTAATGTAGGTGGTGGTTTTGTCGGTGATGGCTATGGTCAGCGTGATTTTGGCCTGGGCGGTAATGTATTTGCCGGTAGTGGTGTGAATTTGCGTGGCTTGGGCTCCCAGTATACCTTGATACTGGTTAATGGTCGTCGTCCGGCCGCCGGCGGCCAGTTCGGTGGTATTACTGATATCAGCAATATTCCTATTGATCGTGTTGAGCGTATCGAAATTTTGTTTGATGGTGCTGCCGCTGTGTATGGGGCAGGCGCTATCGGCGGGGTAGTGAATATTATTACCAATCGTGAATACGAAGGTACTAATGTCAATTTGACATACGGCGAGACAACCGAGGGCGGTAGTACAAGATATAATTTCAGTATTGGTCATACGTTCAATTGGCAATCAGGATCACTGACCGGTAGTTTTAGTTATCAGAATCAAGATGGTATCGACGGTGCTGAGCGCGATTTGGCCTTGATTTCAGACACGGCATTTACCGTTCCCCCAACCGATCCCGGATCGGTGGCAGGTAGCGTAATTAGAACCACAGGTGGCCGTCAGGCGATTATGTGGATTAAGGATATTAATGGCGATGGCCTATATGATTCCGCAGGTGAAAGAATAACAGGCGGCGTTTATGTCACAGGTGTTGATTCCAGGGGTAATAATAGAACGGCTACTGTCTATAGAGAAAATCCATCATGGTCTTTTACTTTGGATGATCCAAGCCTTGTGGATGGTTTTGATGAGTTGCCACAGGACAATGGCTATATCCCTGTCCGAGTTTTGCAAGTGCCGGAATACAATGGCCAGCCTCTCGATCTTTACGGTGTTGACCTGAGTAACTATCAGGCAGTTCCCGGCCAGGAAGGTATTTACGGTGAATCGGCGTTTGTACCCCGCAGAGGACAGTCACTGTCTCCGGAGGATACAACCTATTCATTGGGGCTGGATTTGGATCAAGAGTTGGCTGATAACCTGAAGCTTGCTATGTCAGTCAATTACAGTGCCACCGAAAAACGGAACGATACCCGTAACCGCGCAGATGAGCTTGGAATAGGTGGTAATGGTTCAAGTAACCCGTTTGGTGTTCCATTAACTTATGTATGGAATAACCAGTTTCCCCAACAGTATCAGGAATCAAAAATTAATACTTACTCATTTAGTGGCAGTCTCGACTGGCAATTGAATGATGACTGGCAGGTTTTGCTTGGTTGGGGGCTGAGTAAAAACAATCAGAGCTCAGATGTATTTAATCAGTTGTATAGAACTAATTTCTCCTCTGTGACAACCACATTGCAAGACCTGTTGAATGGTTACTATTACGATGAAAATGGTAATGAGGTTCACGGTGTTGCATTCCACGATCCACTCCTGGGGTATAACTCTGGGGAAGAGTTGGTGGCAGCAGTCGTCGATCCGTTAAGCAAAACCAAAAATAATACTTTCAGTCGGGATATGGATATCAATATTCGCGGTGTTCTGGGGCAACTGCCGGGCGGTGATCTGCGCACCAATATTACCCTGTCGCACCAGCGTAAGCGCAATGTGATCTACAACGATAATGCGTTCTACAAGCACTACGGCTTGGAAGTTACTCAGAACACAGGTGATGGCAGTAATTTTGCCACTCTGCAAGAGGACAGTTCATATACCCTCGAGTCTGCTGCTACAACGAACGCAATTGGATTTGAAATTGCTGCGCCACTGATTGGCAGTGAAAATTCTAAAGCATTGATACAGGAGTTTTTGCTAAGCGCCTCTGCCCGTGTGGAGGATTACAGTAACCTGGATGATACCGGCAAGCTCTGGTCGCTGGGCTTTAACTGGCAGATAGTGGATCAGCTGGCAGTACGCTTTAATCGAGATCACGGTATAAAAGTGCCGGAATCGGTTCGATTTGCTAACTCTCTGATAGGGAGGAACTATCAAACGGTAAATATTTATCCGGATGATATTTCGACTCGACGCAGCAGATTTATACGTCCAATCAAACTGACTGGAGGGGCCACTCATCTGACTCCGGAAATATACGATACCAACAAACTGGGTTTTATCTATACACCGGATTTTGTTGAAGGCCTCAGAGCTGAGTTGAGCTTTTCTGATACCAAGGCAAAAGACAGGGTTGGACGCCCCGGCGTTTCCACCAGGCTCACCGAGCAATTGATGGATGAGTTGTATCTTGCGTCGCAGCCAACTCTTTATTATGCAACGCCGGAAATTATTGCGCAGTTTGAGGCGCTGGCGGCAGCGGGTGAGTATGTTGGGCCTATACCGTCGCTAGAAGATACCAACAATCAGATTTCTCCCGGACTGTACGGCCCAACGCTGATTCGCGACGATAGAACTTATAATGTCGGCTCCATGATGCAACAGCAGGCTGACTTGCAGCTGACCTACAATTTCAGTAACGACTGGGGTGATTGGTTTTTTACCTGGCGTCACCAGTATATTCACGAGCAGGCTTACCTGCAGTCGGATATCTGTGCGAGTGGGAATTGTTTTAGTGCGACGAATGACACAGATCTTTTATCAGATAACTTTAACAAGTGGGTTGATATTGTTGGGGTGATGGATGAGAGAGATTTTGCTGTCCAAAGTCAAATCTTCCAGCCAGTGCCTGAACACAGCAGCACACTGGCGGTTGATTGGCAGTATCGCGGATTGGGAATTGGACTGAGAACTGATTATCGTTCAGATACCTCCATGATTCTTATGGATCAAAGCGGTGCGTTCGTAGGTGGACAATTGGTTCGGTATGAGAATATTCGCAAGGCAACTACCTCGCCAACTCGCTCCATTGATATGACGTTTACTTATGATTTTTCAGGTGACCTGTTCGACGCGCCCGGATGGCTTGAGTCCACACGGATTCAGCTGACTATTGATGATGTGTGGCGTCGCGAACAGGAAGTAACTCAGAAATATCTGAAGCAGGAATTTATACCGCTAGCTGATGAGGAGTTTGTGCAAATTAATGGATATGCTCTTGAGCCACGCGGACGTGCATTTTCGTTAAGCATAACCAGTACTTTCTAAACATTGTTGTATTGGGGGTGTTTTTCCCTAAAGAAAAGGCTCCCCTTAACCCAGGATGCCTTTTCTTTATTTTTTTGCCGTTTAACAGCTGCTTATATGGAGATTTACATTGTTAATAAAAAAAGCCCTGCATAGCATTATTGCTATGCAAGGCTTTTTTAATTAGAGCAATGCAGCGTTAAACCGTCATCTCTGGCACATTCTCCGGAATAACCAACTCGCCAGCTGTTTTGGAGGCGATCTCTTCAACACTTACACCCGGTGCTCGTTCCACCAGATGGAATTTGCCATCGTGGATTTCAATGTAGGCCAGATCGGTAACCACTTTTTTGATGCAGCCGGCACCGGTCAGTGGCAGGGTACACTTTTGCAGCAGTTTGGAGTTGCCGTGTTTGTCAGCGTGGGTCATGGTGACGATGATATTGTCGGCGCCGGCTACCAGATCCATAGCGCCGCCCATGCCTTTTATCAGTTTGCCCGGCACCATCCAGCTGGCGATGTTGCCTTCAACATCCACTTCAAATGCACCCAGAACGGTCAGGTCCACATGACCGCCGCGAATCATTGCAAAGGATTCAGCGGAAGAGAAAATAGATGCACCGGTAATAGCAGTAACGGTCTGCTTGCCGGCATTGATCATGTCGGCGTCGACTTTATCTTCAGTTGGGAATGGACCCATACCCAGCAGGCCGTTTTCAGACTGCAGCATAACTTCCATACCTTCCGGTACATAGTTGGCTACCAGAGTTGGAATGCCGATGCCGAGGTTGACGTAGTAGCCGTCCTGTAATTCTTGTGCCACTCGCATGGCGAGTTGTTCACGGGAGAGTGCCATCTTTTTGCCCTCTTTTTTACTTATTCAAAGTAACTGGAATATTAGTTGTCATCCTGAGCGTAGCGAAGGATCTCGTTGTCTCAGCAACTTGTGAGATCCTTCGCTGCGCTCAGGATGACAAGATTATTAATTGCGAACTGTGCGCTGTTCGATACGTTTTTCAAATGTGCCTTTGATCACCCGGTTTACATAAATGCCCGGTGTGTGAATCTGGCTTGGATCAAGTTCGCCCGGCTCAACAATTTCTTCCACTTCCACGACGGTAATTTTGCCGGCGGTGGCTGCCATTGGGTTAAAGTTCTGGGCGGTATGACGGTAAATTACGTTGCCGTAGCGATCGGCTTTCCAGCCTTTCACGATGGCAAAGTCGCCGGTTACTGATTCTTCGAGAATGTAATTGCGGCCGTTAAATTCGCGCACTTCCTTACCTTCGCCAATAGGCGTGCCGTAGCCGGTGGCAGTAAAAAAGGCTGGGATACCAGCACCGCCGGCGCGCATTTTTTCTGCCAGGGTGCCTTGCGGAGTCAGTTCCACTTCCAGTTCGCCGGACAGCAGTTGTTTTTCAAACAGGGCGTTTTCACCAACGTAGGAAGCAACCATTTTTTTAATCTGGCGATCTTCCAAAAGGATGCCCAGACCAAAGCCGTCGACACCGGCGTTGTTGGAATAAACGGTCAGGCCTTTGGTGCCCATTTTTTTGATCTGGGCAATCAGGCCTTCCGGAATACCGCACAGGCCAAAGCCGCCAGCGATAATGGTCATATTGTCTTCGAGGCCAGCCATTGCTTCTTCGTAGCTGGTTACGACTTTGTCAAAACCTGACATGGAGAGCTCCTGTCTTTTGTTTTCCTTATTCCGTCACCCCGGAGGGGTCCGTCATCCCCGCGCAGGCGGGGATCCATCTTTCGGATGGTGGATTCCCGCCTGCGCGGGAATGACGACCTGTAATTAATTTGAGCAAGCGGCAGTTTTTGCCTGCGCCACTTTGGAACCGTTGTTGCGATTCAGTTTTCCGGTAATGAAGTTGCCGGCGTCAATCAGCTTGTCGAGATCAATGCCGTGCTCAATACCGAGGCCATTCAGCAGGTAGACCACATCTTCGGTGGCGACGTTGCCGGAGGCCCCTTTGGCGTATGGGCAACCACCCAATCCCGCCACTGAGCTGTCCACCACGCTGACACCCATTTGCAGGGCAGCGTAGATATTGGCGACTGCCTGACCGTAGGTGTCGTGCAGGTGAACTGCCAGATGTTCAACAGGAACATCCTGCGCACAGGCCGCAATCAAGCGCTGGATTTTAGCGGGTGTGCCGACGCCGATGGTATCACCCAGAGATATCTCGTAGCAGCCCATTGCGTAAAGTGCTGTTGACACTTCACGCACCTTTTCCGGGTCCACATCGCCTTCGTACGGGCAGCCTGCCACGCAGGAGACATATCCACGCACCGGTAGGTTGTGGGCCTTGGCTGCTTCCATAATCGGCTTGAAGCGTTCCAGGCTTTCTTCGATGGAGCAGTTGATGTTTTTCTGGCTGAATGATTCGGATGCAGCGGCAAAAATTGCCACTTCGGTGACGCCAACTTCAACCGCTCGCTCAAAGCCAATCATGTTTGGGGTGAGTGCGGCGTAAGTGACACCGTCCTTGCGTTTGAAACCGCGAAATACGTCTTCACTGCCGGCCATCTGCGGAACCCATTTCGGATTCACAAAACTGCCCGCTTCGATGTAGCCGAGGCCGGCGTCTGTAAGGCGGTCAATCAATTCGATTTTGGTGGCGGCATCAATGGGCTGTTTTTCGTTTTGCAGGCCATCGCGGGGGCCGACTTCGACGATTTTTACGTGGGTAGGGAGCCCGGCGCTTGGTAAGTTGGTTGTTTGGTGTGTCATATTTCTTTGCTCTGTTTGAAAGGTCGCACGTCGCATGTCTGACGTCGCACGCTAAAAACCAACATGGCTTTGTCATTCCCACGGAAGTGGGAAGCCACCTGGTTACTTCGTCAGTTATATAGATCCCCGCCTACGCTGGGATGACCCCTACTTTTTGACAAAGGAACCGGATTTTAGCGTGCGACGTGCGACGTCAAGCGTGCGACCACTAATTCAATACTTCAAAAGCCAGCAGCTCACTACCACCATCAACCAGATCCCCTGGTTGATAGTAGAACTCCGTTACTTTACCCGCTGCCGGGGCGCGAATAGTGTGTTCCATTTTCATCGCTTCCATCACCAGCAGTGGTGTGTCGGCTTCCACTTCAGTGCCGACTTCGGCCAGCAGGGTCACTATGGTGCCATTCATCGGGGCGGTCAGGCCACCTGTTGCGGCACTGCTGTCTGCGTCACCTAGATCCGGTTTAGCGATTGAGAAGTGCAGTGCCTCATCGGCGGTAAACAAGGTGAAGATCCCGTCGTGTTCAGCGGCAGTAAGGCGCTGGCGGTAGCCGTCGATATCTGCGTACAGATCATTTCCGTTAAGTTCGCCCGCAGCCAACAGTGACTGTTCGCCAATGCGAATCATATAGCGGCTGGCACCACGTTGTTCCACCACAACGGCGTGAATCTGGCCATTGAGATCAATGTTGAGCGAGTGGCGATGTGCCTCGTTCAAGCGCCAGGCACTTGGGTCGTGCCAGGGCGAGTGCGGGTCATTACTGCCATGGGCTTTCTGCGCTGCCTGCTGTTGCTGCTTGAGCACCAGATAGAGGGCGGTCAGCGGCAGATGCTGTTCACTGTTACTGTCTCCGGTGTGGAAAATCGCATCTTGGTGTTTCTCGATAAATCCGGTGTCCAGATCGGCATCGCGGAACGCTTTGGTGCTGGCCAGGTTATAGAGAAACTCGGTGTTGGTCACCATGCCGCTGATTCGGTACTCCGAGAGGGCGCGGGTCAGGCGGCTGAGTGCACGATCGCGGTTTTCGTCCCAGACAATCAGTTTTGCAATCATCGGGTCATAGAAGACGCTCACTTCATCGCCCTGCAGTACACCGGTATCGACGCGTACATGGTCGCTTTCGGCAGGTGGCTGCAGGTAGGTGAGGGTGCCAGTCACTGGCAGGAAATCGTTGTCCGGATCCTCGGCGTAAATGCGTGCTTCAAAGGCGTGGCCATTGATTTGCAATTCGCTCTGTTGCAACGGTAATTTTTCTCCAGCGGCAACTCGCAGCTGCCACTCGACAAGATCCTGTCCGGTAATCATTTCGGTCACCGGGTGCTCTACCTGCAGACGGGTGTTCATCTCCATAAAGTAGAACGAACCGTCCACATCCAGCAGGAATTCGACGGTGCCAGCACCCTGGTAATTTATCGCCTGGGCAGCGCGTACTGCCGCATCACCCATTTGGGCGCGCAGCTCTTCGGTCATGCCTGGAGCTGGCGCTTCTTCGATAACTTTCTGGTGGCGGCGCTGCACGGAGCAGTCACGCTCAAACAGGTAGACTGCGTCGCCGTGGTTGTCGCAAAACACCTGAATTTCCACGTGACGCGGCTGGGTGAGGTATTTTTCCACCAGCATCTTGTCGTCGCCAAAAGCGTTCATCGCTTCGCGTTTGGCGGCAGCCAATGCCTCGTCAAACTCCTTGGCACTCCATACCTGGCGCATACCTTTACCACCACCACCGGCGGCAGCTTTCAGCAGTACCGGGTAGCCCATTTCGTCGGAGGTCTTGCGCAGGATTTCCGGGTTCTGGTCTTCGCCGTGGTAGCCGGGCACCAGCGGTACCTGGGCTTTCTCCATAATGGATTTTGCGGCGGACTTGGAGCCCATCGCTTCAATGGCCTCAATCGGCGGGCCGATAAACACGATGTTATTGGCGTCACAGAGTTTGCAGAATTCGGAGTTTTCCGACAGGAAACCATAGCCCGGGTGAATCGCTTGGGCACCGGTTTTCAGTGCCGCTTCAACCACCACGTCGCCGCGCAAATAGGAGTCCCGCGGCGCAGAGCCGCCAATGTGAACCGCTTCATCCGCCATGGCCACATGCAGGGCATTGCGGTCCGCGTCGGAGTACAGCGCGACGGTTTTGATGCCGAGCTTGCGCGCGGTCTTGATGATTCGACAGGCGATTTCGCCGCGGTTGGCGATTAATATTTTGTTGAACATAGTGCTAACTAGCTCGCTGTTGAGTTCTTAAGTTAGGGTCGCACGTCGCACGTCTGACGTCGCACGCTAAAAGCAGCCCGTAGCCTAAAATAAATCGTTCTTTACACTTACAATTGGCGTTCTGCATTAGCAGAGTTCACCGTAATTTTTGCGAGCAGTTTGGTTTTAGCGTGCGACGTGCGACGTCAGACGTGCGACCAAACAAGCTCAAATTATTAATCTGAAGACTGCTGCCAACTGGGTTTCCGTTTCTCAAGAAACGCCTGCAGCCCTTCCTGTCCCTCTTCAGAAACCCGAATCGCGGCGATCTGTTCACTGGTGTATTCCATCAGTTCACCGCTGAATTCTTTGTTTGCTACGTTAAATACCAGTTGCTTGGCGGCGCGAATTGCTTGCGGGCTATTGGCGAGCAAGCTGTCTACCATCCATTCCAGCTCGGTATCGAGATCCTCTTCATCCACTACCTTGCTGAGCAGGTTGAGTTGCAAGGCTGTTTTTGCGTCAAAGCGTTCGGCGGTGGTGAACAGTCGACGCGCGGCACGTTGGCCGATAGCGTTAATTACGTACGGTGAAATTGTGGCCGGGATCAGGCCGATCTTCACCTCGCTCAGACAGAAGCTGGCACGAGTGGAACCGACTGCCATATCACAACAGCTTACCAATCCGACTGCACCGCCAAAAGCGGCACCCTGTACTCGTGCGATGGTGGGCTGGGGCATGTAGTTGAGCTTGCGTAACATTTCCGCCAGTGCGGTGGCGTCGCGCAGATTCTCGTCATAGCTGTAGGTTGCCATGCGCTTCATCCAGCCGAGATCGGCACCGGCAGAAAAGCTGCGCCCTTCGGCGGCCAGAATTACTACGCGAACGTCGTCGTTTTCGGCCAGCGCGGCGAATTGGCGGTCCAGTTCGGCGATGATCACATCGTCAAAAGCGTTGTGTTTGTCGGCGTTGTTGAGGGTGACAGTTGCCACCCCGCGGGAGTCGATTTGTACTTTTACTTTGTCAGTGCTCATGGGTCGCACTCCGTAGTTTTGGGTCGCACGTCGCACGTCTGACGTCGCACGCTAAAAGCGGCCCTTCGATTCAAAATAATGTGTATTTTGCTTCTGGTTCAGCAACCTAAATGAACAGGGTATCTTGTACTGAACTCTTGCGACTTGGTTTTAGCGTGCGACGTGCGACGTCAGACGTGCGACCAAGCATTACATTCTAAATACCCCAAACTTCGTCTCTTCAATCGGCTTGTTCAACGTCGCCGAAATTGCCAGTCCCAACACATTGCGGGTTTCAGCCGGGTCGATGACACCGTCGTCCCAGAGACGGGCTGAGGCGTAGTAGGGGTGTCCCTGTTGTTCGTAATTGTCGATGATAGGCTGCTTGAACTTCGCTTCGTCTTCCTGGCTCCAGGAGTCGCCCTGGGCTTCCAGCTGGTCGCGTTTTACCTGTGCCAGTACACCGGCAGCCTGTTGGCCGCCCATCACAGAGATGCGGGCATTGGGCCACATAAACATAAAGCGCGGGTCGTAGGCGCGGCCGCACATACCGTAGTTACCGGCACCAAACGAACCGCCAATCAGTACGGTAAATTTGGGCACCTGGGCGCAAGCCACGGCAGTTACCATCTTGGCTCCGTGCTTGGCGATGCCGCCTGCTTCGTACTGTTTGCCCACCATAAAGCCGGTGATGTTCTGTAAAAAGACCAGTGGGATTTTGCGCTGTGCACAGAGCTCAACAAAGTGGGCACCTTTTTCAGCCGACTCGCCAAACAGGATACCGTTGTTGGCAACGATGCCCACCGGGTAGCCGTGAATGCGGGCAAAGCCACACACTAATGTGGTGCCGTAGAGTGCTTTGAATTCGTCGAATTCGGAGCCGTCCACCACGCGGGCGATGACTTCGCGTACATCGTAAGGCTGACGCGAATCACTTGGGATCACGCCGTAAATTTCTTTCGGGTCGTACAGAGGTGCCACCGGTTCAGCCACATCCAGTTGTGCCGGTTTGGTTCTGTTCAGCCGTGATACCGCTTGGCGAGCCAGCTGCAGGGCGTGGTGATCGTTCTGCGCGTAGTGGTCGGATACCCCTGAGGTGCGGCAGTGCACATCGGCGCCGCCGAGCTCTTCTGCGGAGACCACTTCACCGGTTGCTGCTTTCACCAATGGCGGGCCGGCCAGAAAGATGGTGCCCTGGTTTTTTACAATGATGGATTCGTCCGCCATTGCCGGCACGTAAGCGCCACCCGCGGTACAGGAGCCCATCACCGCAGCGATTTGGGGAATGCTCTTGGCAGACATATTGGCCTGATTGAAAAAGATTCGACCAAAGTGTTCGCGATCCGGGAATACCTCGTCCTGGCGTGGCAGGTTGGCGCCACCGGAATCCACAAGGTAGATACAGGGCAAATTGTTCTGGTCGGCGATCGCCTGGGCGCGCAGGTGCTTTTTCACGGTCAGCGGGTAGTAGGAGCCGCCTTTTACTGTGGCGTCGTTTGCAACGATGATGCACTCCTGCCCGGACACGCGACCAATACCGGTGATAATGCCTGCTGCCGGTACATAGTCTTCGTAGACTTCCCATGCAGCCAGCTGTGACAGCTCCAGAAACGGTGAACCGGGATCGAGCAGGGCGTTGATGCGGTCGCGGGGTAACAGTTTGCCACGGGCGACGTGCTTGTCGCGATACTTCTGCCCACCGCCGAGTTTGATTTGTTCGATCTTGGCACACAGGTCGTCGACCTGGGTTTGCATGGCTTCGGCGTTGGCGGTGAAGTCAGCAGAGCGGGTGTTGATCTTGGTTTTTATGGTAGCCAAAGTTTGCACTCCGTTTTGTTGGGTTGCACGTCTGACGCTGCACGTCGCACGCTACAACCATGCACTTTGTAGGTTGGCACTCTTTTTTCTTAAGAGGGGCCGTCAAACAACTTGCCGGTTACCACCTTTCTTGACGGGTTAAAGCCCGACCTGCATAGGATGGTGCCTTTAGCGTGCGACGTCTGACATGCGACGTGCGACCAAATCTTATTCAGTTTCTTTAAACAATTCTCGGCCAATCAGCATACGACGAATCTCCGAAGTACCGGCGCCGATCTCGTACAGCTTGGCATCGCGAAGCAGGCGGCCGGTAGGGAATTCGTTAATGTAGCCGTTTCCGCCCAGTGTCTGGATTGCTTCCAGTGCTACCTGGGTGGCTTTTTCCGCACAATACAGGATGACACCGGCTGCGTCTTTGCGAGATTCCTCACCGCGGTCGCAGGCTTTGGCTACTGCATACAGGTAGGCGCGACAGGCGTTGAGAGTGGTGTACATATCGGCGATCTTGCCCTGCATCAGCTGGAACTCACCGATAGAGCGGCCGAACTGTTTGCGGTCGTGAATGTAAGGTACCACGATATCCATGCAGGCTTGCATGATGCCAGTAGGGCCACCGGACAGAACGGTGCGCTCGTAGTCGAGGCCGCTCATCAGAACTTTAACGCCGTCACCTTCTTTGCCGAGAATGTTCTCTGCCGGTACGCGAGCATCTTCGAATACCAACTCACAGGTATTGGAGCCGCGCATACCCAGCTTGTCGAGTTTTTGCGCCTGGCTGAATCCCGGGGTGTCGCGCTCAACGATAAAGGCAGTGATACCACGTGATCCGGCTTCCGGGTCAGTTTTGGCGTAGATCACATAAGTGTGGGCATCCGGACCGTTGGTGATCCACATTTTGTTGCCGTTCAGGATGTAGTGATCGCCGTCTTTCACCGCGCGGAGCTTCAGGCTCACAACGTCGGAACCGGCATTAGGTTCGGACATTGCCAGCGCACCGATGTGCTCACCGGAACAGAGCTTTGGCAGGTACTTGAGTTTCTGTTCATGTGAGCCGTTCTTGTGAATCTGGTTCACGCACAGGTTGGAGTGAGCACCGTAGGAAAGTCCGATAGAGGCGGAGGCGCGTGAGATCTCTTCCATCGCCACTACGTGAGCCAAATAGCCCATGTTGGTGCCGCCGTATTCTTCTGCCACAGTCATGCCTAGCAGGCCCATGTCGCCAAATTTGCGCCACAGGTCATTGGGGAATTCATTTTTCAGATCGGTCTCTTCGGCGATCGGGGCGATTTCTGCCTGGGCGAATTGGTATACCGCATCGCGCAGCATGTCGATGTCTTCACCGAGGTCGAAGTTCAGGGTCGGGTAGTAAGTGCTCATATTTCTATATCTCAGTGGTTAATTCGTGAGACGGGAGATGAAAGATGTGAGATGGTGGGGCTGAGGAGCGGCCCATCTCCCATCTCACGTCTCTCATCTCTCATTTCTCAATGCTTTCAGGCACAGCTCTTCGGCGTCATCGAGGTCTTTCATTAATAGCTGAATATCTTCGATTTGTCGTTTCAGTCGTGCGCGCTGTTGTTCAATGCCCACCAGCAGGCTTTTCAGCTGGGTGACATTGCCGTGTTCCGGGTCATACATTTCAATGATGTCGCGACTCTGTTCAAGGGTGAATCCGAGTCGTTTACCACGCAGAATCAGCTTGAGCTTGGTTCTGTCAGCAGTCCGGTAGATGCGGGTCTGGCCGCGGCGTTGCGGCGAGAGGAGGCCGACCTCTTCGTAGTGGCGAATGGTTCGCGTGGTAACGTCAAACTCTTTAGCCAGGTCAGAGATACTGTAAGTGGTATTGGCATCGGCCATGTTGAGTACCGGCAGTGATCATTGAAAGGGTAAGTTTACGTTAACGTAAACTTTGTCTCAAGAGCTGACGATGACCTCAAAGGAGGGCTACTGGCTGATCAGGTAGCGGAACTGTTTCTCCAGCAGTGACTGGTGAGAGCTGGAAAAGGACTCAAGACGGTATAAATCCGAACTCTCCGACACCTCTTCGGCTGCGATGACATCCTGCAGTGTGTGGTGAAGGCTGGTGGCGCTGTCCAGCAGGATTTCGTTGCGCTCGGCAAGGCGTGCCAGGCGGATCACTTCGCTTTCGCGTTTTTCGCGATCAAAGTCGCCCATCAGTGAGCCCTGCTGGCCGGAATTGCTGAGTCGTACCGCAGCAGAGAGAGCCAGGCCAACTCCCAGGGATTGGGCGTGACGCTCGGCCAGTTTCAGCAGCAGGTGAACGCTGCAAAGGGCTCTTAACGGATGATCGCCGGATTCGCGATCTCCCGTGAATTCGATAAACAGGGTTTGCTCGCGACCCGGGCTGCGCTCGCCGTGATAGAGGGTGACGATCTGGGCGAGGTCGTCATCGAGTTGTCGCAACAGTCGCTGGAGATTCTCTTTACTCAGTTGTGCTTCCAGCCGGTCGAGGTTTTTGCAGTGCAGAGCCACGGTGGCAATTTGGCGAGTGGGCTCTGAATCCTTTTCGGCTGATAAAGATTGGGTGAGAAGTGGGGTCAGGCGATCGGACAGTTGAGTCAATTCGTCACCGCTATTTTCCGCTTCTGCGTCGCTGGGCAAACGGTTGCAGAGATTTTTCAGCTGAAGGGATAGGCGGCGACCGGTGATCAGGCTGTGGGCAGATAGGCCCGCTCCAAAAATTAACCAGACAGCAAGAATCCAGTTTAAAGGGGTGTGGTATCGAGCACTCAGTTCCGCGGTATTGATATCGACACCGGCAAAGGCAGCAGTTTTGTTTTCAATAATCAACGCTTCTCGATAGCGAGTAATTTCTTCCTGGGGGCGTTCGCTACGGATGCCGCTTTGGGCGATCAGTTTTTCCTGGGGATTGTAAACAGTGGCTCCGGCAACCTCCGCCTTGGCTACCAGCTGATCTACACTGACCTGCAGACTGACCAGATCATTGTGGATAATTGGCTGGCGAATACTCTGTGCTAATTGAGCTGCCAGTGCATTGCCCAGACGCTGCCCTTCATTTTTCGCAAGCTGATCGGCTTGCCAGCTTCCCAGTATATAAATCAGCAGCCCGGCAACCAGCACAAGAGAAATGGTGGTCAGTGGCAAGCGCAGTGCGTAGGTATTGGGAATAGCCATTGTGGATCCGTTTATGCAAATTGGTGCCATTCTATCGTAGAATTCACCTGGGTTTGTGAAAAATCCATCGACGATTCGGGGATGAAAAATTGAAAGAATTATTTTGGTTGTCAGTTTCGGGTGCAGTGGGCAGTGAAGCTGAATTAAATATTTTAGGAAAAATTTCCGAGCTGGATGCAGAGCTGCTGGATATTCGCCAGACTGCTATCCATCAGCATTTTGTGCTGGGTGCATTGCTCGGGGTTTCTGAACAGAATAACGATGGTTTAAATACCCTGGTTGCAGAGCTGTCGGAGCGGTTTGAAGTCAGCTGCGTGCGACTTGCGACAGAAGAATTTGGAATCTGGGAAAAGGGTGAGCAGTGTGCCGCTCATGTTATTACCCTGCTGGGGCGCCAGGTTGATGCATCGCAATTATCTGCAGTCACTCAAATTGTCTCCAGGCACAATCTGGCCGTTATCGGGTTGGAGAGATTAACGGGTCTCAGCGACCCTGAAAATGAAAATTCGCAACAACGCTGTTGCATTGAAATGACGCTGCAGGGTTTTGTCGCCGATGAGCCTGCACTCAGGGCCGACTTGCTCAATGCTGCCGAAAATTTACAGGTTGATATTGCCTTTCAGGTAGATGGCCCCTATCGACGCAATCGTCGACTGGTAGTGTTTGATATGGACTCGACACTGATTCAACACGAGGTGATTGATGAGCTGGCTGCGGCGGCTGGTGTGGGTGAGCAGGTAGCTGCGATAACTGAGTCTGCGATGCGCGGTGAGCTGGATTTTACCGAGAGCTTTGCTCGCAGAATGAAGCTGCTGAAAGGTCTGGATGTTTCGGTGCTGGAGCAGATTGCCCATTCGCTCAATCTTTCCGAGGGTTGTGAGCGTTTGGTGACTACCCTGCACAAGCTGGGATATAAAACTGCGATTGTTTCTGGAGGCTTTAATTATTTCGCCCGGTACTTGCAGTCAAAGTTGGGGTTCACCTATGTTTTTGCCAACGAGCTTGATGTAAAGGACGGCAAGGTAACCGGAGAAGTAATCGGGCAGGTTGTGGATGGCCGCCGCAAAGCTGAATTACTGCAAGAGCTGGCCCAGCGCGAAGGATTATCCCTGCAGCAGGTGATAGCGGTTGGCGATGGTGCCAATGATTTGCCGATGCTGGGTATTGCCGGGCTGGGTGTCGCGTTTCGCGCCAAGCCTATAGTTCGGGCAAGCGCCAGGCATTCAATAAATGCACTGGGGTTGGATGGTGTGCTTTACCTGTTGGGACTACGTGATCGTGATATAGACGCTCTACGTAGAGCATAGCTAAAAACACAGGAATTCCGCAGCGCTGTTCGCTTATATCTGTCATCCTGAGCGCAGCGAAGGATCCTGGTGCAGGCTCAGGGTTGGGGTGTTGGTTTGTGTTAGGAAGCTTATAGCGAGTCCGCTCTTGCCGCAGCCTGACAGGCGACTCCTCATAATACCCACAAATCGTCGCAGCCTGTCAGGCTGCGGCATGAGCTACTTTGGAGGGCGTGCGTTCTGAACGGATCATCGTAATCCTGAGCGCAGACAAAGCGCTCAGGATTGCGGGTGGATCGACCTAATTAATCGTCGTCGCCACTAAAGTCAAATGACATACTGGGCTGCGGCGGTTGCAGATAGTGACCCTGAATAAATTTAACCCCCATGCGCCAAAGGGTAGGCATCATGGCGGGGCTTTCAATGAACGGCACAATCACTTTTTCATTGCGATCTGTCATTTTGGCAAGCAGTGACTCGAGAGCTTTTACACCCTCTTGATCATCGTGAGCCTTCTCAACCAGAAGTCGGTCCAGCTTGACGTAATTGACGGACACTCTTTCCAGGAGCTGCATCGGGTTGATGCTCATGCCAAAGTGGGCAAGTGCAACCTCGCTGCCCATCTCTGTCAGGAGTTCAATTGTTTCCACACCCTGGTTGAGATAGCGACCAACATCAATTTCACGCAGTTGGAATATCAGGCTCTTTGGCGAAATTCCTGAAGGTGACAGATTAATTTTCAGCCATTGAATAAATTCCGGATCGCAGAAGGTGCTTTGACTGATATTTATAAACAGCCGCACATTTGGATCGCGCTCATGTATCTCGGTAAGGGCCAGGATTGCCTCATGGATAATCCAGTGGTCTATCTCTTTGGCGGCATCTGTCTTGAATACCTGGGAGATAAAGTCACTGGGAAGCTCTTCGGCGATTTCCTGGTCTTTTACTTGAATCAGTACTTCATATATTGGCAGATTGTCGCCGTGAAGGCTGATAATAGGCTGATACAACAACTCCAGCTGATCGTTGCCAAGTAGCTTGCGACCAAGGGACTCTACATTGTTATCAATCTGGTTGGCGTTGCGGGTAAACTCCATTTCATAAAGTTTGGCTCCATTGCCAACACCACTCGTATCACTCTCTTTGTGCAGTTTTTCCATTGCCTGCATGCAGCGCTCAATTGCCACTTCAAAGGTAGTTACCGCTTCGGAAATAACACTGAGGCCAATACTGAGGGTCACAGCAAAGGTCTGTGATTCCACATTGATAATTTCACTGGCCACCTTCTTGCACAACGCTTCGCACTGACTCAGGGCAGAATCAGGGTCGGTGTTGGGCAGCAGCAACAGGAAGGTGTCCTCCTGGAAGCGTCCGGTAAAGTGCTCATCGGTAATCTGGTTTTCGATGATTCTCGCCACCTGGTGCATCAGTTCTTCCGTGGTGGCCATGTTGCTCTCGGTGCGCAGTCGCTCAAATTGATCAAGTTGGATACAGATCAGCACAGAATCCTTGTGCTGCTGCGCGGCGCGATGGATGGCGCCATTAACATTTTCGATCAACTTGTTGAGGCGAATTTCGGTGAGCCCGGAAGATGGGGTAGACGCTATTCCGCCAGCAGTCACAACGGGTTCTGAGGCCTGCTCATCGGCCTTGATCATAAATTGCAGGGCTGGTTCGTCTTCATAGACGACCTGAGTTGCAGTCATTGTGACTTCTATTGGCAGGTCATCAGCCCGCTGCCCGGAAAAATGTACTTCTTGCGAGTCCCAGCTGTTCTCTTCGAACATGTTCTTCAGCAGCGACTTGATCTGGTTGCGACTGGCCTCTGCAACGCTGTCGATGACCGGCAGGCAGATCATGTCGTCACTGTCCTGATAGCCAAACAGTTGGGCAAAGCTCTCGTTGGCGTAGATGTAAGTACCTTCTTTCACCAGCGCGATGGCGTGGCGAGAACTGTCCATCAGCGTTTGGCCGCGGCTCTCTGCAGTGACATAGCGACGTTTCCAGTAGCGCAATTGCCGACGCTGCTCCAGGTTGTAGAGCGTGCGTGCTACTGCAAGCAGCAGGTGTTGATCGTTATCAACGCTGATAACGTCTGAAGCACCCATGCGCAGGCACTCGATCCTGGCAGAATCTGCATTCTCGCTGATAAATATGGTGGGGAGGTCGCGACTGAGTCGCCGAGTAGTGTGAAAGATGGTTTGAGGAGGAACTGTTTTGTTTTCAAGTTGGGCAACGATCAAGTCCCAAGCGCCATCCTGCAGCACTTTTGGCAATTCCTGCTCTGAAGTGATGTGCTTGGCCGAAACCTGATAGCTTGCATTTCGGAACAGGCTGACCAGTTTGTTGGCTTCATCAACGAAGTCATGAATCAGTAGCAGGTTTAAAGGTGTAGATGCAGACATAGGCTTTATTATTCGCTCACTCTTGATAAACAGCGTGTGATCGCGTGGCCGTGCGCTGTGTTCTTCACAAGCTTTATTGAGTAATTATTATCAATGATTGTTGATCATGCTGCCAATCGGCGGCGGGGTCGTCAATCGCTTTGTTGATAATTTGCTGCTGCCAGCACAAAACTGCAGATTGAACCGGTGCTTTCCAGTAGCGCCGTCATTTCTTCATTAGTGTTGTTTCCATGTGAATCGATCAGTTGTATTCGGTCACCCTGCTTGAATGTCAGGGTTGGAACAATAAGTTGTCGACCACTCAGCTCCTTATCTACCAGCAGTAGTGCCGGGATAAAGGTTCCGGTTTTGTCCGGTAGTTGATTGGTTCTCGATGCACAGGATGTCAATTTGCCATGCTGCAGTTCAACCCCAATCAGGGCAGATAGCCTGGGGGTGGTGTGTTTCCAGCGCACGATGCCGAGCTGCCAATGTTCGTCATCACGAATGGCAACCAGCTCTCCTGGCACTATTCTCTGCATGTGTTCACCACTGAGTTCAAAACAGAACCCATTGCTGCTGGAGTTAATCTCTTCCACTTTCAGCGGGGTGACTTCACCAACATTTGTGGTGTGGTCTTGCTCACCATCCTCGCCAAAGTAACTCAGGAAATCAGCAAAATCATTTACCCCGGAGACAACACTGTGGATAAAAGGCAGTCCGTAGATTATCTCCTGCTGTCGCTGGTTTGGTGTTCGTTCCAGCTGGCGCTTGAGTTCATAAGACCAGGCTTCGCATAAAGAGCGTATTAGCCGTGGGGGAACAGTGTCGATAACCCGGGCGTTGGGGAAATTCTGCAGTTTGGTGGCCAGGTTCTCCAGCAATGGTTCCAGGTAAATCCGGTAGTAACTTTTTTTCTGCCCCGGCTGTTCAGAAACGTACACTGGGGGCTGATTGGCATCGATATCCACCATATAGATTCCGGTGGTATGGCCGCGCGCCAGCTGAGACATGGGGGCCCACTCTTTGAGGGCGTTGTAAACCAGGGTCAGGTCGTTGCTGGACAGGTGATTTGGGTGGCCGCAAGCCAGCAGTAGTACTCGCATATACTCGGTATGAATGGTCACCGAGGGTGCCCCGCCGCGGGCTTTTCCAGGGTTGGGCACCGAATCCAGTTTGCACATCACAGCAATGCGGTGAAGGCTGTGCATGTTGATCCACAGATTCGTGGGTGCCGCGATATAGAACTGGTTGGATCGCAAATAAGAGAGGCTCAGGGCCTCCATGGCAAAAAGGATCGATTGAGCCAATAGTGGATATGGCAAAGAACGTGCACCGTTGGTCAAAAACTGCTTGATCACCGAGCGATAGTTGCCTGACAGATGCTTGAGTAGAGCCTGTGATAGAGAGATTGCCTTGGCAGTTTTGTGGCACAAAGATGTCTTTGCCAGAGCTGCAGAGCACTCCAGGGTTGCCTCGCGCACGGTGTTGAGTAGCTTGAGCTTTTCGTTGGCTGTTATGCTCAGAGTTTGTAGTTCGTTCAGGAAGCTGTACAGAAGCTTGCCGCGGTCAGAGTGTGGATACTTGGAGAGCTTTTCCACAAAGCGGGTGAAGCCTTCACCCTGATGACTGCAGATAGTGAGTTTGTCGGTTGAGAGAGGTGCAGCCGTAAGCCGACTGGCTAGCTGTTCCAGCCCCTCAAAGTTGACAACTCGTTCCATAAGATTCTCCCCCACATCCCACGATTGGCACGGCCAAAAAGCAATAAAAAAGCAAATAATAAAGACCGGCTATTAAATCATAGTTACATATCCAAAAGAATTCGAGATTCCTTGATATATGTAGCTTTGAACGAGATTTGACCAGTCGTCAGAGCAGGGGTTCAATCGGGGTTTTGGAGGGGTTGCCTGCTTCCTCCCGAGCCAGTTTTGGAACCAGGTAGCCAGGCAGACGCTTGATCAGTTCACCCACCAGCCTGCGTGCTGTTATTTCATCGACGTCAAAGTGCTGCGCTCCTTGCACGCGATCCAGAAGGTGAAGGTAGTAGGGAAGAACGCCAATTGAGAACAGTTTCTCGCTCAGTGCTTCAAGTTGCTCGGCAGTGTCGTTGACTCCCTTCAGCAGGACTGCCTGATTGAGCAGGGTTACGCCGGCACTTTTAAGCCTGGCAGCCGCCTCGGCGACAGCTGGGTCAATTTCATTACCATGATTACAGTGCAGAACCATTACCGGCTTAAGCCGGGAGCCGGTCAGCCACTGCAGGCACTCGTCGGAGATGCGCTGTGGAATTACGATCGGCAGGCGAGTATGAACCCTGAGTCTGGTGATGTGTGGAATTTGGGTGATTTGCCGGGTAAGCCATGCAAGTTGCCTGTCGCTTGCTGCGAGCGGGTCGCCACCGGAATAAATGACTTCGTTGATCTCGGTGTGGTTGGCTATGTAGTCAAGGGCCCGTTGCCAGTCCTGCCGATTGGGCTTGTTATCCTGATAGGGAAAATGACGTCGAAAGCAGTAGCGGCAGTTGATGGCGCAGTTGGGGCTTACAATCAGCAGCACTCGACTGCGGTATTTGTGAATAAGCCCCGGAATAGGGTTGGCCTCCTGTTCGGCCAGTGGGTCGGTGCTGTAGCCGGGCGCGGCCAGCAATTCATCGCCCAAAGGCAGAATCTGCTTGAGGAGAGGGTCGTTGAGGTTACCCTTTTGGATTCGCTCCAAATACGGCTTTGGCACTCGCAGTGGAAACTCTCCGCAGGCAGCGCGAGCCGAGTCCAACTGGTCGTCGGGAAGGTCGAGCAGGCGAAAAAGCTGCTCCGGGTCGCGGACGCTTTGGGTCAGTTCTTCCTGCCAGGAGAGCGGTTCAGCGAGGGTGTGTATTTGAAGGGTCATGGAGCAAAACGAATAGGGTGTAGTGAGCAGAATTGGCTGCGGAGTATAGCATGGATGCCGTTGGGGCTTATGTTCTGTATAATCGCCGCCACTCCAGTAACAGCCCGTGCAGAGGCAGCCAGAGGCCGGCTTTGAAAACGTTTCCCATCGGGGTGACTGATGTCGGCGGCCGGCTTTGCGATGTGCGGCAATAAGCCCATTTAAATCAATGGGTTGCAAAGTTTCTAAATATTGATATAGGCGAATAATCTGATGGCCAATTACTCAACCAACGAATTCCGCAGCGGTCTGAAAGTGATGCTGGACGGCGATCCTTGTTCCATCGTTGAGAACGAATTTGTAAAGCCGGGCAAAGGCCAGGCATTCAACCGCGTTAAACTGCGCAACCTGAAATCCGGTCGTGTGTGGGAGCGTACCTTCAAATCCGGCGACAGTCTGGAAGGTGCCGATGTAATGGATACGGATATGCAGTATCTCTACAACGACGGTGAAATGTGGCACTTCATGGAGCCAAACACCTTTGAGCAGTACCAGGCTGACGAGAAGGCTGTTGGCGATGCAGTGCAGTGGCTGAAAGAACAGGATATCTGCATTGTTACCCTCTACAACGGCTCGCCGCTGTCAGTAACCCCGCCCAACCACGTTGAGCTGGAAATTGTCGAAACCGATCCGGGCCTGCGCGGTGACACTGCCCAGGGCGGCAACAAGCCAGCCAAGTTGGTTACTGGCGCCGTTGTTAAAGTGCCTCTGTTCTTGAATGTCGGTGAAGTTGTTCGCGTTGATACCCGTACTGGTGAGTATCAAGGCCGCGCGAAGAGCGAGTAAGAACATTGGTTGTTCACAAAAGGCGAAGCAACTGCTTCGCCTTTTGTTTTTGTAATAGTTGCCTAGGGGAATCAGTGAAAAAAATTATTTATCAAATTTTACGCTGGACCGCGCTGGTGGAAGGGCTTTCTTTTGTCCTGTTGCTGGCGGCGATGCCGCTTAAATACCAGTTTGGTATACCTGAGCCGGTCTGGTATCTGGGGTGGACTCACGGCTATCTACTGATGGGTTTTATAGGCGCTATTCTTATTGCACTGCCGATTCTGCGCTGGTCGCTATGGCGTGGATTATTGCTGTTTTTTGCATCGCTGTTGCCATTCGGTACGTTGATCCTGGATCTGTGGGTCAAAAAGTGGTGGCAGGACGAGCAGGCTATTGAATCCCCCGAAGGGGAAGCCACAACACAGAATGCGTAAACAGTAAGAGGGCGTTATGGCTGACTGGCAACCCAGTGCAAACATCGAAACCCTGAAAAAGCGCGCTGAGCTTTTCAGGAAAATTCGTCGCTTTTTCGACTCGCGCGAAATTTATGAAGTCGATGTGCCGTTGCTGGGAGCGCGTGGTGTAACCGATCTCCATATCGATTGTATAGAGGCTCGCTGCAAAGGCGATATTCATTATCTGCAATCCTCGCCTGAATATTTTATGAAGCGCCTTCTTGCTGCCGGTAGTGGCGATATCTATTTCCTTGGCAAAGCGTTTCGCGACGGAGAAGCAGGGCGGCGTCACAATCCGGAATTTACCATGCTGGAGTGGTACCGGGTTGGTTGGGATGAGCACCGGCTGATGGATGAAGTGGTCGAGCTGATCAGGTTTTTGGCGGGTGATGAAATTGCGATAACCAAGTTGGATTACCGCAACGCATTTCATGCCGCTTTGGGTGTCGATCCACACACAGCAGAGCTGCCAGAGTTGCAGAGACTCGCTGCTGAAACCGCCGGAAGCGAAAGTTTTTATGAGGATCGCTCCACCTGTCTGGATTTGATTTTCAGCTTGAAAGTTGAGCCGAAGTTGCCTGCTGGTTTAACGCTGATTTATGGCTATCCGCAATGTCAGGCGGCATTGGCAAAAATCGAATCGGATGCGCAGGGGCAGCTGGTCGCTCGTCGCTTTGAAGCCTTTTTAAATGGTGTTGAGCTGGCCAATGGTTATTTTGAGTTAACTACCGCCGACGATCAGGCGCAGCGATTTGAAAAAGATCGCGAACAGCGCCGAGAGAGTTGCAAGCGCGATATGCAGGCCGATGAAAAGTTGCTGGCCGCGTTGCGTGCAGGGTTTCCCAATTGTGCCGGAGTGGCTCTGGGGGTGGATCGTCTGTTGATGCAGTTGCTCAATACGGACAGTATAGAGTCTGTTAATGCCTTTCCATTTTCCCGGTTGTAATAAGAGCAGTCCCTCCATATGACTCAGGATCGCACCGGTTTACTGGCACTTTATGCTTCAGCACTGCTTTTGGCGTTAAATGGCCTGTTTGCCAAATTAATTCCGTTGGACGCAACTTCCATGACGCAACTGCGCAGCGTGGTGGCTGCATTGGGATTGTTGGGGTTTTGTCTGCTGGGCAAGCGGCATTGGCGACTGGGGTGTATTCGCCAATATTTTGCCGTTTACGGACTTGGTCTGTTACTGGGATTGCACTGGATCACCTTTTTTCATGCCATGCAAATATCCACGGTAGCGGTCGGGATGTTGGCGTTGTTCAGCTACCCGGTTATTACTATTTTAATCGAACCCTTCTTTGCCCGAACCAGATTGCAGGCTGGTGATTTAATTGCCGGTTGTTTGGTGGTGCTTGGATTGGCGGTTATGGTGTGGGAGGAATTGCAGCTGGCGGCCAATAGCGACATGGTAATGGGGTGTGTATGGGGGGTGATTTCCGCGCTGTTATTTTCGCTTCGTAACCTGACCATGAAATACCGTTTTCATCACATCGCCAGTGACCGGTTAATGTTACATCAGGTGATTGCGATAGCGTTTTTATTGCTGTTGTTTGTGGATGTTTCTGCGGTCAAAGAAATGAAGTTAAGTGATTGGTCGCTGTTGGTTACACTGGGCCTGATTACAACAGCCGCCGCTCATACCTTGTTGGCATTCAGTCTCAAAAAACTACCCGCTAAAACTGTTGCTATTATTGGCTGCTCGCAACCGGTGATTGGTGCTATTGCGGCCTGGCTGGTTGTATCGGAACAGCCGGGTTGGTCGGTGGTTATAGGTGGTGCAATTATTTTGTCTGTGGCAATCTATGAAACACTCAGCAAAACTCGTCGACAAATTTCCCGGTTGGCCTAGGGCCTGTTAACACTAATTGAATATTTACTGTTGTGGCTAAAAAAGCGCCAATCAAGGCATGAGGAGAGTAGTTTGGTACTTTCGTTGAAATGGAAAGCAAATAAACGACGAATAACGAAGAGTGGCGCTTTTTTAGCCGCAACCCGAAGGGCTGAGGACACTTACTTTGAAAACGAAAGTTCGCCCAGCTGTGTTATCAGTCGCTTATGTAGAGTGACTACACTGCGCACCTTCTGCCTTGCTGGTCAAAAAAAATGACCTTCTGCAGTAGATATTCAATTAGTGTTAACAGGCCCTAATCATGAGGCTGGACCGTTTTGTTGCCAACACTACGGCTGAGAGCCGCCAATCGATACGGCGCAAGATCTCTGAAGGGCGAGTCAGTGTTGGTGGCGAGGTCACTCGTCAATTCGATGTGGAAATCGATCAATTTGTTCGAATTGAACTGGATGGCCGAGTACTTCAGGAAAAAGTCGCCTATTATTTTATGCTCAACAAGCCAGTGGGTTACTTAAGTGCCACCAGCGACCCACAGTATAAGGTCGTGCTGGAGTTATTTGAGGAAACCTACCGGAGTGAACTGCATCTTGCCGGTCGTCTGGATCGTAATACATCGGGATTGATGCTGCTCACCAATGATGGCAGGTGGTCGCGAAAAATTACCGAGCCCGGTGAAAAAATTCCCAAAACTTATTTGGTGAAAACGGAAAAGCCCGTGACTCAGGAATACGTCGACCTGTTTGCGGCCGGAATGTATTTCCCTTACGAAGATGTGCATATTCAGCCCGCACAACTTGAAATTCTTGATGCACATTTGTCGAGACTGACAATTTACGAAGGTCGCTACCACCAGGTTAAACGTATGTATGGGCGCTTGCGTAATAAAGTGGTGGCACTGCACCGCGAGCGGATGGGGCATATTGCACTTGATCGCGAACTGGTGGCTGGTGACTATCGGCCGTTGACGGCTGCCGAAGTGGCTTCAGTCTAAACTCAAAGACACCTATTTAAACAGCGATAATGATTCATGATAAATAACGACACCTTGCGCAGATTGCGCTATGCACTGAAGTTGAACGATGCCAAAGTGCAAGCGACCTTTAAATTGGCTGGAGTAGATATTCCACCGTATCACTTGGCGAATATCATGCGCAAAGAGGATGAAGAGGGTTTTGTACCTTGTCCCAATGACACACTGGTGGCATTTCTCGATGGCCTGATTATTCATCATCGCGGTGTACAACAGGGTCGTGAACCTCAGCCGTGGCCGAAAGGCCAGTATTTACCTAATAATGAGATTTTGCGAAAAATTCGTATTGCACTGAAACTGACTGATGAAGATATTATCGCGATGATGGCACTGGCAGGGTTTAAGGTGTCCAAACCGGAATTGTCGGCGCTGTTTCGTAAAGAAGGGCATCGTAATTACAAAGAATGTGGCGACCAGTTTTTACGTAATTTTATTGCCGGACTGACCATTCGCAATCGCGATGAAGCCAAGCCTAAAAAGGCTGCGCCAGCTGCGATTCACAGGGATGAGCAGGATATGGCGGATAAAACCTCGAATAAAACAATTGACCCGTGGAGCAAAAGCCGAGGGAACAAACGATGAGTCAGGCCAATAACGCCCTCCATGGTATTACCCTTGAAAAATTACTCAATGAGTTGGTAGCTCATTACGGTTGGGAGGAGTTGGGCGCACGTATCAATATACGCTGTTTTACCCACGACCCCAGCATAAAATCCAGCCTTAAGTTTTTGCGAAAAACCCCATGGGCGCGAGAAAAGGTTGAGAGGTTGTATGTGGCATTAAAAGCCAAATCTAGCCCATCAGTGAATCAGGACATCTGGAAGTCCTAATATGAGCGCTGGGCTTTTTCAGTCGCAACCCCTTCAATAGATGCAGAGGGGTCATGGCCATTTTCCCGTCCAGTTGCATTGTCAGTTGTTCATGTGGAATGACTGCACATCACTCCTTCGGGCCTGCTATTACGGTACTGTCTTTTAAATCTATCACTTGTTGTTGTTCTGTCGGGTTAGTAAAGCCCGCATCAATAGAGACAATTTTATTCTCACTGATAACAATAGAGTGATCAGCAAGTACCTTTCCGTTCACAACATCGATTAATTTTCCGGCATGAATTACGTAGTCCGCTGCTAACGCAGAATAGGGCAACAGAAGGACAAATAGGCTAAAAAGAAGTGTTTTCATGGAGAATCTCCGAGCGAATAATCAGGACATCTCTTTATTTAAGGTTGAACAGTTAATTTACATACCTGTTTACAGGTGAGGTAAATTGTCACCTACTTGGAACCAGTCCACATGAGTACCCCAATGTGCATGGCCGCTGGGTTCGCGATCCAGCTTGCCCTCTAAATTGGCCCGTGCAATATGCATTTGTCCCGGCCAACGCTCAGAACGGAAAAATAGTGTAGAGCCGCAGGTGCTGCAAAATCCACGCTGTGAATCGGAAGAAGAGCTATACCAGGTCAGGGTATCGTTGGCGATAAATGTAAGGGTTTTATCTTCTATCCCAACCCAAGTGACAAAAGCCGCACCGTGAGCGCGCTGGCAAAGGGTGCAGTGACAATGGGCGCACCAGATGCTGGGAGTCTGGAATTTGAATTTCACGGCACCGCAAAGACAGGCGCCAGTGATGGTTCCTTCATACATTGGCTGGCTCCTTAACTCTTGGACGAGGTAGTGTAAACAGTCCCTAAGTATAGGAGACTGCGGCCAGGATGGCTGGCCGCGTAGTTTCGTCTTTCGTCTTACCTGAAGATCTCCAATTATTGAAATTTATAACTTTAGTTTTGTCTGTATCAGTGGTGTTTAGGGAGACGCTCCATAAACCAGACTGTCGGCCCACCGTCAGGAAGAGACTCTTTTGCGATAACCCTAAATCCGTGGCGTTGCAGAAAGGGCAGGCTTCGCTCACAGGTATTTTCGGTATAGATTTTTACTCTCTCCCGATCACTGCGTTCTATTACTTCCTGCAGTAGAAGGGAGCCGATGCCGCGGCCTCGGAAATCCGGGCGAACACCTATGGCATGAAGGTAATAGTGGGGTTCATGTGGGTGGTGTTGCTCGAAGGATTTCCTGATACTCAAATAGTGTTTGAAACCCTGATAACCACCAGTTTTCAAAATAGTTAGTGAAAGCCCGAAAAGTTTCACAAGGTTGACTGGCTGTTCAGTTGTCATAGGGGGGAGCCACATGGCCGCTCCCTTACCATCACGGGACATATGCACCAGATCGTATTGCGCGAACAGCTTTTGGTGCATCCAGTAAAAGTAATTCCATACCTCTTTGGGGTCATTCATAACCCATTTCATTACCGGGTCGTTTCGTAATGCTGCGCCGAGAATAGAGGCAACCAGAGGGGCTTCAGTATCCCAGGCAGTGCGGACGGCTCTTGGCAATCTGGATTGACGAAGCTCCGATGGCAAAGGTGCACGTTCGGCTATCACGGTTTGATTGGAGGCGGATTCGAAGTTGGCTTTGAAAAAGGAATTCATAGTAATCACCCTGCTTTCAGTGGAACCAAAATGTTTGTCAGGAATCAAAAAACCACCTAAACTTATTTTGGTGGTTACAAACTAGTGTAAACGAACCTAACTGTCAAAATAATTTATGACGGTTAAGTCAAAAGGAGTTCTCATGTCAGTCAGAGGCATTGATCATTTAAAACTGGTAGGCGGTAATTTGGCGCTGGATTTCACCAATACAGTGCATGACAGGGCGTACGAGAAAGAGAATGACGAGTTACAGAGTTTTGGGTGCCTGGTCGAGTGGACTCAAAAGGCGGGGGCTATCAATGAGAAGACCGCTAACGCATTGAAAAAAATAGAGAAACAGGATCCGCAAGATGCCGAAGAGACTCTGCAGCGGGCCAGGGAGTTCAGGCGCTTGCTCTATAAAGTATTTTTGTCATTTGCCAATGGGGACGACCCAGACCAGCAATGTCTGGACAAGTTACGGGACAGCTGGCTTGATGCCATGAAAAACGCAAGCCTGTCGCATGCAGATTCGGGCTGTTGTTGGGTATTCAATGCCACCCCTGACAGCCTCGATAGCATACTGGCGCCAATTGCATATTCAGCCATACGATTGATTACTGGTCCGGATATCAGGCGCGTCAGGATGTGTGGTGCAAATGACTGTACATGGATGTTTGTCGACAGCAGCAAGAATCGCAGTCGCCGTTGGTGCCAGATGGAGGTGTGTGGAAACCGGGCTAAAGCGAAGCGGCACTATCATAAGAGTTGTTGAGCCGCGTTGCTCTTGTAGTGAGTGAAAGAGATGGAGGGTTATTCCCCCATCTCCTCAAGTTCCGCCCAGCGTTCAATTGCCGTATCCAGTTCTTCCTGTGCCTTGCTCAGGGTGTCCAGTATTGGTTGGGTCTGGTCGAGGGGCAGGCTGTAAAACTCAGGGTTGGAAGTCTGTGCGGTCAACTCTTCCACACGCGATTCCAGTGCCTCGATTTTGGCTGGTAATTGGTCCAGTTCGAGTTGGTATTTGTAAGACAGTTTTTTCTTTTTCGGTGCTGGTTGCGCAGCAGGTTTTAACTCGGCTTTTTTCTCTGTTTTTGGCTCCTGGGCTTTTTCCGTAGTCGCTTTTTTATTTAATGACGGCAATTCGCCACCGCGACGAATCCAGTCTGCATAGCCGCCAACGTATTCATTCACAACGCCATTGCCTTCAAATACAACGCAACTGGTAACCACGTTGTCGAGAAACTCCCGGTCGTGGCTCACCAGCAAAATTGTGCCGTCGAAATCCATTAGAATTTCTTCCAGCAGTTCCAGTGTTTCCATATCCAGGTCGTTGGTAGGCTCGTCGAGTACCAATACATTGGCGGGTTTGCTGAACAGGCGCGCGAGAATCAGTCGGTTCTGCTCACCGCCGGACAGAGCGCCGACTGGCTGGCGGCAGCGATCCGGTGTAAACAGGAAGTCTTGCAGATAACTGATTACATGGCGGTCCTTGCCGTTGATGGTGATAAATTCCCGGCCTTCGGCCATGTTGTCGATCACGGTTTTATCTGGGTCAAGCTGGTTGCGCAGCTGATCGAAATAGGCGATTTGCAGTTTGGTGCCGAGTTTTACACTGCCCTGATCCGGTTCCAGTTCACCCAGCAGCATTCGCAGTAGAGTGGTTTTACCCATACCGTTGGCGCCGATAAAGCCGATGCGGTCACCGCGTAGAATTTTGGTGCTGAAATTTTTGCAGATGGTCTGGCCGTCGTAAATTTTGCTCAGGCCATCCGCTTCAACAACGATCTTTCCAGACACGCTGGCGGTTTCCATGGCAAAGCTGGCGTTGCCCTGACGCTCGCGGCGATCGGCGCGTTCTTCGCGCATTTTTTTCAGGTCGCGTACACGGCCTTCGTTGCGAGTGCGGCGCGCTTTAATACCCTGGCGAATCCAGACTTCTTCCTGGGCGAGCTTTTTATCGAACAGCTCGTTGGCGCGTTCTTCGGCGGCCAACTGCTCGGCCTGGAATTTCAGAAAACCCTGATAGTCACCGTCCCAGCAGCGCAACTTGCCGCGGTCAATCTCGATAATGGAGGTGGCCATGCGCTGCAAAAAGGCGCGGTCGTGGGTAATAACCAGCAGTGCGCCGCGGAAGTTTTCCAGCTGTTTTTCCAGCCAGTTGATGGTTGGAATGTCGAGGTGGTTAGTGGGCTCGTCCAGCAGAAGAATATCTGGCTCACTGACCAATGTGCGCGCTACAGCGACACGGCGGCGCCATCCACCAGACAGGGATTTCATAGGCGTGTCGGCGGGCAGTGACAGAGTTTCGATAATGGCGTCGATCTTCTGGCCAAACAGCCAGCCGTCTTTGGCCTCGATTTTTTCCTGCACCCGCGCTAGCTGGGTCAGGCCTGCTTCGTCGTGTGCTTCCATGGAGAGGTGGTGGAACTGCTTCAACAGCTCACCGACTTCAGCAAGGCCGGAAGCCACCACATCGTAAACAGTGGACTCGTCCGCAGCTGGCAGTTCCTGATTCAGGTAAGTCACTACGGTGCCAGGACGCAGCCAGAATTCGCCGCTATCAGCCGGAAACTGGCCATCCAGCAGCTTCATAAATGTAGACTTGCCAGCGCCATTGCGCCCCAGAATACCGATGCGCTCGCCGCGATGGATAGTGAGATCCACGTGATCCAGCAGAATGTGATTGCCAAAAGCCAGGGAGAGGTCGGTAAGTTGCAGCAGGGGCATGGTCAAGGTCTACAGCGAATGTTGAATGAGGGCGGCATTATTTCATATTTTGGGGTTGTCGAGTGAGATACGCCAAAGTCATTTAGTGTGAACAGGCCCTAGACCCCGCTCTTTCCCTGACCTGACAGGCCACTCCTCATATAACTGACAAATCGTCGTGACCTGTCAGGTCAGGGAAAGAGCTACTCAGGATGATAGATGGTGTGTGGAAAACACATTTTCAAACGGTGCGCACAGCGCACCCTACGTTGACCAGGGCCTGCTTGGGGTTTGCACCCAAGTGAGCCCTTGCCCAACCGGAACAGGTTTGCCCGATTTGTGGGTATATGAGGGCAGGCCTGTTCCGGTTGGGTAAGGGCGGGTGCTTGGCACTTAAAGGATTTTATATAAACAAAACCTGAAAGCGGAGATAGTCGCATTGGCACTCAAAGCGCGATGTGTGTTTGCCCTCACTGTGCTCAGGATGACAGCAAGATGGTGTTTTTTTAATCAGATTCTAGTAAGGTGTGCGCTGCTTTTGATTTTCCGATGGACATAACGCTAATTATTTGAGGCTTCTAATCCAATAAAGAAGCCCACAACGGAAGACGTAGGTAAATGAAAAAAACTCCACAAAACCCTTTGATCCAGCATCTGCCGTCGATTGGCTTGATGCTTGGCGTGCTGTTTGGCTGCTTTATCGGTTTGCTGTTTAAAGCCAACCTCGGTATGGCGATGATGATCGGCATTATTGCCGGCGTCGCCTTGGGTGGTTTGGTTCGGCTGATTGCGACTGTGCATCACCCGTCTGCCAAGCTGGAAGACAGCGACCTGATCAATCCCGAATACCTGAACTGATAGCCGGTAGCCGTTAAAGGCTACCGGGAGCCGGTGTGCGTGCTACACACCACACCTGCACATCTGCCGCTCCTGCCTTGAGCAGGGTCTCTGTCAGTGCTCGTGCAGTACTGCCGGTGGTGATTACATCATCTACCACAGCCACTTTCAGTCCGTTAACCGGGCGTACCACCTCAAAGGCTCTGTTCAGGTTGCCCTGGCGCTCGCTACGGGTCAGTCCTTGCTGGGTATGTGTTGCCTGCACTTTTCGCAGCTGGTAGAGGCTTACCGGAATCTTAAGTTGCCGGCCCAGTTGTAATGCCAGTTCGTCGCTGTGATTAAACCCCCTGTAGAATCGCCGCCGCCAGTGTGAAGGTACCGGCACAATCAGATCTACGGTTGGCGCTGCTGCCGCCAGTCGTCGTGCTACCTGCTCCACCAGCATATGCCCCAAAACCCGCCCTGCAGTGAGATCGCGATGTTCCTTGAAACGGTTTATCAATTGGCTGATGGGCGGCCGGTACTCAAAACTGGCTATACAGGCCTGCCAGGGCGGCGGTTGTTGCTGGCACTGGCCACACATCTCGGCATCGTCAGGCATCGGCAGGGCACAGAGACTACAGTGGTGTTGTAGCCACGGAAGCTCCAGCATACAAGAGTTACATAAAGGAAGTGAGTGCTCACTAGGTAGCTTGCAGAGCAGGCACTCGACCGGCAACTGACGACGTATGCGGTCGCCAAATGAGGAAAGAGAAAACATCCGTTGTTAACCTCTTGAGAGAGTTTTGGTTGACAGATCCCTGTCGCTCCTTAAGATTGCTGTCCATTATCCACGTTTATTCACTATTGAATACCAGTTAATTGGGGTACCCGATATGAGCGCCAGCCAGGCTGCCGGTTTTGACCACACAGAAGTTCGTCACGACTGGACTCGTGAGCAAGTTCTCGACCTTTTCAACCTGCCGTTTAATGACCTGATGTTTCAGGCGCAGGTGGTGCATCGTCGCCATTTCAATGCCAACGAGGTGCAACTGAGTACCCTGCTGTCGATCAAGACTGGGGCTTGCCCGGAAGATTGCAAATACTGCCCGCAATCCGCCCGCTACGACACCGGCCTGGAGCGTGAGCGCCTGATGGAAGTGGAAAAGGTGATCGAGCAGGCCAAAGCGGCCAAGGCATCCGGTGCCTCGCGGTTCTGTATGGGTGCTGCATGGCGTTCCCCCAAATCCAAGGACCTGAAAGTGGTCAAGGAAATGGTCAAGGGCGTTAAGTCTCTGGGCATGGAAACCTGCATGACCCTGGGTATGCTGTCTGAAGACCAGGCTAAAGAGCTGGCGGAAGCAGGACTGGATTACTACAACCACAACCTCGACACCTCGCCAGAGTTCTACGGCGACATTATCACCACCCGCACTTATCAGGATCGCCTGAATACACTGGCTAACGTGCGCGACGCCGGTATGAAGGTATGTGCTGGCGGTATCGTTGGTATGGGCGAAGAGCAGAAAGACCGTGCCGGCCTGCTGATGCAACTGGCCAACCTGCCACAGCATCCGGAATCGGTGCCCATCAATATGCTGGTGAAAGTAGCTGGCACCCCGATGGAAGACCAGGCCGATCTCGACGATTTCGAATTCCTGCGCACCATCGCCGTGGCTCGCATTATGATGCCGAAATCCCACGTTCGCCTTTCTGCCGGCCGTGAAAACATGAACGAGCAGATGCAGGCGATGGCGTTTATGGCCGGTGCCAACTCCATTTTCTACTGCGAAAAACTGCTCACCACGCCAAATCCAAAAGCCAACAAGGATATGGACCTGTTCAACAAACTCGGCATCAAGCCGGAAGAGTATCGCGTAGAGCGTGATAACGAGCAGGAAGCCGAGCAGCTGCAACAGGCGATCACCGAAGCCAAGAACGACAAGTTTTTCTACGACGCTGCGAAATGAAATTCAGGTCGCACGTCAGACGTCGCACGTCGCACGCTAAAGCAGGTTGCTTCGTAGTTGATACGCGGGCTTGTCCCTGTGTGCGACGTGCGACGTGCGACGTGCGACCACTATTTGAATCCACCCTGGCTGGCGTTGACCACCAATGCCCATAGACGACGTACTTTTACCCGCCCTGCAACAGCGCAAAGCGGCCCATCTCTACCGTCAGCGTTTTGAGCTGCAATCCGCCACCGGCCCAGAGGTGGTGGTGGATGGCCGCAATTATCTGGCCTTTTGCAGCAATGACTATCTGGGCCTGGCCAACCACCCTGAGGTCATTGCGACGCTGCAAAAAAGTGCCGGTCAGTATGGTGTGGGCAGTGGTGCTTCGCACCTGGTTTACGGCCATTCCACTGAGCATCACGCGCTGGAGGAGGAGCTGGCAGCCTTTACGGGCCGATCGCGCGCGTTACTGTTTTCCACCGGTTATATGGCCAATATGGGCACAATCGCGGCGTTGACTGACCGTGGTGACACAGTGCTGGAAGATCGTCTCAATCACGCCTCACTGCTGGATGGCGGCTTGCTGAGTCGCGCGGACTTTCAGCGCTACCGTGATGTGACTGAGCTGGAAAAACGCCTGTCGGACACCGACAGCGGTCGCAAACTGGTGGTGACCGATGGCGTATTCAGTATGGATGGCAATATAGCTGACCTGCCTGAGCAGGCCGCTATCTGCCAGCGCCACAATGCCTGGTTGATGGTGGACGACGCCCACGGCTTTGGCGTGCTTGGCAAGCAGGGCGGTGGTTGTGCTGAACACTTCGGCCTGAACATCGAACAGCTGCCGATTTTAGTGGGAACCCTAGGCAAGGGTTTCGGTACCTTTGGCGCTTTTGTGGCAGGAAGCGAAGCGCTGATTGAGACCCTGATCCAGTTTGCCCGCCCCTATATTTTTACTACCGCCATGCCGCCATCGGTTGCGGCTGCCACACGCACCAGTTTGAAGTTACTGCAAACGGAAACCTGGCGTCGTGAAAAACTGCAGGCATTGATTGCGCAATTCCGTCGTGGTGCTGAACAACTCGGCTTACAGTTGATGGATTCGAATACCCCGATTCAACCGGTGCTAATCAATGACGATGCCCTGACTGTGGAGATCGGTCAGCGACTGCGTGAGCGGGGAATCTTAGTGGGCGCAATCAGGCCGCCGACTGTCCCTAAGGGTACAGGGCGACTGCGCATCACCTTCAGTGCCAGTCACAGTGAGCAGCAGGTGGATCAACTGTTGGAAGCGCTGGATGAAATAATTAATTAGTCACCGTGAGTGCCGGTGGAGCAGGCCTTAGATAGTTAGCGATTTAGAAAAGAGTTTTAAATGACAGAAGCGGTATTACAGATCACTCCTCCAGCGTTACACCTGCGTCACCTGCCATCGCCTGTTGATGCCGAGCCGCTGGTGATTCTGCACGGCTGGGGTGCGGCCAGTGACATTATGCTGCCGCTGGCTGAGCGTCTGGCCAATGATCGGCCTGTCTGGCTAGTCGATCTGCCCGGCTTTGGTGGCAGTGAGCAGTGGCCAGAGTTTTCGCTTGATGGGCTGCTGGAGCAGTTATCAGAACAGCTACCCAGCTCCTGTGTGTTGATGGGGTGGTCTTTAGGTGGAATGATCGCCACAGCATTTGTTGCTCGTTATTCAGGACGGGTCAGCAAATTAATTACCCTGGCAAGCAATGCCCAATTTGTAGCGGATCGCGATTGGCGGTCCGCAATGCCAGCAAAAACCTTTTCCCGGTTCTGCCAATTTTTTGCCGAATCCCCCGGCGCCTGTCTCAAGCAATTTATTGGTCTTGAGGCCCAAGGTGACCAGGCTCAGCGCGAATTAATGAAACAGCTCCGCCCATTTGTCGCCGTCGAGAGTAATTGCAACTGGAACGAAGGTTTGGAGCTGTTAGGAACACTCGATAACCGTAGTGCATTACAGTCCCTCGCTATACCGGGATTGCATCTGTTTGGTGGGGGTGATGCATTGGTTCCGGCTTTGGCAGGAGAAGCAATTGCAGATCTTAATCCTGGCCAAACGGTGGTGGTGATTCCCGAGCGAGGCCATGCCCTTCACATGTCTGCTCCTGATGAAGTTTGTGCAGCGATCAACGAGTTTTTAACCGCATCTGCGGCCAAACGTCTCGACAAACAGTCGGTGGCAGAATCCTTCAGTCGTGCCGCCAGCAGCTACGACGGTGCGGCAGCATTTCAGCGTCTGGTTGCTGATAGATTGTGGTGCATGGTGCCGGCTGAGATGAAGGTTGGGTGTGCACTGGATGTGGGCTGTGGTACCGGTTACCTCTCGGCCAAAGTACGTGATGGACTGCCTTCCGTGCATTTGACCTCCCTGGATCTGGCACCCGGTATGCTGGAATATGCCCGTGCCCAACGGCCGGTTGCGGATCGCTGGGTTTGTGGTGACGCTGAATCCTTACCCCTGGCCGATAACCAGTTCGATCTGGTGGTATCAAGCCTCGCCTACCAGTGGTGCGAGAACCCGGATGTCTGGGGCTCAGAACTGTACCGAGTCCTGAACGAGCAGGGCGTTGCCATATTCAGCACCTTTGGCGCCAACACCCTTACAGAGCTGCACGATGCATGGCGTGCGGTGGACGACTACGTTCACGTAAATGAGTTTATTGCGGTCGAAAAACTTCGTGATCAATTGCAGATTGCAGGTTTGCAGGTAGAGCTGGTGGTGGAAAAACATCAGCTTGAATATGACGACCTCAAATCACTGATGCGCGAACTCAAGGCACTGGGCGCGCACAACATCAACAGTGGTCGCAATCAGGGGATGACCGGTCGTAAAAGATTGCAGTTGTTAACCGACGCCTACGAAAAATTCCGCACCGAAACGGGTGTACTTCCAGCGAGCTATGAAGTGATTTACGGCGTGGTCAAAAAAGAGGCTTAGGTGTGAAACAAAAATACTTTATCACCGGGACCGATACCGACGCGGGAAAAACCTTTATCGCAGCAGCGTTACTGCACGGAGCCAATAACAGCGGGAAAAGCACAGCAGCCTGCAAGCCCGTGGCTGCTGGTTGCGAGCAGAGCGACGATGGCCTTCGCAACAGCGACGCACTGATACTTCAATCTGCCGCCTCCAAACAAATGCCTTACCAGCAAATTAACCCCATCGCGCTGGAACCCGCTATTGCACCGCATATAGCCGCTGAGGAGGCGGGGCAACGATTGCAGGCATCGCGTATCGCCGGATACTGTCGTGGCGTTTTAATGCAGGGCGCGGACTTTACGGTTATAGAAGGTGCTGGTGGCTGGCGAGTGCCGCTCAACTCGAGGGAAACCTTTGCCGATATTGCTCGTGAGTTGCAGTTGCCGGTTATTCTGGTGGTGGCCATGCGGCTGGGGTGTATCAATCACGCGCTGCTCACCGTCGAAGCCATTCAGCGCGATGGCCTGCCTTTGGCTGGCTGGGTGGCCAACCGGGTCGATCCCGAGATGTCTCGTTACACCGAAAACCTGGCGACACTGCAACAACTGATTCGCGCACCAATGATCGGCGAAGTGCCTCATATCGCCAGTGGTAACCCCGCTGAAGCAGCGCAGTTTTTGTCCCTTGAGACTTTAAGCCACGAGTTTTAAACTGGCTTTTTTCAGAAGAGCCAATGTCATGCGCAGTGAAGAAGAACTCTATCCCGAAGACCTGGAGCGGGTGCGTAAAGTAACCTCCAGCGGTGTCCACTCGGTACAACGTAAACCCTTTGGCGGCTGGAAACTGTTGTTGGTGATATGGTTGGTGGTATTGCTTATGGCTGGTGGCAGCTGGCTGATCGCCAAACAAGTCGGCATTTTGATCTGACTCAATTTCACTGAGAAATATGGCGGTGAGTTATCGCCATTCCCCGCTGTTTTCGACTATCTTTTTAATACTTGTGAATAAGTGGCAGATGATGCCGCTTCAGGTTTTTGACGATAGTTGCGGGGAGTCCCTATGAGTGTCTATACCGATCCGGTTCTGGTAATTGGTAATAAAAACTATTCATCCTGGTCAATGCGTGCCTGGTTGGCTTTTAGAAAAGCCAACGTACATGTCGAGCTGAAACGACTGCCGCTTGATACGCCCGAGTTTGCGAAGGAAATAAGAGATTACTCCCCATCAGGGCGCGTGCCTGTGTTGATTGATGATGGCCGCAAAGTGTGGGACTCGCTGGCAATCTGCGAATACGTCAGCGAAAACATGGACGAAGGCCACCTCTGGCCACGTAATTATGTCGAACGCGGTTACGCCCGTTCCATCAGCGCCGAGATGCATTCAGGTTTTGCCGCACTGCGAAGTCAAATGCCAATGAACGCAAGAGCCACAGGCCGGAAAGTGCCGATGACCCCGGAGCTGGAAGCGGATATCAAACGCATAAATGACATGTGGGTTGAGTGTCGTCAAAAACATATCACCCACGGCCCCTGGTTGTTCGGCTACTTTACAATTGCCGATGCCATGTACGCCCCGGTTGCACTACGCTTCCACACCTATGGCGTTCAACTGGATTCACTGGCTGAGCAGTATATGCACCATGTGTTGTCCGATGCGGATGTACAAAGCTGGATTGCCGATGCTCGGCAGGAAGAAGAAGTACTTGGGGGTGAGGAGAAGGGGGCTTAATCCAACCTTCTTTCCCTTTGTTATCCCCGGGCGGGCCAGTTTAGGTAGGGTGCGCCGTGCGCACCTCCTGTCATCCTTCGCTTAGCAAAGAGCCTCTTGGTTGTTGTTTCTTTAATGCTCTTTAAGTGCCAAAAACCCGCCCTTACCCAACCGGAACAGGCCCGCCCTCATAATACCCACAAATCGGGCAAACCTGTTCCGGTTGGGCAAGGTCTCGCTTGGGTGCTATTCATTTAAAGCTGCTCTTTGTCATCCCCGCGTAAGCGGTGATCCACATGTTAATTACTACACGAAGTAGGGTGCCCCGTGCGCACCATGAGCAAAAAGGAGCATTCTCAGCGCATCTATCTCCCATCCGTCATCCCCGCGTAGGCGGAGATCCATTTAGATTGGTACTCACTATTGATGTCGCTCTTCCGATGAGGAATATTGGTTTGCACGCCTCTTTAGTTCATCTATACCTTGATCCAGTAAAGAGATGCCTTTATTGTTTAACAACTTAGCGCCTGGTGAGCATATGCTCATGGATAGACCGAAGGAATGGCGATTGACTCATCTGAAAATCCTTTTCTGATTGCTGTATTTGTATACAGCATAATTATTTCCTTCAAAGTCAAGCGAAGAACGATTTGTATCAGGCCTGATAATAGTATCAAATAATTTTGATATAGATTTTGTTGTATATAAAACAAAGAGTTATCTAAAGGGTAGGCGGCCCGATAATATATTAAGCGGGAAGCCTGATAATAATTGTTATGAGGCCGAAGGCCTCTTAAACAGGCTGTTAGGGCTACTAGGGTGAAAATATGAGAGGACTCAAGCAAACAGTTTTAGCTCTAACTCTGGGGTCGATTGCACATATCTTGTTCACGGCCTTATCTCGACTAGGGTTTTCTGATGCTCCCTCTGAGATGCTGTTGTTTGGAGTGAATACACTACCTATATGGATTGTGGTGTATTTTTTGATGCCCACAGTGATTATGCTGTCTGTCTCACCCTTAAAAAGAAGTGTAAGTCCATCAGTCATTGTTAGTGTGTTCGCTGCTTGGTTTGTTGGTGTTTTGCTTTTTTACGCTTATCATCGACAATTTTTAAATCATGGCGTGAAAATATGGGAGTACTCGGATAAATGGTGGTACTTGAAAAGAAATCTATTATCTATAATTCCTTGTATATTTGCGGGAGTCGGATTTTGGCTGGGAGGTAGGAGTTCGGCGGCCCTAACAAGGTCATGAATTTGACGCCGCGAAAAGCACGCCGCAAATTATGGAAGCGTTAGGCAGTAAACGAGATCGAAACTATGGAAGGCTATATAAATTTTGATAGGCAAATCGATTTGCATGCCTCTCTTGAAGAGCTACTTGTTCATGCCCGAACTTCATTTGATTCAACGAGAGCCTGTAAGTGGGCCTTGATTTCCGCTCATTCCGCACTGCAAGCATCGATGTGTATGGCACTACGTGGAAGTGCGGGATTTGATACTTGGAAACCTAACCATCTCAAAAAATGGCTAGAGGCTTATGAAAAAGGTGATGAACTGCCAGATCCACAACTAGATTTCTTTATGGATCTCTTTGATAAGCTATTTTCCGAAGACTCAGGGCTTGATAGACATCTTATCAAGTGGCTCAACGAAACGCGGAATGGATTAATACACTTCAATACTGATTCATACTCAATAGAGAAGGCTTCAATCATCGCGGCAATTTCTGAATCAATGAAGGCAGTTGCCAAAACTCCTGATCTAAGCACTGGAATATTCTTTTACGAAGAAGGGCAAGTGGAGACGTTTAATAATCTTTGCAACGAAATTGCGAAGAAAATGGAAAATCATGAAATTGCCTAACAAAAACGTGCAGCCGACATTTTTTCCGTTCCGGCAATTGGGAATTGCTTCGCAATTTTTTCCCAATTGCCTCCACTCCAAAAATGCGTCTGACGTAGGCGTTAGGCATACACATGGAAACAGAATCAACACTTAGCATCAGATTTGAAAAGGTCTGGAAAGCTCTTAAGAAAGAGAGTGTCCGGGGCAGTGTCGTAATGGCATCTGCTGTAATTGAGGATATTCTTGAAGAGCTATTAAAAAACCGCTTGGAGTTATGTTGCGAGGAGCATGATCCTCTCTTCGATGGCGCCAATGCTCCAATTGGCAATATGTCCTCTAAAATTGAACTGTCTTTTCGTACTGGTTGTATTGGTCCAAAGCTCAGAAAGAGTTTTCATATATTGAGAAAGCTCAGGAACGATTTTGCTCATTTATCTCATGACATCGATTTTGAAACTCAATCTGTTAAAGATCGGACTAGGAACCTATTGAAGCTTAATTCCGAATTTGTAGAACTAATATGGAAGGAAGCTCGAAGTGAACTATTTGAAATTGCCGGTATAAACGCTCCAGAAGAATGCCAAGACTTTTTTTCAGATATGTTGAAGAATGCAGGATATAGAAACACTTTTGAAATTTGGGTTAGCGCCGTAGCTGGCTCATTGGCAGAAAAATGTAACGAGATACAACGATTATAATTTAAACCCATGCTAAAAATGCCTAACAAACGCAGCAACACGGATCCAGCAAGCATTGGCCTTGAAGAGCAGGCCAATAAACGCTTGCCGGCCCGGTTCTGCGGGCGTTATATTTTTTAGGGAAAATTACAATGCGTTTAATAGCTTTTATGCCTTTGCTTCTCTTGTTGGCTTCGTGTGCTAGCTCTCCGGTTGGAGAGCCGTTCGCAGGTATAGAGAGTCATCAATCAGATAAAGCCATTGTTTATGTCTTTAGAAAATCAGCTTTTCCGGGAAGTGCGCGAGATACAAATATCTTTGTAAATGGAAAGGTTGAATTAGCTTTGTCTAATGGCTCATACGGAATTCTGAGGTTGTCTGGAGGAGAATATACTTTTGGCGCAAAGAATATTCCAGGCTGGCAATACGTCGAAGGGCATCCAATAGAAACTAAATTCAATGTGAAGGCAGGAGGTATCTACTATCTCATGTTTACTAAGCAGTTTGATGTGAGTGCAGGAACCAAAGAAAAAGTGTTCATTACAAATTCGGAAATGGAAATTAATACCGGGGTTTTAGAAGGTGGTCTGCTTGATTCCAGTGATGTGATAGGTTTTGTTACCGAAGAGTTTGCTATAGAACAGCTAAAAAAGACTAAAAAGACTGGTCTGCAAGTTGATCAAAACAAAATATAACAAGCAAAGGTAGCGGATAAACCGCTGCTTTGGGCGTTAAAAGGAATCAGCATGATTAGGTGGGTGTCTATAGTCCTTGGTGCTCCGGCCGTTGTGCTATTGGCCTTTATCGGAGCGTATGAGCTTCATGCGAACTCAATTATTGATTGTTCCGATGATATCGATGACTGGAGCAAAGTTGAAGATATTAAGAAAAAGGTTCTAGCTATACCCTTTGTTGAAGTTAGCATGGGTGAGCCAGGTTATCTCGAGTATGAGGGTATCTGGTTTGATGGCTATGTGAAGGTCTCTAGCTCTATTTTTGGAAACTCGATTTTCACACGGCTCTATATTAGCAATGGAGTTTACGCAAATTGTCGTCGCTCGTATAGCCAATGGTGGTATGTGGCATTGGAAGAAAGTCTCTTTATAACAAGCGGTTGTAGCAAGGCCGCACAGGGCGCGGCTGAACGGCTTACACTGCGCTCCAGCCGCCACTAAACCGGGCGTTAGGGCTCCGAGTTACCCACATTTAGTAGACACCTACTATAGTTAGCTTCACGGCTAACATGGAGGTGTGAGATGGCAAGAAAAAGAAAAGAAGCCTATACCGAAGAGTTTCGTCGCGAGGCGGTTCGGCGGGCAGTGAAGGCCTTGTAAATGTCTCCCCAAAAGGCATGGATAGTTTTAGGGTTTTAAGTGGTTCTAAGGAGGCTTGGCTAAATCTTACCGGTAGTGGTAATGAAACGGCAGCTCATGTTCTTGAGAATCGTAGAATGACAATAATGTTTTGCTCATTTGATAAGCAGCCACTTATATTAAGGTTGTATGGGAAGGCAAAAGCTATTCACCCTCGAGAGGATGAATGGCGGGACCTTATGAGGCTATTTCCTGAGTACACTGGAGCACGACAAGTTTTTGAAGTGGATATAGAGCTTGTGCAAACGTCATGTGGCTATGCTGTCCCTTTCTATGATTTAGTTGGTGAGCGTCCAACATTAAGGAAGTGGGCTGATAACCGTGGGCGTGAGGGTGTCGAGGAATATTGGCAAGAGAAAAACACCAAAAGCCTGGATGGGAAAGATACTGGAATCATCGGAAATGCGTAACAATCACAAGCAGACATGGGCAAACTACCGCTGGTGCTCTAAATTTGCTCCTGTTATGGACGTTTTCAATGAATAAGCTAACTCTAGCAACCATTCTTCTGTTGCCAATAACCTGCTTCGGTAGCAGCTTTGAAGAAGAGTTGGTGTCTGCTGCAAAGGATCGAACCAAGCACCATGTGATTTACGATGGCTCTTATGTTTCGATCTCTTACCCAGGTGGAGATGTGTCACCAAATAAAGGTGTCTGTACGGATGTTGTAATTCGGTCGTATCGGGCGCTGGGTGTGGATCTTCAGGTTCTGGTTCATGAGGATATAACCGATAACTTTGATCTGTATCCATCCAAAACGATTTGGGGGCTATCCAAGGCCGATAAAAATATCGATCACCGTCGAGTTCCGAATCTGCAGACCTTCTTTTCACGGTATGGCACGGTATTGCCAATTACTGAAGATCCAGAAGACTATTCACCCGGTGATCTTGTTACCTGGATGTTGCCCGGAAAGCGTCCGCATATTGGTATTGTTGTGGATGAGTATTCCTCTGAAACAGGGACTCCACTTATTGTTCATAATGTGGGTCGTGGGCCCCGCATGGAGAATAAGCTATTTTTATATGAGATTACCGGACACTACCGGTTTGTTCCTGAAAAATATAAAAACTATGATATACAGAATGGCGAAACTCCATCTTTGGAGTAGCATGTTATCGTTCTACTCTTATGTCAGAGACAGAGTCTGGTTCGCGGCTGAAGCCGCTCCTACAGCATTTTGAGTAAGGTGCCCCATTCGTTCTCTGTTACTGGTTGGACGGAGAGGCGGCCTTGTTTTACCAGTGTCATATTTTCCAGTGCTTTTGTGGCCTTAATCTCGGTAAGTGGAATCAGCCTCGGAAACTTCTGCTCCAGCTGTACATCAACACAAAACCAGCGCGGGTTTTCTGCCGTTGCCTTCGGATCAAAATATTTACTCTCGGGATTGAATTGATCCGGGTCTGGGTAGGCGGCCTTCACGACTTTCATAACGCCGATGATACCAGCGGGTTTGCAGCTGGAATGGTAGAAAAATACTTGATCATTAACGGAGACCTGATCTCGCAGCAGGTTGCGTGCCTGGTAATTGCGAATGCCATTCCAGTGTCCGGTCTGGTTGGGTTCCGCGGCTAGTTGGTCGATGCTGTATTCGTCGGGTTCGGATTTGAATAGCCAATACTTCATTAGGGTACCTCTAAAAATGCACTTTTTCCGCGATGGCTGCGTTGGTATCGTACTCGACTCCTCATGTATGTGTATACACTCCGGGTCTCCGTGCGCTACCGCCTTGCCCTCAAAGCGGTTTCATAATTACTGCACTTGCTGACTCTGTTTCAGATGGAGTCGACTCAGGCTTGACGCCCGCTGAAATTGTCCTAAGTAACACACTGTCAGTGTGGAGAAATACTGTTACATCGTGGTACGCCAAGCCAGTGGATCAACAGAATTACTGGGCTAGCTAAGTAAAAGAACGTATTTGAGTTACGTAGCAGGATGGTGTGGTTCTAACTGAGGATTGGTAGGGTTGTATTTGAGAGGGTTTACCATCTTTGATGTCTTTCTATCGCTCTGTTTATGCAGGGTACTTGCAGGGGGGAATGTGAGTGAGGGAAATAAAATTAATCGCTGAGCTTGCTAATTTAGCGTGAGCAACTATCTTTAGTTCTCAATGGAATATAGTTGTCATACCTTATACGTGGTGGCTTTGTTCCTTCATAATCTAAGCTTCTGATTCCTGTTTTAGTACTTAAGCTTGGTATTATTTCTAATAAAAATTCTTAATGGTGCATGCTATGAAAGGACTCCTGTGTTTGTATTTTGTCATATTGATTTCTCCACATGCTAAAGCTGATGTTCCATATGATCTTAAACTTTACAGGGAATATCATGACTGCTTGAGGCGCGAGCATGTCAAGGATGACGCAAATTATTCAAAGACTAAAAACTCATGTAAGAGTATAGCTAAGGATTTTATTGATAAGTCTAATTCCAAAAAAATTTCTAGATCAATGATTCGTGTTGCCAATAAGAGATTGAGGGAAATGTATAAGCCAGATGTAAAGGTTAGGGGTAAAAAAAAGGACTCAAATTGAGAAAAGGGAGGTGAGGGATGATTTTCAGATTCTATAAGATTTTTATTTTCATTGCATTTTTTTCTTCTTCGGTTTTTGCTAAAGCTCAGGTACCACCGCCGCTTGAGACTCCATTTGTTTCGGAGGTTGTGGATAACTCTTTTATTGTTGCTCACTTTACCGTTGAGCATGACCGCTATATAGCCCCCTGGGGATATTTATATGATGATGTCTATGTGGAAAGGCACCTAATAATGAGGGTGGATGGCTCACAATGGCAGCCTGTCGTTCAAACAGCTGGGGACGCATGGGTTTCGGTCTACGAGTTTAGTGATGTTGCACCAGGTGTGTACGAGTTTTTTGTAGTTGAATATGGACCTTGGCAGGCCACGAGTCCAATTGCCTCTGTTTTAATTGAAGAGTTGGGGTCGGTGGATGAAGAGACTGTTCTACCTATAATTGAACAGTCAAAGTTTAAATATGAAATGCGGGTGGGTGATGTTAACTCGGATGGCCTGTTGGATATTTTTGTGAAAAGAGTGGACTCTGGGCCAGAGAGTTTGGGTACCATTACTTCAACTATTTTGATACAAAGTAGTGCTAATAATTTTTCCCATATAATTCCAACTTCTTCACAAGAATCGGTCGCTGAGGGGTGGGGGGTAGCGCGCATCGACTGGCTACTTAACGATTACAATAGTGATGGTAATATTGACCTCCAGCTGTATAACCTAAGTGATCATGTGCCCAGTGTTAATGACTTGGTTGTATATTCGTCTGGAAAGGCGTCTACGGGGGGGGTGCTGGGTCTTCATGAGCACACTGAAGCCTTCAATAAATTTATGGGTAACTTGGTTTCTTGGACCTCTGATCCTGACTTCTTTGAAAACCACTCTTCGGTGGAGGATATTTATGTCAGTTACTATGATTGTGGCTATTATATAAATCCTTACTACGATCCGTTTTATCAAGGGATTCCTACAGATCCATATGGACCATATTATGATCCGTATTATGACCCATACTACAATCCGTATTATGATCCCACGGAGCCGTTTGTTTGGGGGTGTGGGCTAACCTGGGGAGTCTATAGCGTCAAGGTTTATGATCAGGAACATGTTGATATGAATGCCCTCAGGTTTGCACAGGTGGTTGAGGAGGAATTTCCTGGTGGCCAAGAGGATCTGGATGCGTGTGATTCTGTAACATTTCCAGAAGAAGATGCGGTTGAAATGGGGGCTCTCTTATCAGGCATACTAGAAACGTATTATGCAGCAGATATACTTGATACCTTTTCTGACTACACTTCGGGTGATTCGGATTTATATGTTAACAATTCAATGGGTTACCCGCCTTTTCCAAAAGATGCAGAGTTCAATAAGAGCAATAGTTCATATCATAACTATGACGTAAAAACTTTTGTGTGCCCAGAGTTGACACCTGGATGCACCCTTGGCCAAGTGAACTCTTCTCTTCGCTATTTTTCTTATCCGTCTCGAAGACTGCTGCCAGAGTTAACAAGGATAGATGGTCAAGAGGAGTTGATTGCGCATGTCCCAATTCCACCACAATTCACTAATATATCATCGCTCTATTTGAAGGAAATTGGGCCTGTAACCCAGGAGTATGTTGGATCTACGGACTGGCCGCATGCCTTTCAAAATTTAACTAAATATCCTCATTATCTCCACCCGGGATTTATTGCGAGGACGGTAATGGTTGAGGAGAATAGGGATATATACATATTTACCCATGGCGCTGGCTATAATGCCTATGGGAACTGGGGGGATTGTGATAGGCCAAAGAATATTAATTTGGTTCTGGCTTATACCAATGATTATTATGGCCCTAAAACCTTTAAGCAGCTCGATAAGGAAACGATTAATCATTGGGATGAAAATCGCTGATTATTTTATTTGATTTTTATTTTGGGCTTATATAAGTGTGACAGCTCTGCACTTTATTTGGTTTCTAATGCGCTATTTTAAGTGCTATAAGGTTTAGTGGCTTGAGGTGTTTTCCGCTTCGTATGGTTGGTGATTAATGAGGTCGGTTTAATGTTATTAAGGATTATTTTGGGTTCTTTATTGCCGCCTTTTTTTATATCTTTGTTTTTATTTTTATATGTAATCGAGTCTCCGGGGTCAGTTGTTGAGATTGGGCTTTATGTTCTTTCTATTTTTCTCGGGGCTTTGGTTATTTGTTATAAGTATGTGGTTTATTCTGTCATATATGGGGTGGTGCTGGAGTTTTTTATCCTGAAGCGTTTCTCAAACGTGTATGCGGTATCGGCTATTCTTGCGGCTGTAGGTGCTGTTTATGCGTTGATAATACTTGTTTTCCCATTGCAGGCTTTTGATCTGAGTGGGTTTTACCCTGAACTAAATATCTCACCCACAGATCGTGGTGTTAAGGGCCATCTTTCTATGGTGGCTTTCATGTCTTTCGTGTCTGTATTGAGTGGTCTTTTGATGTATGTTGTTAGGAGGAGGGGGGGTGCCTCTTGATGTGTTTGCCTGCCCTTGTTATTTCTTTTATGGTACCATCAAGCTAAGTGGGTGAATGTGAGAATGGCCAGATTTTCGGTTTCAAATCGCACCTAGTCCATTCAACGGGCACAGGTATCCTGTTGCCATGTTTCAAATACTTGGTTACGAATATAGCGGTAATACGGCGTTAAAAAGTGGCTCAAAATGCTCATTTACTCCAGTAAACTCCGCTTTTTCACCTCTTTTTGCCTTGTCTTACCTGCGCTCGTTACATTATGAAACAGCTTTTTGCAAAAAAATCACTATTTTTAGAAGTACCCTTAAATAGATATTTTTAGAGTTGTCAAAGAAAGGTATTGAAGGTGGAAGTCAGCGAATAATTTTAATCCATTCGCCCGGATCTGGCTCGCCGACGGGATAGTAGCCATTGATCAGTCGTAGTTCGTCTTCGCCGTATTTGCCGAGTTTCAGGTATTTGGCCAATTTTTCAAAGGTCAGTCCTTTTTTTGCTTTCACGTACTCAATGGTTTTAGCGTCCCTGGCCTGTTGTTGTCTTACAGAGAGAGGTCGGAAGCTGTTGATAATGTAATTGAACTCTTCATCGGCGGCCTTGAGATTATCGCCTTCCAGCAGTTCGCCTCTAAACACGTATGCATAGCGACTATAGTAGATTACAGCAATGCGCTGGTCGGGTTTGCCATCAGCTGACTCGACAAAACCGCGATGGCCATTCAATCGCGCCTGGGTGAAGGCTTCTGATTTTTTGATCAGTGAGTATCCGAGCTGATTTTTCAGGAAGTCGTAGGGACTGTCTTTGGTGCGCTGATGAATTTCGATGGTCATCTGGTAGGGCTTTTCTTCAGGGCGCCCGATTATGGTGTTGCCCTGTTGGGTGAATTTCCAGCCAGCCGGGTAGTCAAATCGAAAACGCAGCTTCTCTTGATAAAAGCGATTTTCTTTCGGCTTGGGAGGTCGCACGCTGTCGCCCCAGGTTACTCCGTCAGTCGCCACTCTAAATGGCACTATATTTTTTTCGGCATCAAGACTTTGGGGCAAGTCGCCGGCCTCGGCAATTACTTGCTGCAAACGTTTGTCGTTCCGTGGGTGCGTGGCAAACAGGCCGTGATAATTTTGGGCTTTTTTACCGGTGTCCAAAGCCTTGCGTTTTTCCACTCGCTCAGTGTCTTTTAGAATGGAGATCACTTCGATCATGGCATCTGGTGGATAGCCTGCCTTGAAGAGGTACTGGGCACCCACCTGGTCGGCTTCAAGCTCCATATCGCGCCCGTAGCCGCTGACCATGGATTGCCCCCACAGGGCACTGGCTTCTGCTACATCACCACTTTGGGTGATAAACCCGATGATCTGTGAAAGCACCTGGTTGGTTGTGGATGCGCGCTCAATACGAGCGGGGTGGTCTTCGGTGACGTGGGCAATTTCGTGGGCAATTACTGCGGCGAGTTGTGCCTCTGAAGTCATGTAAGTGATCAGGCCGCGATTAACGTAAATGTATCCGCCGGGCGTGGCAAAGGCGTTAATATCAGGACTGTCGATAATGGTGAAGGTGAAGTCGTAGTCCGGGCGGTTGGAAATTTTAGCAATTCGATTGCCGACTTTGGTGACGTATTCAACCAGCTTCGGCTCATCGTATATCGGCATTTCTGCGAGTATGCCTTCATACATCTCCTTGCCGATCTCTTTTTCTTTTTTGTCAGACATTGCGAGGCTGGAGACACTGACACAGCAGAGTGCGATGCAAAGCATTGCCCAAAAGCCAAATGTAAATGCCGGACTGATTACAGTCCGGGCAATACTATTATTGTTGTGAAACCTATTGAACTCCATGGCGATTATTCACCGTCAAAGAAGGTAATTAATTGGTTGCCGATACCCTCGCAGGCTTCATCCTGTACCTGGGCAATCATCGGTATTGGTGCTACAACCGCTACCAGATAGGATGTGCCTTCAGCTTCCACTCTGACACGACCTTTCTCCTGCATGGTGTCCACATCCCAGATAATGGCTTCATAGGTGGAGAGTTTGTCCCATGTTGCAAAGCCAAAGCAGCCACCGCCACCGGGGCCAATGGCACAACTCAGCGAACCTTCACTGTCGGTGGTTTCGGTTTTCCCATCCACCCAGATCAGGTATTGGATACCCAGTTTTTTTACTTCCGCTGCGATTTTGGTATCGGACATCAGCATTTCCATGCGCGGTAATTTAAGTGGTGCTGTGCGCGGCTCAAACCAGGGGTATAGTTGATCTATAAACTGTATTTCGGGCACCACGTTGATATCCAGTTTGCGGTGGATACGTTTGCCAATGCAGTCGATAAATTGTGGCTCGGTCTCATAATCTCCCAGATGGCGTCTGCCCAGGATGACAATGGACTCATCTTCGGCAATGGGAATATCGTCTACCCCGCTGCGACGAAATTCGTCCACCCGAGTAGAGGTGCAGGAACCCAGTGCCAGAGTGGTCAGAAGAGTTACAAAACCGAGCGTTGGGAATTTCATAGTGCACTCTCCTGGCTGCTGTCGGCAGCTTGACGGCTTTGCCTCTGTTGATTGGCCAACAGGCTCTCAACTTCCGGAATCTTGCCAAAGCCGAGGGTGATACGAGCGCCGGCATCACGAAGAGCTACATTACTGGCCAGATTTAAAGCCTTTTCGGCGGATGTCATTGAGCGCGTCGGTGTTTTTCCGTATGACGTCATAATCCAATCGGCTATAGCGTTGCCGTTGGCATCAAAAATCTGCAGGTTGTACTTAATCCAGACTTCATAAACATTCAGGCTGGTGTCGTAGGGTAGGGCGATCTGCACTTCTTCGACATTGGGAACAAGAATCAGGTCCAGGTTAGGGGCAAAGTTCTCTCCGCCATTCCCGTCATCACCGGGCATAGTGCTCAGCACTTGCGCTTCCTGGAATACACAGCTGGAAATAGTGGTGAACAGCTTGGTTTGTGCCGGTCCAAATTCCATAGTGACATCCCGGCGACCGGAGGTATCACTGAAGGTGTAGGTTTTGAATGCTTCATTAAAAAACAGCCCGGCTTTAATGGGCAATGGATCACAGAGTGGTGTTGGGTAGTTGCCTGTTATGGTTACATTGGTGGAGCAGCCCGCCAAAAACAAAAAACCGGGAATCAGCAGTTTTGCGATAGTTTTTGTCATCTTATGTAACGCCATTTTGAGTCATACCCTAAAAGTAGCTTGTAATGATGTCCTCTGCCGGTTGTCCGTCCCGGCTATAAGCCGGCAGTCCAGCTGTAAAGTACCGAGTCATCCTACTTAGTACTGGTCAAGCCGACAAAGGTTCCGCCATTGCGGTAACTCATCTCCCTCATCAGGTTGGCGAACCGGTAGGCACTTTGCTGACGATTAGGAGGCAATTCCTCAAAATGTACCGGAAAACCAACACAGTGAATGCGAACCATTCGCTGTCCCGCCAAGCGCTCTTTGTTGATGTAATCGACGGTATCGAGGATCTTGCGAACGGACTGGCCGGTAAAGTCGTCGCCAAACACATAGAGGCTGATTTTTTTGTCGGGATCGTAATAGTTGCGAATCGCCCGGTTAATCCCTTCAACAGGGCTGGAGTTACTGAACGGATTCCAGGTTGCTAAGCGTTGGATGATGCTGTTGCGCCGCGCTGGTGTATCCTGAATCCACTGACCGCGGTAACTGGAGAACATGTAATCCCCCATGTCATTCATCACCTGAATACCTTTTACCTTCGGGTAGATGTTGAGAATGTTGACCATCTCCTGACGAACCCGATTCCAGGCGTAGGTGGTCATACTGCCAGAGGTATCGATAATGAAAATAATGTATTCACTGTCCACTGGAATGCCGCCCACAGTGGCGTCTGTTCGCCGATAACTGCTGCCGAGGAGTCGCTCCATCTCTTCAGTCAGAATCTGCAGTGCCAGGGTCAATTTGTCTTTTTCGGTGGTATCTACCTGGGCGATGGCTTTTTGCTGACGTTCTACGCTGGCCAACTGTTCCTGTAGTCGAGCTATTTTCACACGCAGCTGGGATAGTTGCTCTTCTTTGGAGAGGAGCTGCCGGTTGAGTACATTGGTTTCGCCGCGAATCTCAAACAGCTGTTGCTGAAGATCTTTCACAACCCCATCCAGATCCTCGGCGTCTTCAAAAGAGGTGGATTCGACGGTCTTGGCAATCAGTAACAACAGCACAATGGCGCCAAAGCCGCAGCTGATGACATCGAGAAACGAGATGTTGATTTCGGTAACTGATCCGCGCCGTCTTCTCATTGTGTTGCTCCTATGGCCAGTCTTTGGACGGGCTCATAAATGACCCTTTGGTAGCCATCGCCAGTTTCCAGAAGGAGGCGGCTGCACGGGGGTCGCCTTCAAAGGGGAATAGAATCACATTAATCGGTAACCCGCGGGGCAGGGCTTCGGTTGAGTCGTAAAACAGCTCTTCCCGATCGCGCCCGCTGATGGTGTTGCCGCGGGGGGGCTTTTTACCCTGGGTTGGCAAACCGTCGGTAATTAAAAACAGGTTATCCGGTCTGGGAGTGAGTTGTTCGATAGCGCTGTAGGCGTTGATCAGGCTAGTGCCGCCGTTAGGGGATACCTGCCGTAGTGCTTTAAACAGTTTGTCCATCTGTTCGTTGTCGGCGGCCTCGAGGTAACGGCCGGCGCTCTCTTCCAGTACCGGTTTTGCCTCGGTATTGAATGCGTAGATCTGTACCTGGGTTTCGGGGGGCATCTGCGAAACCAGCCATTCGGTAGAGCGTATTGCACGAACCCATTTCGGGGAGTTTCGCTTGATTTCGTCAGACTGGTTGCGACGAATTACAGTGTTTACGATATCTTCGGCCAGCATGCTGGAGGAAGCGTCCAGTAAAATCAGTACATTGCGGCCACCCAGTTTCAGGCCGGTGAGGTACTGGCGATCGCCCTGGCCAACAAATTTGCGCAGGTCATTGTCGCGAGACTCTTCCTCAAGGGTGGAAATTTCCAGTTCGAGCTCTTCTACCTGCTTACGCAGGGTTTCAATCTCCGCCTCTGGGTCGTCCTGCAAGCTCAGCTCCCGCTTGATCTCTTCAATTCGAGTGACAATACGGGTGGACAGCCCCTGTGCATCCACAGTGTCGCGCTGTACCTGATCCAGTGAGTTGCGCAGTTGAACCAGCTCTTCTTCACCGACACGAATATCCTCTTCCAGTAAAGCCACTTCGGCGGAGAGGTTGGGGTCGGCGGTATCGACGGGAACAACGTCGTGCTTGAGAATCAGGAACAGCAGGGTAACAGCACCAAAGCCACAGGCCATGATGTCGAGGAATGAGAGGCTGAATGGACTGATTCGACGTTTTCTTGCCACGGCAGTAGGCCCTACGACTCAACCTGAATGAGAACAATGGGTTTCCCAACTAACTTAATCACCGAGCCGGCTTGAAGTTCACTGGGAGCCTCTACTTCGACGCCGGGACGACTGTGCAGTTTCAGGCCGTTGCCGTTTATCGCCAGTACCAGGTCAGCATTGGATTCCGGGGATGCTGTTAACTGGCCATTTTCATTCAGGCTTAAGCCTAACTGACTTTGTATGGCCAGGGCGCGATGGCCAATCAATGCGTGGGTGGGGTTGGCACTGCCTTCGGAAGTGGCCGCTGTTGTAGATGACTGAGGTTTTGAAACCGGGTTGTCGGCGGGAAGCCGGGTAATGAACTTCAGTGCCTCGCTGTCACTGCGTATTGCCTGCTGGTGTTGCAGGCAGCCCTCAAGCACGGCGTGCTCGGACAGAACATGACAGCTGGCATTAAGGGCATCGACGACACCGGGCAGTTGCGCAAGACGGTGTGACAGGTAAATACAGTCGCCTGGCTCAAGGAATTTATCCACCCCTTGCAGCAATCGTTGCAGACGAGCCTGGCTGCTCACCATCAACTCATCGCGCAACAGGTTGAGGTTGAAATTCCCTTTGGCTGTATCGAGGGACGCAGTAGTTTGTTGCGAACTCTGCAGGTCGTTCAGCCATTTGGGTAACTGGTCGTAAAGTTGTTGCTCGCCGTGTGCGGTGTGCAGCGGGTCGTAGCGATACTGGTGAATAAACTGCTCGGCTATGTGGTGCGCCCAACTGTCCATCATTCCCTTCAGTCCGAGATCATTGAGGGGCTCTACGGAAATGCGGTGAATGTCCCCGTCTACGTTGATTCGAGTGATAACACACTGGTGCAGCTGAATATCCAGATGCAAGCCATTTTGCTGGACAGGGGCGCTGCTGATCGCGGCGATGGCGCTGTCTACCAGGCCAATGGCCTTAAACTGGGAAGCTTTGATCAGCCCCAGTAGCAATGCCAATTGTTCGCGGGTGAAGTTACCTGGTACCGCGAGAATGACTTCCTCCGGCTGCTGGCTGTCCTGATGGAGTTGCTGCAATTGCGCATAGGCCAGATCGGCATGGTGACGGGCGGAGCGATTGTGACTGCTTAATGGTGACAGATTCAGCTGATGCCAATAGTGCTGAAAGCTGCGTTGAGGCTCCAGCCAGGCTCGTTCACGGGCTTTGTGGCCAGTGACAATGGCATCACCTTCCAGCAGGGCAAACCCGGGGCTCTCCTGCCAGTTATCGGTGTTGCTGCCATGACCGATGGCGCAATCATTAAGGTCAAATACTGCTATTGTCATTGCGAACCCCTTTGGGTCTATAGCCAAACCACATCTGTTTGGCGAAATACTGTTTTCAACAGGCCCGGTACTCAGTCAGCTTTTAAGTGCCGCAAAAGTTTGTTGTCGATATAGCCGTGAATATCCAACACCAGGCGCTCCTGTTGCAGCTGTAACTGGTGGACCAGGAACATCACCACAATACTGATGACCAGGGCAATCAGCGTCGAGTTAAAGGCAACACCAAGGCTGGCGGTAACACCGGCGATATCGCCTTGTACGGCCTTGTCGGCCTGACTGAGTGCCTCACCAATACCGCGCACGGTACCGATAAACCCGATGGAGGGAATTGCCCAGGCAATGTAGCGCACCATCGAGAGTTCCGAGTCCAGTCGGTCTGACTCTTTCTCACATACCTCGCCAGTTACCGCTGAGGCGTCCTGAATGCTTTTGGTGGCAGTAAAGCGGTTCAGGGCGGCGGTTAATGCGCGCGGTAACAGGTAGGTCTGCTCTTGTTCGGGAAGTGCCTGAATCGGTCGTGTCAGTTGGCGGGCGTCTTCCGGCAGTATGCGGGTACCTTCATCCACCTGTATCAGCTTTTGTTGCAGCAGGCGACGCTCGTGAACCGTTTGCCGCGCCTTGTAGCCCATTATGGCGATTGCCCACAGCATCAGAATAAAACAGGACTCCTGTTCAAAATCCTTGAGCACAATGT